>JAOZUO010000066.1:0-25440 GCA_029938605.1 Deltaproteobacteria bacterium | reverse complement strand
GACGAGAGCTTAGACGAGGGCGAGAGCCAAGAAGGATTGCAACCTCAGTCTAGCCGCCCCAAACGCAAGCGCGCCATCACCAACGTATGGAAAGGCGGCGCCCTCAACCGATCGGCCGCCAAGAGCGACACCACCGCGCCCATCGGCTCTCGCTACCGCATCGTGGAGAAGGTGGGCTCGGGAGGCATGTCCGAGATCTATCGGGTCGCGCACATCCACATGGACAAGGAGTTCGCGCTCAAGGTCATCGACGCCAAGCCTGGAATGTTGACCCGAGTGCGGCAGATCTTCTTGCGGGAGGCAAAGACCGCGAGCCAGTTGGACCACCCCAACATTGTCCAGATCATCGACTTCGGCGTGGACGAGGAGTTCGGCTCCTTCATCGTCATGGAGTACCTCAAGGGCGAGACCCTCCACGCCCGCCTGGGCCGCGCGGGCTACCTCAAGGTGCACCAGGCCCTCGAGATCGCGCTGCAGGTGGCCGAGGCGCTGCACCACATGCACGGCATCGGCATCATCCACTGCGACGTCAAGGCGGAGAACGTGTTTCTGTGTAGAACGCCCACGGACAGGCGTCAGCGACTGCACATCAAGATGATCGACTTCGGCCTCTCCCGGCCTCGAACCCAAAACGTCAAGCTGGCCGACGTGGAGGTGGGCGGCACGCCGCAGTACATGCCGCCGGAGCTGATCAACGGAGAGTCTCCCCAGCCCTCCATGGACATCTACGCCCTGGGCAACCTCTTATACGAGATGCTCACCGGCACGGTGCCTTTCACCGGCCCCATGGACGAGGTCATTGATCACCAGCTCCACAGCGTACCCGATCCTCCCTCCATGCGCATGACCGAGCCCCTCGAGAGCCGCGTGGAGGCGATCATCATGGAGATGCTGCAAAAAAAGCCGGCCGACCGGCAGCCATCCATGGGACAGGTCATCTTCCAGCTTCGCACGGTGATGGCCATGTACGACTTCCCCGGAGCCCGTAGGCGCAACAACACCACCGGGGAGCGGCCTGCGCTCTCCAAGAAGAAGGCCCCCGTACACCAACCCATGGTGGACCAGTGCCCCTTCCCCATGTTCCAGGTCAACACCAAGGGCCGCATCACCTACGCCAACGACAGCTTCTGCCACTTCGTGAACGAGGATCTCCCCAAGCTCCGTGGGCGTAGCGTGGACGAAACGCGACTGTCCGTGGTGTATCCGTCCGTCGAAAACGATGTCTTGAGCTGCGTTAGGAAGAAGCAGTTCGAGCCCCTGCAGCTGACCTTCTCCTTCGAGCTCAAGGACGGCCGGAAGAACACCATGCTTTGCTGGCTCAAGGCCCAGCTTGACAAGAACGGGCGCGTGGAGCGCGTCAACGGTTACATCCACCCCGTCGACTAACCTCTGCCCCCATCGCGGGAGAACCCATGATCACCAACGACTACATCATGCGGCTGGTGAAGCAGCTCGGCGATGCCATACGTCGAATCGCCGGCATGCGGGACAAAAAGAAGTACGTCCAGGCCCATGAGGCCGTGGGCGACGCCTGTGACGAGCTGCTCGGGCACCAGCCCCACTTCCTGGACGTGCTCAACCCCGCGAGCACCGCGCGCATGCTCGGCCGCTGGTTCAAGATCAAGGCCTATGCGTCCCTGGTCGAAACCGACGCGGAGATCTACGCCCACGAAGGCAACCTCGAACGGGCCCAGGAGCTGTATCGCCGGGCTCTGGAGGTGTTCCTGGAGGGCATTGATCGCGGCGGCAGGGGGGACCGGGATCTCCGCAAGATCATCGCGCGCATGGTCCGCAAGGTTCCATCGGGCCGCCTCAGTCCCGCCCACCAGCGCATGGTGCGAGAGCTGAAAAACTAGCCTCGTTCGGGTCGGCCCCGGATCTACTGAGCCTCGCCGGCCTCGAGCTTGGTCTCCAGCTCAGTCCAACGGGCGTAGAGGGCGTCGACCTGGGCCTGGGCCTCCTCAGCTTGGGCGTAGGCCTGCTGGAGCTTGTCAGCGTCGGCGACGAGCTCCGGATCGGAGAGGGGCGCCTGGAGGGTGGCGAGGTGCTCCTCGGCGGCGGTGATGCGGTCCTCCATGCCGGCGAGCTCCTGCTCTTCTTTATAGGTCAGGGGTTTTTTGCGTCGGGGACGCCGGTGTTTACCTGACAGACCGCCGTCCCGATCCGCGGTGCGTTGGGACTTCTTTTGGGCCTTGCGCTCCTGATCCCACTGGTCCTGGGAGGCGTAGAACCCCACGCCGCCCTTGCCGTCTATCCCCAGCAGCACCGTGGAGAGGCGATCGAGCATGTACCGGTCGTGGGTGACCATGACCACCGCGCCTGGAAAATCGCTGAGGCTCTCCTCGAGCACCTCCAGGGTGGGGATGTCGAGATCGTTGGTGGGCTCGTCCAGGAGCAGCACGTCGGCCTGGCGCAGCATGAGCCGGGCGATGAGAATTTTTGCCTGCTCGCCACCGCTAAGACGGTCCAGCGGCGTGTCGAGCTGCTCAGAACGGAAGAGGAACCGCCGAGACCAGCTCGCCACATGCACCGGACGCCCCTGATACTGCACCGTGTCGCCGTCGGGGCACAGCGCCCGACGCAGAGTCAGCGTCTGGTCTAGCTGCTCCCGTCGCTGATCGAAGTACACCACCTGCAGGTGCTGGGCAGAACGGATGTGTCCCTCGTCGGGCATAAGCTCCCCGGCGATGACCCGCAGCAGCGTGGTCTTGCCGCTCCCGTTGGGACCCACGAGGCCGAGGCGCTCCTTGGGGCGGAGCAGCAGATCCAACTCGCCAAACAGTCGCCGCCCCCCCAACGACTTGCCCAGGTTCGTGGCGACGAGCAGGCGTTTGGTCTTGCGGCCCGATGCGGAGAAGTCGATGCCGGCCCGACCGCCTAGGTCCCGGGACTTGAGATCGGCCAGCTCGTCGATGAGCTGATGCGCCTCGTCAATACGCCCCCGGGCCTTGGTGGTGCGCGCCTTGGGGCCGCGCCGGAGCCACTCCACCTCCCGGCGGACCTTGGAGGCCAACCCCTCCATGTGCTGGGCCCGGGCCACCAGGGCCGCATCCCGCTGCTCCAACAGGTCAGTGTAACCGCCCTTCACCGACAAGATCCCCCCCCGGTGGCGGCGATCCAGCTCGAGCATACGGTTGGCAATCTGCTGCAGGAACGCCCGGTCGTGGCTCACCACCACATAGGCGAAGCGAGCCGACCGCAGGTAGGACTCCAGCCAGACGATGGACTCGAGATCCAGATGGTTTGTGGGCTCATCGAGCAGGAGCACGTCGGGCTCCAACACCACCGCCCGGCCGATGGCGAGGCGCTTGCCCCAGCCCCCCGACAGCGTCCCCGCCCGCTGATGGGGATCGGGGAAGCCGAGCTTGCTCAGGGTAATGCTCGCACGCACCGCATGGTCCGTCTCGTCCTCAGAGGGCTCCGGCGGTGCGGCGGCCAGCGCTGCCATGAGCACCTCGGTGACCGTCTGGTCCCCGTCAAAGCCCGGATCCTGGTCCACGAATCCCATGCGCAGATCCTTGCGCGCGACCCGCTCCCCCTCATCCGGTTCCTCGGAGCCGGCGAGGATCCGCAGCAGCGTGGACTTACCGGAACCGTTGGGACCAACAATGCCGATACGGTCCTCGGCCCCCACGGTGACGGAGATCCCTTCAAATAGGGCCTGATCCCAGAAGGTCTTGGTCAGGTCGTGGCAAGAGATCAGCATAGCCGGCTTACTACGCGTTTCGGCCGGCTACGTAAAGGGCAATGAGGAAAAGACCATCCCCACGCCGGCGCAGGCCACGGGAATCGCGAAGTTGTCATCAAGCCTACCATTAAACAGCTCCGCCGCGGCGCCGGCCAGAGCCATAACCACCGCGAGGCCGAGCCACCCCGCCGTGGTCATCCCGCCAAAGATCCCCAGGTAGAGCCCAGCAACGAGGCCCGCGACCAGCACGAAAGAGAGACTGCCGCCGAGACTCTTTCCATTCTTGAAGCGAAGGAGCTTGATGCGATAGCCGATGGCGGACGCCACGGGATCACCAAAGGCAAGCACAAGCAGCGCCGCGCAGACAATGGTCTTGGGGGCGACAATGGCGATCAGGGTCATGCCCCACAAATAGTAGCTGGCGGAGTTGATTCGGTGGCGTTCCTGGGGCCGCCCAACCATTCTAAAGACCCGGTCGGTCCAAAAATCATTGATCCGCTTGGAGAAGCGTCGGAGGATCTCCACAGCGCCGAAAAACACTACAAAACCGGACAGTAACACCAGCGCCATGCCCTTATTGACCACGAACTGGTACATGCCTACGCAGGCGACCCCCATGAAGATGTGAAAGAACGCGCGGATGAGCTTGGGCTTCCGGTTCCCCTCGCCATCGGGACCAGCGGGAGGAAGCGGCTCGTCACCGGGAGTGACGACATTGGAGAGCACAGTCATGGAACATATGTCTATCTCCCCAACAGTGGATGGGTCAAGGGACTACCCGTGAAAGCGGAGCAATCTCCGGGGCTCCGGAAGGCTACTGGGGCGAACGTCGCCGCCGGAGAGTCGGAGTCGGACGAAGGACAGGTCTGGGCCGCCGGGGCGGTGCGGGCAAAAAGTCCATGGTGACGGCGACCTTGCCCTTCGCTTTGACCGTGACCTTCCACCGGTGAAATTGCCCCCGCTCCTTCTCGGTCACCGGCGGCCGACTGAAGGTGAGCTTTCCCTCGCCCCGCCACAGGGGATTGGCCTCGAAGATTTCCACCGTCACGGGCTGCGTGGCGATGGACCGCACGGTGAGGACCGTGCGCTGCGTGCGGCCGCGATCGCCGAGGTGTACCACCTGTTTCTTCACAGCCACCCCGCCGTCGTTGGTGGTGGTCAAATAGGCGTGACCGCCCACGGGGGTCCAGTGGTGTAGATCGTGGCCCACGAAGAGGCCGGGAGGTCTGGACGAAAGGCCGGGGAAAAGGCCGGAGAAAAGGCCGGAAAAAAGGCCGGAAAAAAGGCCGGAGAAATTACCGCCAGGTGAAGTGGAACTCGCCGCGCTCGTCCCCGTCGGACAGGGAGCTCACCACGGTGGACTTCACGTCCCGAGCACCGCTGATCTCCACTGCGCGCTCCATGTAGCCGCCGATGCGGCGCTCCACGAGCCGGTGCGGCTCAGCGAACTCCAGGAGATACAAGGTGGCGTGCCGACGGCCGGAGGCGTGAACGCGCAGCACGGCGTTGTCGTAGTACGTAGAAAAGACATGGCTAGCGCGGTTGGCGATGAAGGCGGGGGAGCCCAGCCGCACGAAGATCCGGAAGAGACCGCGCAGGGCAAAGTCAGCGCTGAACCGACCCAGAGCCCAGGCCACGTCATCGGCCGGTTCCTTCACGACCTCGCACAGGACCCCGGTGGGCTCGATCATGGCGCGCTCGATGGGATACCAGGAGGAGACGATGCCGTGCTCCATCACCGTGCGCGTCTCTGCGTTGAGCTTTTTGCGCCACGCCTGGTAGTACGCCCCGTACCGCTCCCTGACGAAGCGAACCATGGGTTTGATCACTGCGCCCTTAACCAGCATGACGTTAATACTAGCACGACCGGCGCCCTACGCCCTCTAAGGGTGACAGGTGCTATTCCTCCTCAGGGGGATCCGCCCCGGCGCCGCCGGCGGTGGACGGCGCCTCGCCTGGCGGGCCTGGGACTCGCGGCGCCCCGTCGGCCGGGTCCTGGGCTACCTTCTCCCGTGCGGCATCGGAGGCCTCGGTGAGCTTCCTGCGCAGAAAGGAGAAGACCTCCACCCCCGTGGCCGCCGCACCCTCGGTGAAGTCCCTCAGGGTGGCCACCAGCGGATCCTGGGAGTCGTCGTAGGCCTGTCGGTAGTCCTGGGCCGTGTCCTTGACGTCCTCGACCCAGGGTTTCTCCGGATCGTCGCCGCGCCGTTCGTAGTCGCCGTCCAGGATCTTCTGATACTTCCCCGAGTCCACCCACTTCTGCAGCTCCACCACCCGCAACACCGGGAGCGGGTGCGACTGGACCAGCAGCAACTGGAACTTGAGCACGCTGTCCAGGACGTCCCCCGCTGCCTCGTACTCGGCGGCCTGCTTTTTAAACTCGGCGATGCTCATCTCATCGGTGAGCTTGCCGCCGGCGAGCTTCATGTCCACCCGGTGGCTGACCGCCAGGTCCTGGGTAACCAGCAGCCCGGCTCGATCCGCGGAAAGCTCCGCCTTGCGGCTCCACTCCATGAGCCCCAGCAAGACGGCCCAAACGGCATAGCTCCCACCGGGAATACCCAGCAGAAAATGCCACGCCTTGAGGATGATGATGAGCAGGGTCGTGTACAGGGCGTGCCCGCACATGATGTGACCCAGCTCGTGGGCGATCACCGCCTGCAGCTCCTCGGGAGACATGGTCTCCACCAGCGCCGAGGTCAACACGATGAAGGGTTTGTCCACCCCCATGGCGGCGGCGTTGACCACAAAGTCCTGCATGACAAAGACCTCGGGCGGCCTCTGGATATCCAGCACCCTACAGGCCTCCAAAATAAGCCCATGCACCCGCGAGAACTGGTTCTCGTTGACCCGCACCGCCGAGGCCAGAAAGTACAGCCGCATGCGCTTGTCCCCGATGGTGGCGATGAACTTCTTCGCCACCCAGTCCAGCCCCGGGACCTTCTGCAGGATCTGTATAGCGCTTCGGTCCAACGGGTGCTCAAAGGCCCGTGGGGAGATCTGCGTCAGGATCTTCTTATCGGCCTTCGGTCCGGCCTTCTTGTCAGTCTTCGGTTCGGTCTTCGAGAAATCATCCGGCGTCGTCATTCTACTTATCTCCCCGCGAGAAATGCGCTGTCAGGCGCTTGAGGATCGCCGCCGCCGAGTCCTTGCCGTCCTCGAAGTAGCTCATCAGCTCCTCGGTGGCGGTGGACACGGCCAGCTCATCCAGGGGTCGATTCTCCCGGAAAAGCCGCCGCACCAGACGCCCCAAAGCAAACGTGGTCGCGCCCGTGATCACCGCCTGCGCCGCGGAACCCGTAGTCCACCCCACCCCCGGCAGGATCTTCATGAGGCTGACGGCCACCCGGGCCGCGGTCAGCCCGGCCAGCGCACCGCTCACCGACGTCATGAAGGCCCGCGCGCTCCGCGCATCAAAGGTCGCCCCATAGTTCGCAGCCAGCTCCTTGAGCATGGCCAGATGCACGGCGCTCACCGCGGCCAGGTCGATCACCGGCGCCGGAATGGAGCCCCCCATGACCGCATACTTCATGTGCTTCCGGATGATCTCATCCGCCAGCTCGTCCCGCTCCACCAGCGCCTTTTCTAGATCCGTATCCATATCCCCAGCACCATAGCCACCCGCCCCCCATCCTGTCCACCCGCCCCATCCTGTCCACCCAAATATTCGCACTTAAATTCACCCACACTCCAAAAAACTCGCGATTTATTTTGACTTTACTCCAAAATAATTGCAAAATTTCCCTATGATCACGCGCTATCTAGAGAAACAGGTTGGCGACGATTTGAAGAGTAAGATGGTCTTCGTGGGGGGACCGCGGCAGGTAGGAAAGACGACGCTTGCCCGTCAGCTGCTGTCGGATGAACGCGGCTATCTGAGCTATGACGTCCCCGAACACCGGGAGCAAATCCTGAGACGAGAGCTGCCAGATGTCCCGCTGCTCGTATTCGATGAGATTCACAAGTATCGGCGCTGGCGAAACTACCTAAAAGGGCTCTACGACGGCCCGGGAACGCAACGCATTCTCGTCACAGGCAGCGCCCGCCTGGAACACTATCGTTTCGGCGGTGATTCTCTGCAGGGGCGCTACCACTATCTTCGACTGCACCCCCTGAGCGTGGCAGAGCTGGACCTTAGAACCCCCGAGGACCTTTCCGACTTGCTGCTCCTGGGAGGCTTCCCTGAGCCCTTTCTTGCGGGGTCGGAGCGCTCCGCCAGGCGTTGGTCACGGAGCTACCGAGACCGCCTGGTGCGTGAGGAAATCACCAGCCTGGAGCGTGTCAACGACCTGGGACAGCTAGAGCTGCTGATGCTGCGCCTACCCGAAGTCGTGGGATCACCGCTTTCCATCAATTCACTGTCCGGCGATCTCCAGGTCAGCCACAAGACGCTCAGCCGTTGGTTGTCCATCCTGGAAAACCTCTACGCGATTTTTCGCATTCCGCCCTTCGGGGCACCGCGTCTACGAGCGCTAAAAAAGGCCCAGAAACACTACCAGTACGACTGGACCCTCGTGGCAAAGAAGGGCCAGCGTTTTGAAAACCTGGTTGCGGCCCAGCTACTCAAATGGGTGCATCATCAGCAGGACGTCGAAGGGCTGGACATGGAGCTTCGGTACTTCAGAGATGTGGATGGACGCGAGGTGGATTTCGTCCTCACTCTGAACCGAAAGCCCATAACGCTGATAGAATGTAAGTGGTCCGATGCCAAAGTGGACCGCGGTCTCCGCTACCTGAAGAAACGCTTCCCCTCAGCCGACGCCTGGCAGCTCAGCGCCACCGGCACCAAGCACTACCGCTCCCCGGACGACATCCGGGTCAGCCCCGCAATCGACTATCTCCGGACCCTGGTTTGACGTGCCCATCGCGCAAGAGGCGGTTGAAGGTGGTGGGCGTATGGCGTAGGTTTTGAGGGTTATGGCTACGGACTTGGAACGGCTCATTCGACTACTGCGAGCCATTGGCTTGGACAAAGAGGCCGCCCAGAAGCGGGCCGGACAGGTACGGGTGCTCCAGCAGCGCGGGGACGCCCTGGGCATGGACGCCGAGCGGCTGCTTGAGGCCATGGCCAGTCAGGTGGGCGCGGACACGGCGAATGTCGAGGAGCCTGGGAGCGAGCACGACACCGATACCCTCTCCCCGGCGGAGCTGCTCTCAGCCATCGAGGAGGCCGTAAGTCAGAAGGCCGTGGGCCAGGAGGCCGTGGGCCAGGAGGCCGAACCGGTTTCCGAGGATCAAATATCTACCACGGGCATCGAGCCTACCCTGCCCCAGATCGGGGATCCGCCCGAGTCCGGCTCTGAGGGGGACGGGGATCTGACCCTCCATGCCGGCGAGCGCGTGGATCAGTATGAGGTGATCCGCGCCATCGGCCGGGGCGGAATGGGAGCGGTGTACCTGGCCAGAGACGTGCTGCTCGGGCGCAAGGTCGCGCTCAAGCTGGTTCACCCACACCTGGTGGCTTCGGCGGGCTCGGTGGAGCGGTTCCTCTTCGAGGCCCGGGCCACTGCGCGGTTCAACCACCCCAACATCGTCACCATCTACGGACTCGGCCAGGTGCGCGGCTGCCCCTATGTGGCGTTGGAGTACCTGCCCGGCGTCTCGGTGCGGACGCGGCTCAAGGACGGCAAGATCCTGGCCGGCGAGGCCCTGGAGATCGCGCGCCGGGTGGCCGTGGCCCTGGCCGAAGCGCACCGGCAGTCCATCCTGCACTGCGACCTCAAGCCCGAAAACATCTTCCTACCCCGGGATGGACGGCTGCGAGTGCTCGACTTCGGCCTGGCAAAGCTGGTGCAACGCCCGGTGATGCCGTCCCTCGAGCAGCGCAGTGGAGACGTGGCCCCGGCACCTGACTCGGCACCGGACCCGAACGCCGACGGACCGGCGGACCAAGACCGGGACCAAGACCGGGACCGGGACCAGGATCCGGATCGAGATCGGGATCGGGATCGAGATCGGGATCGGGATCGAGATCGGGATCTCACCGCGGACGAGCGACAGCGCAGGGACGACCAGTCGGCCCTGCGCGGCACGGCGCCTTACATGGCTCCGGAACAGTGGCAGCACGAGGACCTGGGCCCGGCCACCGACATCTGGGCCTTTGGCGTGACACTCTTTGAGATCCTAACGGGGGAACGCCCCTTCGTAGGATCCCCCGTGGCCATCTACGAGCAGGTCACCGACCCGACCCGAAGCCCCCCCTCCCCCCGGGATGTGGACGCCACGATCCCACGCCCCCTGGCGGGGCTGTGCGAGCGGTGTCTGCGACGGGATGCCCAGACGCGCCCCAGCGCCGCCGAGCTCGCCGACCTCCTCACCGGGCTCATCCACGACCGCGATGGCAAGCGCGGCGATGGGGCCGGGGTCCAGAGTCCCTTCCGAGGTCTGATGCCCTTCCGCAAGGCCCACGCCGACCTCTTCTTTGGCCGGGACACGGAGATCGCCGCCTTTGTAGAGCGGCTGCGCGAGGTGGCCCTGGTGGCGGTGGTGGGACCCTCCGGTGCGGGCAAGTCCTCCTTCGTCCAAGCGGGTGTGCTGCCGCGACTGGAGTCCCTCGGCCCCTGGGAGACCCTGGTTCTGCGCCCGGGTTCGAACCCCCTGCTGGCCATGGCCGGGCGTCTCGAGTCCAACGCAGGGAGCACCGATGGCGCGAGCGGCGCGCCGGCTCCCGATCTGTCCCTAGCCCAAAGCCGCCGAGACCTCGCCGGACGACTCCTCCAGGAGCCGGCCCTGCTCGGCCGCCTGCTCCGGAGGCGCGCTCGGCGCAACCAGGGCCGCATCATCCTGGTGATAGATCAGTTCGAGGAGCTGTTCACCCTGGTCGACGATCCCCGGGTACGCGAGGTCGTCTGCAAGGCGCTGCTGTACGCCGGCGACGATCCCGATGGGGCCGTCCGGGTGGTGCTCACCCTGCGGGATGACTTCCTCGGGCGGCTCGCAGTGGTCCCCGAGTTCGTCAGCGAGGTGTCCCGGGGAATCGTAGTCATCCGCACGCCCAACGCCGAGGCCCTCGACGAGACGCTCACCCAACCCCTGGCCCGGGTGGGCTACCGATTCGCGGACGAGCACATGGTGGGCGAGATGGTCGCGGAGGTGGCCCACGAGCAGGCGGGCCTACCGCTGCTGCAGTTCGCCGCCCAACGGCTCTGGGAGGGCCGAGATCGTGACGCCAAGGTGCTTCGCCGAACCACCTATGAGGCCATAGGAGGGGTCGCCGGGGCCCTGGCGGACCACGCCGATCAGGTGCTCGGGGGGCTCATGGGGGACGCCGCGAGAGCGGCCCGGAAGGTGCTCATCAGCCTGGTCACGCCCGAGTCCACCCGCGCCACGGCCCAGGAGCAGCTCCTCATTGAGCAGGTGGGCCCAGGCGCCGAGGAGGCCGTGGCGCACCTGGTGGCGTCCCGTCTGGTGGTGAGCCGTCGGGCCCTGGTAGGAGACACCGCGGTGTCGCTGCTGGAGCTGGTACACGAATCCCTAATCACCCGCTGGGAGCAGTTGCGGCGCTGGCGGGAAGAAAGTCTGGATGATATCAACCTCCAGGCGGACCTCCAGGCCGCCTTGGACCAGTGGAAGCGGCGCGGGCGGCGCGTCGAGGACCTGTGGCGCGGCCTCTCTCTGGCCGAAGCCGTCGACTGGCGCGAGCGCACCCAGAGTCAGCTCACCGAGGACCTGGACCAGTTCATCAGCCGCAGCGCCAACGAGGCCCAGGTGCAGTCCTCGCGCCTCGCCCGCCTGCGGTTCGGACTCCTGGGCGGGCTCCTGCTGTTCACCGTGACGGCGGCGGCTTTCGTGTGGGTCCGGATCAAAGAACGCCGCGCCCGCCAGGCCCGCAACGAGGCCGTGGCGGCGCGCAAGACGGCCCGTATGCGACTCTCCCTGGCGCTGCTCGAAGGCGCCCAAGCCGCGCGTTTGCGGCAAGACTTCGCCGAGGCCAGGGCGAAGCTTCGGGCCTCCTTCGAGGTGGCCGACTCCGCCGGCGCTCGGGCCCTCTATGCGGCGCTGGAGCGCCAACCTCTCAAGTTCCGGGGAATGCACCCCGAGTCGGTCTTCTCCGTGGCCACCGCTCCAGACGGCCGCCGCGTGGCCACGGGTTGCTACGACGGCACCATCCGGCTATGGGACTGGGCCACCGGTACCGTGCGCGTGCTGCGCGGCCACCGCAAGGAGGTGTTCAGCTTGGCCTTCGGCCCCCAGGGCCGTCTGCTGGCCAGCGGCGCCGGCGACGGAAACGTTCGCATCTGGGTTCTGAAGTCCGGCAAGTCCCGCGTCCTATCGGGCCACCTGGACCGCGTGTATGGCGTGGCCTTCGACGCCACCGGTGATCGTGTGGCCTCAGCGGCGGGGGACGGTACGATCAAGGTCTGGACGCTGAGCCGAAAGAACGCCGTGACCCTCAAGGGCCACCAGGGCCGCGTCACCACCGTCAGCTTCTCTCCCTCAGGGCGACTGCTCTTCTCCGGCGGCGAAGACAGGACCGTGCGCGTCTGGGACCTGCGGCGCCGATCCAACCGCGTACTGTTGGGGCACACCGACTCGGTGGCGGCGGTGGCGAGCGGACCTTCCGATGGCCAGGTGGCCTCTGCCGGGGAGGACGGTACCGTGCGGGTGTGGACCCTGGACACGGGCAAGGCGCGCGTGCTACGCGGTCATCGCGGCGAGGTCACCAGCCTGGCCTTCGATCCCCTGGGCCGGCGCCTCGCCTCGGGCTCCACAGACCGCACCATCCGGCTCTGGGAGCTCAAGTCGGGGCGTTCGAGGATCCTGGGCACCCATGACGCCCGGGTGAGCAGCCTCGGGTTCTCCGGAAACGGCGACCTCCTGGCTTCAGGGAGCTATGACCGCACCCTACGGCTCTGGGATCTGCGCACTCCCCCGCCCCGGCCGGCCAGCGGTCACTCGGGCTGGGTCTCCGGGGTGGCCTTCCGCCCCGATGGTGCCCAGCTCGCCTCGGCCAGCCAGGACCGAACGGTACGGCTGTGGAATATACATACCGGTCAATCACGCACCCTGGAGGGCCACACCGCCCGTGTCATCGCCGTGGCCTACCGACCTGACGGCCTGGAGCTGGCGTCCGCGGCCTGGGACAAGACCGTACGCATCTGGGACCTGGCCTCGGGCAAGGCGCGGGTGCTGCGCGGGCACACGTCTCGCATCTACGGCCTCGACTATTCCCCCGACGGCCGCACCGTGGCCTCGGGGAGCTGGGACCGCACCATCAGGGTGTGGAATCTACAGACCGGCCACTCCCGGGTGCTCCGCGGCCACACGAACCGGGTCTTCGGGGTGGCCTTCAGCCCGGACGGCAAACATCTCGCGTCGGCAGCCTGGGACAAGACCGTGCGCATCTGGGACCTGGCAACGGGCAAGGCGCGCATACTACGCGGGCACGAGCACCGGGTCTCCGCGGTGGCCTACGCGCCCAACGGTGAGTTCGTCGCCTCGGCCAGTTACGACAAGACCGTGCGCATCTGGGATCTGGCCACGGGCGAAGCGCGGGTTCTGCGCGGACACACTGACTTTCTCTGGGGCGTAGCCATCAGCCCGGACTCCCGTTTCGTGGCCACCGCGAGTCGGGACCGACAGATCCGCGTGTGGGAGGTACGGACGGGTAAGCTCCACTCGATCCTGACCGGCCACACCATGGACGTCAACCGCGTGGCCTTCTCCCCGGGGGGCGGACTCCTGGCCTCTGGAAGCGACGACAACACGGTGCGGCTGTGGAACCTGTCCACAGGTCTGAGCCAGTGGCGAGCACCCCTGCTGCTGGGGAAACCCGAGCCGCGACTAGTCACCGGGCGTGGGCTGGTGACGCTCACTGGCTTCGGTCACCCGGAGGCCCCCCTGGGCAGGTCCGCCGGTCCCGCCCAGACGCGCCTGCTCTTCGCCGTGGGCCGCACCAAGCACCCATTGCACTCCTCCCCCGAGGGTCGTCGCCTCACCATTATCCCTGAGGCCGACCGAGTCACTTTGTGGGACGTCGCCCAGGGCAGTCCCCGCTGGACCAGATCCTGGAAGGGCATCGAAACCGCGCTGCCTCTGGGAGGGGGGGTGGTCGGACTGGCCCGGGGAAAAGTCTCGGTGGCCAAAGATGCAAGCAGCGATCTGCGGGTCCTGGTCCCCAGCGGCGCCGGCCTGATCACCCTCTCGGGTTCGCGGTTGCTGGTGGCCACATCCCGGCACCTCCACGTCTTCGATGGGCAAGCCCGGCCCCTACGGCGTTTCCCGGTGGATCCCGGCGTCACAGCAGCGCTGGTCACCGACGACCACGTGGTGCTGGGGTTCCGGGACGGCACCGTGGAGCTCATGGGACGAAAGGGAGACGATACTCGGCTCGGACGCCCCTTCGAGTCCACCCCCGCCCAGCCGGTTACCCGGTTGGCCGAAGGCCCCCTGTCCACCCTGGCGGTGGGATTTGCCGACGGCACCGTGGGACTGTGGAACCTGCGCAACGGAAAGATCCTGCAACGACATCGGCTCCACGGTGAAGTGCGCCACCTGGCCCGACTCGGCCACCAGCTCTACGTGGCCACCGAGCTCGCGGACACAGCGCGTCTGGACCTGACCGTGTTCCATCAGCAGGAGTGCGTTCTACTACGGAGGATCTGGGCGCGATTCCAGGCCACCTGGGACCGTGGACGGGCCACGCGCCAACCGCCACCCCGCAAACATCGGTGCCAAAAACGTCCCCCTTGACCCCCGGGCCCTACCCCAGACCCCGGTCCCCAGGTTCGCATTGACAGCGGCGTGTGCCGACCTTACCTTGTGCTGGCCATGGCCAAAACAGACTACTACGAAGTCCTGGACGTTGCCCCTGACGCCTCGGCGCCGGAGATCAAAACCGCCTATCGAAAAAAGGCCGTACAGTTCCACCCGGACCGCAACCCGGACAACCCCGCGGCAGAGGATAAGTTCAAGGAGGCGGCCGAAGCCTACGAAGTGCTCAGCGACCCAGAGAAGCGGCAGCTCTATGATCGCTTCGGCCACGATGGCCCCCAGCAGGCCGGGTTCAGCGGCTTTGGCGACGTGGACGACATCTTCTCCCACTTCGGCTCGCTCTTCAGTGATTTCGGTGATCTCTTCGGTCGCCGGCGCCGCTCCTCCCGGCGAGGCGCGGACATCGTGGTGGAGCTTGAGCTGGAGTTTTTAGAGGCCGTCAGGGGAGTCTCCAAGAATGTCACGGTCCAACGCTACGTGCCCTGCGACACCTGCAGCGGCACGGGGGCCAAACCCGGCACTGCCCCCACCACCTGCATGACCTGCCAGGGCCAGGGCGCCGTAATGCACCGCCAGGGCATCTTTGCCGCGCGCATGACCTGCCCCACCTGCCACGGCGCGGGCAACATCATCCGCGAAAAATGCCCCACCTGCGAAGGTTCGGCGCGTCAGGAGACCGAGGAGAAGCTCAACGTCACCGTCCCCGCCGGGGTGGACGATGGGCAGTCCCTACGCATTGGCGGCAAGGGTCAGGCCGGTCCGGCAGGCTCCGTTCCGGGCGATCTCTATGTGGCGCTCCACGTGACGCCGGACGATCGCTTCGCCCGGGAGGGCGCTGACATCTACTGCGAGGTGGAGCTCCACCTCACCCAGGCCGCTCTCGGCGCCGCCATCAAGATCCCCATCATCGGCGGTGAGACCGACCTCGACGTCCAGGCTGGAACCCAGCCGGGGCAGATCGAGGTGCTCAAGGGCGAGGGGATCCCCCGGCTGAACGGCTACGGAAGCGGCGACCAGATCATCCGCTTCGTGGTGGAGATTCCCACCAAGTTGGGCAAGCGGCAACGGGAGCTCCTCGAGGAGCTCGCCGAGCTCGAAGGCATCAACGCCAACGCGAAGACCTCCTGGTTCGGAAGCGGTAAGTCCAAGTCCTCCAAGTCCAAGTCTACGAAGCCCAAATCCGCCAAGTCCAAGAAGAAGTCCAAGAGCAAAAAGGCAAAGAAGAAGCAGGCCTGACCGCTCTGAACCCCGCTTTCTCTGATCGGGTCCTAGGGACTACAGCCCGCGCATCCACTCGGGACGTAACAGATCCTTTCGGCTGGCACCCAGCACTTCATCCACCAGGGCGAGGAGGTCGTCCTTTTCATCGGGCAGATGGCCGCCCAGGGGGAGATGGTTCGAGGCGTGGTTCGCCCGGAACACCGTATCGGAACACTCAAGGCCGGCCACCAGCTCCCGCAACTCAGCCACGAGCTCCATGGGCTCCATCTCCCGCCAGGGAGTGTCCTCGGGCACAGTCCGCAGCTCATAGTCCCGGCCCTCGTCGGCCTCGGGGATCATGATGGAGAGGGCAGAGGCGTAGGCTGGATCGATGCGGGAAAGCAGCTTCGCCGTCTCCCGGGCGTGGCGACCGCTGTGCTCCCGGCCGGCGAGGCCCAACAGCACGGTGCAGCTGAGCTTGAAGCCCGCCTCGTGGGCCTTGTCCGCGGCGGCGACGATCTCGTCGGGCGTGGCGCCCTTGTTGACGCATTCGAGCACCACCGGATCGCCTGACTCCACACCGAAGTACAGGAGCTCCAGCCCGGCATCTCGGATGCGCCTGAGCTGCTTGAGGGACTTCCTCCGAATGTTCTGGGGTGTCGCGTAGGTGGAGATACGCTGGAGTCGGGGCAAGGTCTTCCACAGCTTTTCGGCGATCTGCACCAGACGCGGCGCACCGATGGCCAGAGGGTCCCCGTCAGCCAGGAAGACCCGACGTGAGCGCGGGTACTGCCGAGCCGCGAAGTCGATGTCCGCGGACAGCTCCTTCCAGGGCCGCACGCGAAACCGCTTGCCCACGTACATGTGACAGTAGGTGCACTTGTTGTGGGAGCACCCCAGGGTAGCCTGCAAGATGAGAGACCGCGCCTCGGAGGGCGGACGCCACAAAGGGAGATCGTACTGCATGAGAGATCCGTCCGTGGGGAGCGCGTCCAGATGCCGTGTCTGGCGGCGGCTAGGACCCGCTCGGATATTAGTTGTCCAGTGCAGGGCGTCGAGGCGCCCGGCTCGCGAGGCACGCCGAGGCGCATACTTATTGATATGCAACGAGAAGTAACGAAGCGAGCCGGGATGCTTCGGCGGCCTGAGTGAGCAAGTAATATTCGATCGGGTCCCTACCCTTCTGGTGGCGGGCCGCCCGGAGGCGGGCTGCCTGGAGGCGGGCTGCCTGGTGGCGGACTGCCTGGAGGCGGACTGCCTGGTGGCGGACTGCCTGGTGGCGGACTGCCTGGTGGCGGACTGCCTGGTGGCGGGACGGCCTGTATGGGCTTGGTCAGCTCCGGCGCATCGGCGACGAAACCGGCGACATTGTACACCTGGATCTCGGCGGCCTTGCCCTTGACCCGCGCCGGCGGCAGCTCCACGGTCTCGAACCGGTTGTCCAGGAGCCGATGGGTATCCTCGGACACGATGATCTCGCCGGCCTGGGCTAAAGAGCACAGCCGCGAGGCCACGTTCACCGTGTCACCCACCACCGTGTACTGCATGGTCTTGGTGCTCCCAAGGGCGCCAAAGACCGCCTCGCCGGTGTTGATGCCGATGCCGATCTGAATGGGTGCGTCGTTACGCATCTGCCGCAGCCGGTTGAACTCGCGAAGCCGCTTTTGCATCTCCACGGCGCACGCCACGGCGTTGACGGGATCCTCCGGCAGCAGCACGGGTGCGCCGAACAGCGCCATGATCTCGTCACCCACGTACTTGTCCAGGGTGCCCTGGTGGTTGAACAGGACGTCCACCATCTCCTCGAAGTACTCGTTGAGCATGGCGATGACGGCCTGGGCGTCCATCTTCTCGGACATGGAGGTGAAGCCGCGGATGTCGGTAAACATCACGGTCACGATGCGGTTCTCGCCGCCTTTCTCCATGCGCAGGGATCCAGCCACGACCTGGTCCACCAGGTTCGGTGACAGGAGCCGCTCGAACCGCGCCCGCACGCCGGCCTCTTCCTCGATGTTCGCCGCGAGGCGGGCGTTCTGGATGGCGCCGGCCGCCTGATTCGCGATGCCCGTGAAGATCTGCAGATCCTTCTCGGTGAACGCGTTGGTGGCGATCTGCGAGTCCAGATACATGAGCCCCAACAGGGAATCGCCGAACAGCAGCGGCACGCTCATGGTGGATCGGATGCCCTGCATGATGATGGAGTGTGCCCCGGAGAAACGGCTGTCGATGGCGGCGTCCGATGAGAGCACCGCGGTCTTGGTCTGCACCACCTGATTGACGATGGTGCGCGACAGAACGATCTCCTCGTCCGCGATCTTGGTCTCGTCCCGCCGCTTGACGACTCGCCCCTCGAGCTCCCCGCTGGTCGGATTCATCAGCATGATGACGCCGCGATCCGCCGGCATGAGCTCGAAGGTCTTCTCCATGATCTTCTCGAGGAGGCTGCTCAGATTCACCTCGAGGCTCAAGGCCAAGCCCACCTCGTGGGAGACGCGCAGCTTCTCGTAGTCCCGCCGCAAAACATCTACATCATAGATGTCCTTTTCCGGCAGGAACTCCCGACTGGAGACGACATCAATCTTCTGCCGGATGTGGCTCTCGAGCATCTCCGGCGAGATGGTGACCCGCTCTTCGCTCTGCTGCTGGTCATCGACCTCGCTGTACACCAGCCGCGTGGATCCCAGGGTAACCTCATCCCCCTCTTGGAGCACCCGCTCCATAATGCGGACGCCACCCATGTAGGTGCCGTTGAGGCTACCCAGATCCCGGAGCACGTACTTTCCGTCAGGGGCCCGGAAGACCTGCGCGTGCTCCTTGGAGATGATGCGATCTAGGACCTGCACGGAATTATTGGGATGCCGGCCGATCGTATTGATCGCCCCGAGCTCGAATTCCTGGTGCGGATCGCTACTGACGAGTATAAGTTTGGCCATTGCTCCGAGCTGCCTGATTCCAGCCAATCATATCGTTAACCGAAAGACTGTAAAGCACTTCGTTGCCGGCCACAAGACGCATCCCTAACCAATTGGAATACTAGATAATTATACCCAATCACCCATCTCTAAACCGTGGACAGGTGACCTGGATGACAAAAGTCAACTGTCATCTACCAATCCATCGTCGAGAAGCGACAGGGAAAGCTCGAGCTCATCCGAACCTTTGGTCTGGGGTTTCGCGCGGTTCGCCGACGCGTCGGCCAGTCGGGTTCCGGGCGTGGAGGAGCTGGAGGCCGAGGAGAAACCCAGGGCCTGGGAAACATCGTCCAGGCGGCCGGCCTCGGCCTTGGCCTCCACCGCCAGCGGAGGCTCCGCCGGCAGCGTCAGCGTGAAGGTACTGCCCTGACCCGGGTCACTCTCCACGGTAATATCACCCCCCATGAGCCGGGCAAAATTCTGGCTGATGGCCAGCCCCAGGCCCGTACCCATGGCGTTGCGCGTGGTGGAACCGTCTGCCTGACGAAACTCATCGAAGATGATGGACTGCTGCTCGGACTCGATGCCCACACCGGTGTCTCTCACCAACACCCGCAGCTTGCCATCCGAGCGACGGGAGGCCAGGAGATCCACGCGACCGTCCTCGGTGAACTTCACCGCGTTGGACACCAGGTTCGTAACAATCTGCTGCAGCTTGCCGTCATCGGTGCGATGCACAAGGCCGCCTTCGGGCAGGCCGAGCCCCACCGTGACGGACTTCTCCCGGGCGAGGATCTGGGCCGTCTGCGCCGCATCCGTGAGCAGCTTACCCACGTCCACTTCAGAGACCACCAGCCCCATCTGGCCGGCCTCCATCTTGGCCATATCGAGGATCTGCGTAATGAGATTCAGCAGCCCCCTGGCGGACTCGATGATAGCCCCCAGGTTCTCCAGTTGCTCCGCATTGAGCTCGCCGTAGGCGCCACCCTCCATGAGCTCGGCATAGCCGATGACCGCGTTTAGCGGTGTACGCAGCTCGTGGGTGATGTTGGCCATGAGCTCACTCTTGAGCCGGTTCATCTCCTCAAGCTGAGCCTTCTGCTCGGCCAGCAGCGTGGTCTGCTTGGTGAGCTCGATGTTGCGCGTCTCCAGCTCCGAGGCCAGCCGCTCCGCCGCGCCGAAGGCCCGGGCGTTAGCGATGGCGATGGCGAGCTGATTGATGGCCTGGGCCACCACATCCCGCTGCCGAGGCCCGATGGTGGACTCGGACCCCAATACGATCACGCCCGCCAGGGACTGGGCGAACCGGATGCGCTGGAATAGCACCGCCTGCACGGGGCGTCCCAGAGCCGACGAGAGGCGACTGTTCTCCTGTACGTCGGTGACGAGCACCGGCTCGGACTGCTGCGCGGCGTTTCCCACGGTGCCCTCTCCCAGCTTCACGATGGCCGGGCCAAAGGCCTCAACGGCCACCCCGGCCGCGGTCTGCACCGACAAGGTCGCCGCCTGCTCATTGTACAGGAAGATGGCGCCCACGGCGCTGCCCGTGGCCTTCATGAGCGACTTGACAGCATCGGTCACCAGGAGCTGCAAGTCCCGCCGCGCGTTGAGCAGCGTCACGAAGTCCGCCATGCCCTGAATGTCGCGGGTGCGCTCGTTGACCTCGGACTCCAGGTTGCGGTTGAGGTCCGCCAGCTTATCCACAGTGGCCTTGAGCTTCCACACCATGCGATTGAAGGAGTCGGCCAACTGCCCCAGCTCGTCGTGGCTGCGGATGTCCACCTGTACGTCGAGGTTACCCTGGCGGATGGCGTCCGCGCCGGCGGCGAGCTTGAGGATCGGCCGCGACAGGCGCCAGCCCACGAGGAGGGCCAGAATCAGCCCCAGGCCCAGGAGTCCCCCGGCCAGATAGATGGACCACAGGAGCATCTCGGACTGGCGCTTTTCGGACTGCAGATGGCTCACGGCCACTCGCACGTACCCCACCGGACGATGCGAAAGCCGGGTCTCTTTTTTGCTGCCAAAGGCCGCCAACACCGCGTCCCCGACGGGCACCAGGATGGGCGAGTAGTACAGATCCCGGTCGGTTTCCTCCACCACCACGGTGAGGGGCTTTTTCGCTGCGAGCAACGACTTCACAGTGGCGCCTGAGGGGACGTCCAACTTGCCGCTGGACTTTCGGGCGCGGCGAAATAGGCGCGAACCGTCCACCCGGAAGACCTCCACGATCTCCACATCCGACGACGTCAGGAGGCGCTCGGCGGCCCCGGTCACCAGGGCGGGCTCGTCGCTCATGACGCCGAGGTCCGCGCCCTCGGCCAGGGTCTCGCTCAAGGTACGCCCGCGCTCGTGGCGGTCGATACGCATGAACTCTGCCTGCCGCAGGTAGGAGAACCCGAAGGCCACACCCGAGGTGAGCAAGGAGATGAAGAGAATGTAGCCGATCACACGCCAGCGAAACCGCCGGGGGTACCGCGGAATCTTGGCGTCGAAGGCGTAGAGGCTCCCGGTCTTGCCCATTCCGGTGATGGAACGACCTCGGGGCTCCGGCGCCGGAGGAAGCTTTCCGGAGGGACGGCGGGTAGGCAAGTTGCTCAAGGGCGCACCTTCCGAGCTCCAGCCGTCAGCGCCGCTTTGGAATTGAGCCCGATGGCCCGGGCCGTCCGCGTATTCAACGAAACACGGTCGGCCTCCACTACCCCGCGATAGAGCTGGGAGGCCTGCGCCGCTACCTTGCCACGCCGCTTAGGCACCGTGGCCGGAAGCAGCCACCGCGCCAACCGCTGCCGAATGAGCCGGCGGGCAGCGCGGGCGATCCGCGCCGGTGAAGCGTCCACGGCGAGGACCAGCCCCTGCTTCACGTGGAGGCGGGTGACCCCCACCACGGGCAGACGGAACTGCGCCTGGATGCGCCGAACCTGCCGCAGCACAGCCGGCGGATAGAACGCCACCTGGCGCCCGAGCCAAAGCCCATCCGGGCGTTGCTTCAACGCCGCCACAATCCGTCGCACCACGTCGTCGGCCGAAGCGGCCACGATGATCACCGGCCCGATACCGAGGCGTCGGCAGGCCGCGCGAAAATCCCGGGCCAGGCTCCCCTTCCCGTCGCGCACCACCACGGCGACCCGCCTCAGTCGCCCCACCAGCCGTTGCAGCCACACCAGCACCCGCCGGCTGGAATTGGCCATGGAGAGCCACCCACCCTGCCGCACCGCGGTGACCGGCCGCCCGGAGACATAGCCGAACACCACCGGTACGCCGGCGCCCCCCTTGGCGAGCACCGACGCGGCCCCGGGACCCAAGGCAAGGATGACCTTCGGCTTGGCGTCATCAATATCCTCGAGTTGCTCGGCAGGCGGCGTCGTGGGATCCAACACCACCTCCCCGAACGGGAAAGCCAGGATCTTGCGAAAAGCCAGCGAAGCCAGGCCGAAAGCGCGTACATTCTGGCGCCGCACCACGACAATCTTCGGGCTTCCCACCAGCAAGAGCTCTCGAGCCACTCGCTCCGCCTTCGTCTCCTTCACCTTCGCCTTCTGCCGCCCACGTCGTCTGTGTCGGCGGGCCTCGGCGGTGGGGATCGATAATGCCAGCACTGCGGCCAGTACCATCCAAATCCCCACTGCCGGAATGGCGATGTGGCAATTCCGGTGGACCATAATCTCATCTCAGGCAGTCCACAATGCAGGACCATAACTTGAGAAGTGCTACTGTACCAACTACTAGTGTAATGTAAACCAAGGCGAAATCTCCAACCAAAGGAACTCCTTCATGGCCTACGTCCCCGGACAGAAATCCACCTTCAAGGCGCCACGAAAGATCACCCTGGCGAAAGTTCTCGTGGTGGGCGGGCTCACGGCGATGGTGTACTTCAGCATCATCTTCATCCCGCCCTACTACAGCTACTTCCGCGCCAGCACCGTATTGAAAGACGAGTCGTCCAAGGCCTACTCGCTACGCCATCAGAAGGAGGGCTGGACCGCCACCGAGATCAAGATCCACCGCCGCGTGCGGGACCGCCTCTTGTCCACACTCAAGATCCCCAGCGAGCAGCTCACCGTGCGCGTCAACAAGAAGCCCAAGCACATCCTCATCACCGCGAGCTGGTCCATATACGCCAAATGGCCCCTGTTGCGAAAAACATCCCATCTCAAGTTCAAAGAGAAAATCGAGACCTCGCTACGCTGATCCGTCCGGTAACTCCTACATTCCACCGGCACATACCGTGCATATACCACTGCAAAATAATCAAATTTTTCCGGTCTACACTTGACATTTATTTTTCAAAATAATAGCAATCCCGAATTGCCAATTTCTAAAACACGGAGTATCCAATGCGCAAAAAAGGTCTCGCATCGCTTTACAAAGAAGCCCTGAAAACCAGTCAAGAGGAGCTGCAGCGGCTCTCCGCAATGGAAGCGCTACGACAGTTCGACAACCTCGAGCTCACCCTCGGTGAATTCGTGGCCGACCTGAAAATGGACTGGAAGACCTTCCGCAAGCTCCCCCTGACTGACGTCCTCGCCGCCCTCGGTACCAGCGAGCGGAAGAAGCCCGGTCGCAAGCCCGGCCGTAAGCCCGGCCGCCCCGCAGGAGCCAAAGCAGCCAAAACTAAGCGCGCCCCCAAGCGACTCACCAAGGTCATCTCGGCAAAATATACCGAATCCATCCAGGCATATCTGTCCGTTCACCCGGACTCCAAAACCAAGATTATCGCCTCCGAAGTAGGCCTCACCAGCAAGCAAGCCGCATCCCTGCTCGGTAAGCTCCGCGCCGCGAGGCTCGTTACCACCACGGGTAAGGCCGCCGGCATGCGCTACACCCTGAAGGCTGCCTCCGCGAAGAGACCCGCTGCACCGAAAAAGCCCGCCCTTCGCAAAAAGGCCGCCAAGAAAAAAGCCGGCAAAAAGAAACCCGCCAAGCGAAAAGCCGCTAAGAAATAGCGGTTTGAACTATCCCATGGCAGTGGCGATCTATTGCTTCCTTCGGGGCAGCATGATCCCCCTGCCTCGTATACGCACCACTGATCCCCCCCCAATCCACGCCAACGTCCAGTCGCAGTGCCTGCTGTAGCTCTGTGGGAGCAACCTAAGGGTCCGCGAATGGACAACTCGATCGATGATGGCCGTTGAGGCGCCCGCTGGGCAAGGAGCGAGGAGGGCGCATAGCGGTGCCTATGCAATCGACGAGCGACGCCGACCAGCGGGATGGATCGGCGGCCAGGACGACTGAGTTGTCCATTCGCGGACCCTAAGGGGTCGCGAATGGCTAAGTCGATCGATGATGGCCGTCGAGGCGCCCTTGACATCGAGCCCCTACGTCACCAGATTCTAGGTTCAAGAAGTGAAAAGGTAGACAATGCCAGATTCCCACCGCAAGACCGTCACGATCATCAACAATGAGACAGGACAGCGGGAGGAGTTCCCGATTATTGGAGGAACCCGGGGTCCGGCCGGGGTGGATATCCGCCAGCTCTATCAAAAAATGGGGATGTTTACCTACGATCCGGGGTTCAAGTCCACGGCGAGCTGTAGCAGCGAGATCACCTTCATCGACGGCGAGAAGGGGGTGCTGCAGTACCGAGGCTATCCGGTGGAGCAGCTCGCCGAGCACACCTGTTACCTCGAGGTGTGCTACCTGCTGCTCAACGGGGAGCTGCCCACCGAGACGGAGTTCGGCCACTTCCACAACATGATCACCACCCACTCCATGGTGAACGAAGGACTCAAGGATTTCATCCGGGGCTTCCGCTACGACGCACATCCTATGGCGATTCTCGTGGGTGTGGTGGGGGCGCTGTCGTCCTTCTACCACGACTCCCTGGACATCCACGACCTGCGACACCAGGAGATCTCCGCGCACCGGCTAATCGCCAAAATGCCCACCATCGCGGCGGCGGCCTACAAGTACTCCCTGGGACAGCCCATCGTGTACCCGAGCAATGATCTCTGCTATTCGGAAAACTTCCTGACCATGATGTTCTCCTCGCCCACGCAAAGGTATGAGGTCAATCCGCTGCACGCGCGGGTGCTGGATCTGCTGTTTCTGCTACACGCGGACCACGAGCAGAACGCCTCCACCTCCACGGTGCGACTCGCGGGCTCGTCGCTGGCGAACCCCTTCGCGGCGGTGTCGGCGGGCATCGGAGCCCTCTGGGGACCGGCCCACGGCGGCGCCAACGAGGCCGTGGTGCGCATGCTCGAGGAGATCGGCGACGTCAAACGCATCCCGGAGTTCGTGGCCCGAGCGAAGGACCGCAACGATCCCTTCCGGCTCAACGGATTCGGCCACCGGGTCTACAAGAACTACGACCCGCGCGCGCGCCTGGTACGCGACGCCGCCCACGACCTTCTCGAACAGTCCAAGACCTCGGACCCGATCTTCGAAATCGCCCTGCGGCTCGAGGAGATCGCCCTGGAGGACGACTACTTCGTCAGCAAGAAGCTCTACCCGAACGTCGACTTCTACTCGGGGATCATCTACCGGGAGATCGGTATCCCGCTCAACATGTTCACCGTGCTGTTCGCCGTGGCCCGCACCGTGGGCTGGATCGCCCAATGGAGAGAAATGATCCAGGATCCCGAGCGCGTCATCGGTCGTCCACGGCAGGTGTACAAGGGACCGGAACACAAGGACTACACGCCCACCGAAGAGCGCGGCTTCCACGCCAACTGCCAGCGCGTCTGCCCCGGCCGCCCCACAGCAAAGTGGAGCCGAAGCTAGTTCCACGCCCCGGAAAAGCGTTCCGGGTTTTCGGCGAGGGCCGGGCGTTGAGAGTAAGGCGCGACGAGGGCGCGTACCGGGAGTACGCAACCGAGGAGGAACGAAGCCATCGGCGTTCAGAGCCGTCGAAACACGGAACAGACTTCCGAGGCGTGGAAGTAAATATCCCCCGGCAAAGCCGGGGGCATTACAATTGTGAGCCGC
>JAOZUO010000065.1 GCA_029938605.1 Deltaproteobacteria bacterium | reverse complement strand
CCCGATCACCAAGGGGTCGAAATGATCGAACAATCCCCTTATCTGACCGGCATTGGCCTTAGAAGGCCGTTGAATCGGCCGCGGGATCTGTGATGCGCGTCGAGATCCGGAACACCACTTCGGGGAACCAGGGCGCCCAGTTGATGATGCGGGCCATCCTGGACCGGCTGCGTTCCGAACCCGGGTGCGAGGCCTGGCGCTTCGCGGTGGCGCGGCGCTGCGCCACGGGGGCTACCCGTCGGGAGCTGCGGTTGGATTTGCTGCCCTGGGTGCACGCCATGGGGACCCAGGCGGATCTGCTGGCGCGAATGGTGCCGCCGTTTTTTCCGTCTAGCGTGGCGCGGGCGGCGGAGATCGACCTGGTGCTGGATGCGTCGGGGTTCGCCTATGGGGATAGCTGGGGACCCAGGAACGCGCGCATGGCGGTGGCCTACTATGGACGCCTCAAGGCCCACGGCGCCAAGATCATTCTGCTGCCTCAAGCCCTGGGCCCCGTCCAGAACCCCGAGGTGCGATCCGCGCTGGCGGAGCTGGTGAGCATTGCGGACCTGGTGTACGCGAGGGATTCGACGTCACTGGAGGCGGTACGTGCGGTGGGGGGCAGCCAGGATCATGTGCACCAGTCCAACGACTTCACCCACGCGCTCGAGGGAGTGCCGCCCGATCCGCCGCTGCCCGAACACATGGTGGGCCGCACTGTGGGGTTGATCCCCAACAAGAAAATGCTGCAAACGGGCGCGGCCTCGCGACAGGAGTATCTGGGGCTCTTTTCGCGCATCGCACGGATCCTCATGGAGCGGCGGTCCGAGCCCCTGCTCATCCTCCATTCCCGGGGGGACGGCGCCCTGGCCGCGGCCATCAACCGGGAGCTCCCCCACCCCGTGCCCACGCGGCGGGAACACCATCCCCTGCGCCTCAAGGGGCTCATCGGTCAATGCCAAGCGGTGGTGAGCTCGCGATTCCACGGGCTGGTCAACGCCATGTCAGCGGCGGTGCCGGCCATGGCCACGAGCTGGAGCCACAAGTACCAGCACCTCATGGAGGACTTCGGCTGCGAAGATCACCTGGTGGGGCCGGACGTGGACGACGAGACCCTGGAGAACAAGCTCGCCGCCATGCTGGAGGGGCCCGAGCGCGACGAGCGCGTGGGACGACTGCGGGATGCCGCGGCCCGGCAACTGCAAAATTCCGAGCAGATGAGGCAAGATGTGCTGCGCTGCGTGCGTAGCGGCGATTGACCGTTCAGGATTAATTCACAAACAGGCGCGATGGCTATGAGCGAGCTGGACGTCTGTGCGCTAAGCAACAAGGTGGCAGTGGTAGTGGTCTCCAACGTGGCCACCGCTCTCATCGAGTTGGCGGCGGTGGTGACCCTGGCGAGGCTGCTGCCCAAGCACGACGTTGCCATCATCGCCCTGGTCCTGGTGATCTATCAAACCGCGCGTTTTCTGGCCGTCTTCGGCCTGCCCGAGAGCGTATTTTACTTCTACGAACGACTGAGCGCCGGAGTCAGGCGGGCCTTCGTCCTCCAGACCGCGACGCTGCTGGCGGTGATGGGACTTGGGGCCGGCCTCCTCATGGTGGGAGTAAGCTTGGCCATCCCCTGGATCTTGGGGGGCTGGGAACCGGCGTCCAGAGACACCGTGGCGCAGTTGCTGCCCGTTTTGGCCCTGGTGGTGGTGCTGGAGCTGCCCACGGCCCTGGCGCCGAATGTACTGCTGGTCAACGACCGCGCCCGGCAATCGGCAGTCTTCAGCATCATGAACGGCGTGGGGGGCTTCCTGGCCCTCGTCCTCCCGCTGCTGCTGGCCATGTTCATGGTGGTGTTTCTCTACCTCCGACGCATCGCCCGCCACCTGAAGACCTCCATGGCCAACGTCGTCCCCCTGCGCCACTACCTCCAGGTGTTCCTCCTGGCCCTTGTGGTGGCAGCGGGCACCTACGCCTTGCGCCGATTCGGACTCAGCGACCTCTCACGCCCCCTGGCCATGGGGCTTGCCGCGACGGCCTTCGCGGTGGTCTTCACGGTGGCGGGCCGGGTCTTGGGCTTGATTACCGCCGACCACTGGTCCATTGTGCGTGGCTGGATGCGGTTGGAGTTCATCACTCAGTCTCGACGCTGATAGGTACGCAAAACAGGCCCCCCATGAGCGAAGACGTAGACCCCGGACCGACCGGTGAGGCGCAGGCGAGGCCCCCGTCGTGGCTGAGCCGTGCGTACCGGCTGGTGAACCGAAACCCCACCTGGCGGGCCAAGCTCCGCTACGGGCTGCTCCCCGGCGCCTTCGACCGTGAGCACCGGGCGGTGCTCGCCGGGATCAAGCGCTACCGCGAAAACGAACGGGGGCAACAGGTCAACCGCTACCTCCTGCGTCGGAACACCCACCGCCTGGAGAAGGGTCTCCTCATGCGTCCGAGGCGGGACATCTTCGCGCTGGACTACATCGAGGCCACCATGGAGGTCTTCGCGCAGGCCACGGTGCGCTGCCTCGCCGACGAATCGGATACGGACCGCCTGGAGTGGCAGTGGGCGCACGACGTGATCGCCGAGTACTTCGAGGTGACGGGCTCACATCCGCTGATCGACCGGCTGCGTAAGCGTTTCGAAGACCTGGACACGGGCCGCCTGTCGGGCGGAGACTCCAAGCCCTACCACCGCGAGCTGGGGGACCAGCCCCCCGTGAGCTACGACCAGATGGTCGCCCTGGCCAAGCAGCGCCGCTCCGTCCGTTGGTATCGCTCTGAGCCGGTGGACCGCAATCTCGTAGACCAGGCAATCCTCGTGGCCGCCCAGGCGCCCTCCGCCTGCAACCGCCAACCCTTCCTGTTCCGCATCTTCGACGATCCCAACCAGGTGGCAGCCCTGGCGGAGCTTCCCATGGGGACCGCGGGCTTTGGCCACAACATCCCCATGATCATCGCCGTCGTGGGGCGCCTGCGCGCCTACTTCAACCCCCGGGACCGGCACCTCATCTACATCGACGGTAGCTTGGCCGCCATGAGCCTGATGTTCGCCCTGGAGACCCTCGGGCTGAGCTCCTGCTCCCTCAACTGGCCGGACATCTGGACCCGGGAAAAGAAGATCACCCGGTTGCTCGACCTGGATCCAGACGAGCGGGTCGTCCTGCTCCTGTCCGTCGGAACCCCCGATCCCGAAGGTCTGGTGGCCTACTCCCAGAAAAAGACCCTGGACCAGATCCGTACCTACAACAAGTAGTGGCGTAGTGATGGTGGACCAGGGGGAGCGTGGGTGCTGATGTTGGGGCTTCGTGGTCAGGGGAGGAGGTTGCCGTCCACGGAGACGGACACGCCCAGCTTGAACTCGATGAACTCATCGCCGTTGTGCTGGTACCGGAAGTACAGCTCCTGGTTCACGTCCTGCACATGATCGGGTGTGAGCATCCAGGTGTTTCCGATGGGCTGGTAGGTGTACACGAACTCCTTGGCCAGAGTGAAGACGTGGTTGTCGGTGTCCGATTCCCAGCCGTAGGCCTCTAGGACGATCTTGTTGCCCGTGCGGAGGTCCACATCGAAGGCCGGAATATTCAGGTCTAGGATGCGCATGGCCCCTGGAACAAATTCGCCCTGCTCAAAGACGGCGATCGTGCCGGTATCGTACTGCTGGATCAGCACACCGCTTTCGAAGCGTGAGACCCGCACGCCGATGGCTCCTTCCGAGCCCCCGCCCATGAGCCCATCGTCCTGGGCCAGCGCCTCTAGGGCGTGCAGGTACACATTCACAGTGCTCGAGGTGGTGACCGAGGTGGGCTGTCCCACCGGCTCGGCCTGGTCCACCTCGTACTCCAGCGTGTTGTTCATACGCACCATGTTGGCGTTCTTGAGATACCGGATGGTATAGGAGATGGGGACCCCCGGGGAGTCGACCGAGAACGCGGCGCCGTCGAGCAGGTAGTCGTTGAGGGCGCCGAAATCCGTGGCCACGGTCAGCGCATCCTGAATGTTGCCCCCCATGGCGAACACTTTCACCGTGGAGTTCTGGACCACATTGTTGTAGGCCGCTTCGGCCTCGACGTTCGTCGATCCCAGCCCATTGAAGGCGACGTTCAGGCTGGTCTCCAGGTTGAGACTGCTATCGTCAGACTCGTAGACAAAGTAAAATACCCGGCCGTAGGTCACCGCGTCGACGTAGCATACGGGGTTGGCCGCAGAGGTGAAGGGAGCGAGATCGGTGGCAGATACCTGGTTCGCGAAAACGGCCTCGGCGTTCTGGGGCGTATCGTAGGCCATGGAGTAGTACTGCTGGGCGAACTTCACCATCACCCGCTGACGCTCCTGACTCCAATCGATGCCCAAGGCGCCGCCGACCTCCGAGGCGAGCGCGGAGTAGCCGGCGTTCATTTTGAACATCACGTGGTTCATGTTGTAGACCCGCGATATGTCCAAGGACGCCTGCCCCGGAATGGTTCCGTAGTGCTGGCCGACGATGCGGTTCATGGCGTCAAAGATGGCCGAACCGGTGGGGTTTTCCACGGTCTCGGAGTAGTCGCCTCCGCCGCCGGTGACGATGGACAGAAAGATGGTGACGGGGCTGCGCGAGGAGCCGGTGATCGGGATCGGGTTCATGGCGCCGCTGGCGATGGAGCTGCCCTGGATCAGATTCCCCGGCCACAGGACCGAGGCGTTGACGTTGTACAGCACGAACTTGTCCGGGTGGGTAAGGGCGCTATACCGCTCGCGCTTCACGATCCAGGTGGTGGTGACCTCCGTCTCGCCGTCGGCGTCCTGAATGGTCTGGGAGTCGGTCCAGGATTCGCCGACCTGCTCTTCGGAGACCAGGGTCACCGGCTGCTCGGGCAACAGCTCGAACTCCTGGTTCTGGTCCACCAGATCGTTGATGCTGGTGACCGTGGCTGGATTGCCGCCGTCATCGCAGCCGGTCGGGGCGAAAAGTACCAATGCCCAGGCAAGGCCGAAAAGATCCACAAACCTGATGAAACGTAATGAACAATATCTCACGACGACCGTCCTTTCCTAAGGAGCCAGAGTTTATCATAGTATTTTCCACACAACCGATGAACCTGTGTTTGGGATTTGCCGCGCCACGGCAAATCCCTGTCGCTGCGCCTCAGGCGTGACAAGGGCGGATGTTCGGCGGTCCCCTAAGGAGATCGACGCATCATCAGAAGTCCTTGAAACATAGACACAATCCCTGGGTTAAGCCACTAAAGTCCTTGACGAATCACGCCCCGGAGGTCATGTGGTTCTGGCACTTCCCACCGCTGGACTGGCGCTCGTTGAACCCGATGTTTGACAGTGCAACCACAGTCTCGGTGGGCCCACGTCTTCCCGGAGGTTGTTTTCACCCGTGTCCTGGTCCGTATCCCTGAACATCGCGCTGGTTTTCGTGTCGATCCTGCTGCTGTGGAAGGGCTCGGATTGGCTGGTGGACTCCGCCGCCAAGGTGGGCCGTCGGCTGGGTATGTCCGAGGTCACCGTGGGGCTCACCATCATGGCCTTCGGCACCTCGGCGCCTGAGTTCGCGGTGACCTTCTCGGCGGCGCTGTCGGGCAAGACGGACATCTCCGTGGGCAACGTGGTGGGCTCCAACATTTTCAATCTGGGCATCATCCTCGGGGTCTGCGGCCTCCTCACCCCGCTGCGCACCAACCGAGAGGTGGTCTACCGGGACGGCACCATCCTCCTGGGCACCACCCTGATGCTGTTTTGGTTCCTGTCGGATCACCAGCTGGACCGCTGGGAGGGCGCTGTGCTCTTTGGCGGGCTGATGAGCTACCTGCTGCTGCTGCTCGTCTGGCGCAAGAAGTGGGGCGACTACCAGCCTGAGGACGCCATCGATCCCAACCGGTCCATGATCGCGAAGGTCCCGGCCCAGGCCTCCACCGGCGACATCATGCTGCTCATTGCCGGCATCATCGGCGTGGTGGTGGGGGGCCACGTGCTGGTCACGGCTGCGTCAAAATTGGCCCACACCTTCGGTGTGTCCGACTGGATCATCGCCGTTACCATCGTCGCCGCCGGCACCTCCGCCCCGGAGATGGCCACCTCCATCACCGCCGCCGTCAAGGGCTTCCACGGCATGTCCGTAGGCAACCTCGTGGGCTCCGACCTGTTCAACCTGCTCGGCGTGCTCGGCGCCGCGGGCATCATGCGCGAGCTCCCCGTATCGAGCAGTGCGGTCTCCAGCGTCGGCATGCTCTGTCTCATGGTGGCCGTCGTGGTGCTCTTCATGCGCACGGGCTGGCGACTCTACCGTTGGGAGGCCGCCGTACTGATCCTCCTGGGCATCTCCCGCTGGGTGATGGACTTCATGGGGCGCTGAGCCCCGCACTCCCCCACCCCGCGCTCCCCCACCCCACCCCCCGCTCCTCCACCCCGCGCTCCACGGGCGCGCGCTCCACGGATCACCTTGCGACAGCCACCTTTGGTGAGCTACCGTAGGAAACGAGGTTCACCATGCGTAGACGACATAAGACGACTCTGTTATTCGTGACGGTCCTTGGCTTGACGTTGGTCTGGACCGCGGGCTGCGGGGACGACAGCGGGACTGGAGACGGCGGTACCGCGGATGCGAGCGGGCTCGACGGAGGGGACAGCGACGGCGGGGACAACGACGGCGGGACGCAAGGGGATGCGGGCCCACCCGTGTGCGGAGATGGGGAGCGGACCTCGGAGGAGGCGTGCGACGACGGCAACACCACCGACGGTGATGGCTGCGCGGGCGACTGCAGCGCCGTGGAGGAAAACTACGCCTGTCCCATTCCCGGCCAGGACTGCGTGCTCATCGTGGTCTGTGGCAACGCCCGCATCGAGGGGTCCGAAACCTGCGACGACCAGAACACCATCAGCGGTGACGGGTGCAGTGACCAGTGCCAGGTCGAGCCCGGGTGGATCTGCCCGGTGGTGGGCGCGGCCTGCGTGGCAGCGGCGTGCGGCGACTCCATTTTGGCGGGCTTTGAAATCTGCGACGACGGCAACACCGACACGGGCGATGGCTGCGACGACACCTGTCATCTCGAGGAGGGCTACGCCTGCGACACGCCCGGCCAACCCTGCACCGCGACCGTGTGTGGGGACGGCGTGGTGGAGGGCAGCGAGGAGTGTGAGGACGGCAACCTGGATGTGGGCGACGGGTGCGACCCCTTCTGCAAGCGCGAGCCCGACTGCTCCGGGGGCACCTGTACGGCGGTGTGCGGGGACGCCATCGTCTGGACCCCCGAAGCTTGCGACGATGGCAACACCACCGACGGCGACGGCTGCTCCTCCACCTGCACGGTGGAGGTGGGCTTCGACTGTGTGGAGTTGCCGGAGTCCCCGCCGGCCGAGGTGCTCCTGCCGGTGACCCTGCGCGACTTCATCGCGGCCTGTGGCACCAGCGCCCGGTTGCCCGACGACAACCCATCGGCCACGCCTCCCTATGGCCACCGGGACTTCGAGTGCTTCCTCAGCGGCCTGGAGACCGGCATGGTAGCGGGCACCCTGGGCGCCAACGGCAAGCCCGTGTGGCAGTCCAATGGCGGCACCTACGACCAGGCCTCCTTCGATCGCTGGTACCGGTCGGATCCCGACTACAACGTCGCCAGGGCCGACTTCCTGGTGCTGCCCGACATCGGCGGGGGCGTCTACCAGTTCAACAACAGCGCCTTCTTTCCCTTCGACGGCGGCGGCTGGACCACGGTGGACTGCGGCGGCACCCCCTGCGAGCCGACCCTCACCGGCGGTCACAACTTCCACTTCACCTCCGAGGTGCGCTTCTGGTTCGAATACGTGGGCAACGAGCAGCTCGACTTCACCGGCGACGACGACGTGTGGGTGTTCATCAACGGCATTCTGGTGGTGGACCTGGGTGGCGTACACGGCGCCCAGAGCGGATCGGTTACCCTGGACGCAGCCGCTGCCGCCACCCTGGGAATCACCGTGGGTGGCATCTACGAGGCGGTGGTCTTCCAGGCCGAGCGCCACACCACCTCCTCGAACTACCGACTGACCATCACCAACTTCAACAAGGCGCCGTCGGTGTGCACGTCCATCTGCGGGGACGGCATCGTGAGCTCCGTGGAGGTCTGCGACGACGGGGTCAACGACGGCAGCTACGGTGGCTGCATGGCGGACTGCACCCTGGCGCCCTACTGTGGCGACAGCATCGTCCAGTCCCAGTACGGAGAGACCTGCGACGACGGCCTGAACCTGGGTGGCGACGCCACGGCCTGCGCCCCGGGCTGTCAGACCCTGGGAGCCGTGTGCGGCGACGGCATCGTGCAGACAAACACCGGCGAGCAGTGCGACGACGGCAACACCACCGACGGGGACGGCTGCAACTCCGACTGCCAGATAGAAGTGAACTGAACGACACCATCACCGAACCACTTTTACGAAAGCCACACCACAATAGAGACCCTATGTAGTATCTGCGAAATATTGGGTCTGCATGACGATGCCCACAAAAATATCGCCACCTTAGGGCACAAAGTGATAGTATTGTGAGGTTAAAAACTGGAGGTAGGGGTGGGATCTGGCCGTCGAACTCCCTCTTGCAATATCGCAGAGCCGTATGAACAAACCACCGCCGATACCACCAGCCCCTGCGAATCCGCCGAAGACCCCGGCGCGCAATGGCAACGGCAAGACCGCGTCTCCGTTGATGGATGATGTCGCCACCCAGATTACCCGAGCCGAGGGTACCGGAGCCGAGGTTGCCGGAACCGAAACGGAATCTCCGTTGGATCTGCCCGAGAGCGAGGAGCTGTTCATCGAAGAGCTCCAACCCATGTCCGATGAAGACGATGCAGAAGACGCAGCCAGCCCAGAGCCGGACGATCCCAGCGAGTACGCGCCGGTAGACAACCGAAGCTTCGGCCGATTCGAGTTGCTCATCGAAATGGGGCGTGGCGGCATGGCCACACTCTTCCTGGCACGGATCCAGGGCCCCTCCAACTTCGAAAAACTTCTGGCCATTAAAAAGATCCACGATCATCTGATGCACGAAAAGCAGTTCGTACGCATGTTCTTGGACGAGGCCCGGCTCGCAGCGAAGATCCACCACCCCAATGTCGCAACAATCTTCGATATGGGGAAAATCGAAAAATCGCACTACATCGCAATGGAGTACGTGCATGGTCAGAACCTTACCGACATTCTGAAGGCCGCCGCGCGAGACCGCGCAAAATTCCCCTGGACCCACGCCGCGCGCATCATCGCCGACACCGCAGCGGGCCTGCACTCGGCGCACGAGCTGAAGAACCAGGAGGGCAAGACGCTCAATGTGGTACACCGGGACGTCTCGCCCCAAAACATCCTGGTCAGCTACGACGGCAACGTGAAGGTCGTGGATTTCGGCATCGCCTTTGCTGCTGAGAAACTCGACGTCACCGCGGCCGGAACGCTGAAGGGCAAAGTGGCCTACATGTCGCCCGAGCAGACGATGGGCGACAAGGTGGATCGCCGGACCGATATTTTCGCCCTTGGGATCGTTTTGTGGGAGTGCATCTGCGTAAAACGGCTATTCAAGGAAGAGACAGAGGGAGCGACCCTCCTCCGGGTCCGGGATGCAGTCGTGCCCAAGCCGCGCTCCATTCGACCCGAAATCCCCGCGGAGCTCGAGCGGATCGTCATGAAGGCCCTGGCCAAGGACCGCCGGCACCGCTACAACACAGCCGAGGAGTTCGGCGATGATCTGGAGTCCCTGCTCGTAGCCCAGGGACAGGTGATCCGGACCAAGAAAATCGAAAAAATGCTGGAGTCTTTGTTCTTCGACCGGCGACGGCTCAAGGACAATCAGGTCAAGCTCGCCCTGGAGTGGACCGGACACAACCCCATTCGGGGTGTGGGAATGGGCAACTCCGACACCCAATCACTGGTGCTGCAGACCGGACCGAACGCCGTATCCGCGTCCAAGTCATGGAAGCCGAAAGCCGTTGTCGCGGGTGCCATCGTCGCGGTGGCCATTATCGCGCTGCTCCTGGTCAGACCCTTCGGCTCGAAGTCCGAGGCCAAGCCACCGCCACCCCCGAAGAAGACTGAAGTGGCGGCCATGCGTCCACCTCCCATGCGCTCCACCCCGCTGCCGGCGAAGGTGACGCTGAAGATCACGGTGAAGCCCACCGTGGCCAACGTGGTGATCGTCTACCAGAATAAGAAGTACCAGGGACCGCTGTTCCAGATGTTGGTTCCGCGTTCCAACAAGGCGGAGATCATTCAGGTCTTGGCGCCCAATCACCTCCCCCAGACCCTGGTGCTCATCCCGAACGGTGACAACGAACTGACGGTGTCTCTCCATAAGGTGCCCAAAGTGAAGCCCCGGGTGCGGCCACGCCCCATAATACGCCGCCGCTGGCGCCCCATAAAACCTCGCAAAAAGCTCCAAGATGTCGATTGGGAATGATCAACACCCCGGTCAGTGGCCCCCACTTTTCCGGACACCAGGAGGTTCATAGATGTCACGCTCCAGGCGACTCCATTCCAGATCGAGTGACCCAGCAGCCCCATCCCCTCCCAGCCGCATTGGAGCCCTGGAACGCGCTGGACGCAACGTCCCCTGGTCTCTCTTGTCGTTGTTGTTCGTCCTGGGAGCGATGGCTACGCTGATCGCATGCAGCCACTGGACACCTGGTGAACCGATCGTGGGTGGAGACCCCGAATGCGGCAACGGAATCCTCGACGCTGGTGAGACCTGTGACGACGGAAATGCGAGCAGCGGTGACGGCTGCAGCGACGAATGCCAACTGGAAAACTGCGGCAACGGAGTCCTCGACGGTGGGGAGACCTGCGACGACGGCAACTCCGACAACTCGGACGCCTGTCCCGACGACCCAGCCAACGGCGGCATGTGTCTATCCGCTACCTGCGGAGACGGATTCGTCTGGTCCACCGACGGCGGCAACGAGACCTGCGACGACGGCAACTCCGACAACTCCGACGGCTGCAGCGACGAGTGCCAGCTGGAAAACTGCGGCAACGGAGTCCTCGACGGTGGGGAGACCTGCGACGACGGCAACTCCGACAACTCCGACGCCTGTCCCGACGACGCAGCCAACGGCGGAACGTGTCTATCCGCTTCTTGCGGAGACGGATTCGTCTGGTCCACCGACGGCGGCAACGAGACCTGTGACGACGGCAACTCCGACAACTCCGACGCCTGTCCCGACGACGCAGCCAACGGCGGCATGTGTCTATCCGCTGTTTGCGGAGACGGATTTGTGGATCTTGGCGCCGAAGGGTGCGACGACGGCAACTCCGACGCCGGCGATGGCTGCAGCCCCTTGTGCCAGCTTGAGGAGTGCGGCAACGGAATCCTCGATCCCGGCGAAGGGTGCGACGACGGCAACATCGACAACGCCGACTCCTGCCCCGACGGAGTAAACGGAGTCTGCCAAGATGCCACTTGCGGCGACGCGTTCATCTGGAGCACCGACGGCGGCACTGAGGAATGCGACGGCACGAACGTGGACAACCAATCCTGCGAAACCCTGGGGTACGACTACGGGGACCTGAGCTGCACAAGCTGCTCCTTCAACACGTCGTTGTGCGGAATCGCCCTCTGCGGCCTGAGCGAGGGATTTGAGGACACGGTACCGCCTACGGACTGGGAGACTATCCAGACCAACCCGCGGCAGACCTGGATGCAAACCTCCACCACGCACTCGGGTGGATTCGGCGCCTACGTGAGAAATGACGACCAGCATGCAGTGCAGGCCGAAACCCTGATCAGCAAGTACCTCAAGTGTAACTGCGCCTCGATGACGGTGAACTTCTGGATCATGGGAAGCTACGCCTTGAGCGTGAGCCCCTCCCAGAACTACGACGTCAGCCTCTGGGTGGTCATCGGGGATTGGGACGGCGGCGGCGGCGGCGGTGGGGACGACATCCTGCTCACCGACACGCTCCTGTTTGACAACATCACGTCGGATTTCGCGTGGACCCAAGTCGCCTACGACCTCCCGTCGGCGGTGGGCGGCGAGACCATCCGCCTCGCATGGCAGTACTACGGCCTTGCCGGCGACAGATTTCACCTCGACGACATAGCGATCACCACGCCCGGCTGCAACGTCACGCCCAAGCTGGTGCAGGTGTTCTACGACAGCCAGGACCCATCCACCGACGACCAGTACGAGTGGATACAGATATACAACCCTACCTCAGAAGCCATCGATCTGAGCAACTACTCATTGGGATGGGGGGGGACCGACTATACCAACGGCACCATGGACCTGTCGGGCATCATCCCGGCGGGGGGGTGCTTCATCGTCGGTGGTCCCAACGCCAATGCCGCAAACGGCAACCCGACCTACGATCTGGCCCAGGACTTCAGCGTCGATCTTATGGACGGTGGAACGGCCTCGGATGGGGTGGCGCTGTTTTACAACTCCGCTGCCCACATCGGCGTGCACACCTGTCCGGTGGATGCGGTCCTGTATGACATGCCCAACACCAGTGGCGGCGGCAACCATCTAATCGACGAGTCCTGCCATCCAGCGAGCTGGGACGTGGGAGACGCGGCGGCCGGAAGCGTCATCCGGCGCACCGGTGTATCCTCCTGGACCGTCGGCGCGCCGCAACCGGGGATCTGCCCATCATGGTAGCGAAAAGAAGGAGCAGACCGATGTGTAAAAGCTGCCTGTTCGGTGCCCTCGTCTTGATGTTTGCCTGCCCGGACGCCGACGCCCGGCGCCGAGGAAGGAGCCCGAATAATCTGACCGTCAAGCAGAAGGCAAAAAAACACTTCAAAAAGGGGCAGAAGCTCTTCCGTAAGAAAAAGTACGCCCAGGCAATCGTGGAGTTCAAGCAAGCCTATGCGCTCCGGAAACACCCCGCGATCCAGTTTAATCTCGCCATGAGCTACGCCTCTGTGAACGACACGTTGAACGCGGCCCGCCACATCCGGATTTATCTCCGGACGACCAAGAAGAAGTCGAAGATCCTGCCCCGCTCGCTGCGTGTGGTCCAGGATCAAACCGGCATACTGATCGTCAACACGACGAACCCAAGCGCCAAGATCTTCGTGGACGGAGCCCTGGTGGGCAAAGGCATGGTGAACATCGTCGTCATGATCGGGGACCATCCGGTGGATATCCGACTCGGCAAGCGGTTCGCGGCGCGAAAGACCATCGCCATCAAACCCCGCCAGACGCGGGTGTGGGATGTCCAGGAATCTCTCCTCGAGACGCCACGTCCCCGGCGAATCATCACGCCCGGGAGGAACGGGCATCCGCCGCTGACAGCGCGCCGCCCGGGGGCCGGGCCGGAACCAGCGCCGAAGGATTCCACGAAACACAAAAAGCTCCCCATAAGATGGTTTGTCACCACGGCTGCCGTCGCGGTTGCGGCGGTCGTTGCCGGCGTGGGAATTGACCAGGGGCTGACCGTGCCGCTTTTCAGGGAGTACGAAAGAGGCGGCACCACCGACCGGGATCTGTACAACAAGGTGATCGCCTATCGAAACGTCACCATCTCTCTGTACGCAGCGGCCGGGGCGCTGGGGATAGCAGCCGCCGTTATTGCCCTGTATACCAAGTGGAAGAAACGGGAGCGAGCCAAGTCCGCGGTTACGATTTTGCCGGTGCTGGGGCCCCGAAATATCGCCTTCACCCTCCGATGGGAGCATTAGGCCCCCGCTCAATCATTAGATAGTTCCATTTTCGTTGCAGGCATGGCCCCTTTCGCGGTAAGTTGAGGCTTATTGACCGCTCGGTCAAACCCGGAGGGAGAAGAGCCATGAGCACAGCGGTCGCGAAACTTCGGGGCACGGTGCGCTGGCCATCTTGTCGGCCGTCTTACTGGTTATCGTATTGGATTGCCGCGATTGTTTTCGCGGGAGCCCTGGGTTGTGCCACCGGGAGCCCAAGTGGTGACGATGACCTGTGCGGGAACCTCCTGTTGGACGACGGTGAGATGTGCGACGACGGAAACACCCTCGAGACCGAGATCTCCCGGGTGGTCCAAGCCTGGGATGAGCAGGTGATCACCTGGAACAACCAGCCCCTCGTGGACACCGGCTCCACCGTCACGGTGGGGCCACCGAGCTCCTCCACCGCGGACCTCCAGGTGGACCTCACCGCCATGGTAAACAGCTGGTTCTCCACCCCGGCCAGCAACTTCGGATTTCGCCTGAAGCTCCAGACCGAGGAGCACTATCGGGCCGTAGTCCTAACCAGCAGCGACTACCTGGACGACCCGCTTCGCCGCCCATCCCTGACCGTCAAATTCAGCGCCTGCCCCTGAGGCCCGCCACCGGCGCGGACGTGGCCCCCGACGGCCACACCATCCCCGCCCACCAACGCTGGCTAAGCCAGCAGTGAGCGCAGAGCCTCGGCGGTCTGGTCGTGCTGACGCGTTCCCGGGTAGGGAGCGCGGGTCAGGTGTGCCAAGGGGACGTCCGTATCGTCGTCGTACAGGGCGATGCGTCCCCCCTGGGCGGACTTGATGTCCAGCACCCCGAGGAGCCGGTCCAGGGCCATGCGCTCCACCGCCACCCGGGTGACATCGGCCACGTTCAGGGTGCGGGTTCCCAGGGAGATGGACAGCAGGCTGCATTTCACCGTGAGGGTGTGGGGCCCCACTGAGCGCTCGATGGTGAAACAGCACATGGCCCTCAGGGCATGAAACAGCGCGTACAAAAACACCAACCCGAGCAGCAGACACGCCACGCCCATGAAAACCACCGTGCTGGTGGCTGCCGGCAGAATCAGCTCCAAACGACGCTGAGACGGGTCGTTCAGAAACAACTCGAACCGGCGGACCGCCTCGAGGGCGGTGACCTTGTCCGTGGAGCCGAAGCGGAGCTGCACGGCGCGACCGTTCGGCAGCACCCGCTGCGTAGACCCGTCCGCATAGGTCAGATAGACCTCGTAGGTTTCGGTCTTGTGCTGACGCCCGATGCGTGCGCCGCGTACGCCCTCCAGATTGAAGGAGCGGCTCCGGGATCCCTTGCGACTGGTACACCGAAGGAGCCGACCATCCACCTCCCCAGGGCGCTGCGGTTTCTGTGGAGCCCGCGACGACAATCGCTCGCAGCGCAGCTGTGATCCCCGGCGAATATCTCTCTGCAAAATGACCATGCCCACCGCCATGGCCCCCGCCACCAACGCGATCCCCACAAACCCCCAGCGAAACCCAAAGGGGCCATACGTGATCCGCGGCGGCGTCATGGGCGAACCATAGCACGCAGCCCTTCGAACCCGGTGGGATCCACGGTGAAACTAGCTTTGGGGTTTGCCGTTGGGATCGTAGCCGGCGGGCGGGGGCTGGAGCGGAGCTGCCTGGGGCGCTTGGCCCTCGGGGTAGCCCTGTTGCGGGGCGCCGGGGTAACCCTGGGGCGGGGCTCCGGGATAGCCTTGCGGCGGCTGCCCGGGCTGCAGGGCTTGCTTCGGCTTCTTGGGACGATCCGGCGCGATGAGCAGCGCCAGGGCCATGAAGCTGGCGAAGAACACCGCCATCATGATGTTGTTCAGATCCGACACATTTCCCGAAGTCTTCATGCCGACGATCCAGAAGCTGACCATGCTCACCGCCGAGGCCCACCTCGGCATCCCTCCCATGCAAAGGTCGTCGTAGGTCATTTGCGCACCCTGCAGGGAGGGCGGCGGGCCGGTGGCTTCCCGACGACCCGCGCCGCGGCCAGGTATTGCTTCCATCTGCGCTCCGCGTGGCCGCAGGCGCCGGCTCGGAAGTGCAACCGAGCGAGGCGATAGGTCACCCAACGACGCTGGCCGGCGGAAGTATGCTTGCAGTCCAACAACGCCGCGTAGATGGCCTTGACCCTGGGCCAATGCGCCTTGACTGTCCGGAGCTTGTTGGCCCATTTGAACATGGCGTAGGCCTCGCTTTTTCCGGTGCACCGCGCCTTCTGGTGGGCCAGGTCCGCGGCGGGGATCTCCTCGGGAGCGGCCGCGGTCGCGCCGGCGCCAACGCCAACGACAGGCCGCGCAGGAACCGGACGTGGGCGCACAAGTCGCATGGGGGTCGAACGCATGGACCCCGGCGCTTCGGTGGGATCCATGGCCAACCGGCCCTGGGCCCGGTCGTCCGCCTCACCGCCGGAAGCTGCCGCCGTGGACTGGGTGTCAGACGACTTGTCCGCCGGCGCGCTGCGTAAGGTAAAATATCCGGTGACCGCCACCGCCACCACCACGGCCGCACCCGCGATCCCCCAGGGCAGCGGGCTCGAAGGGGGCGAACCGCTCACCAGGGGCGCTGAGCCAGGGGGTCGGACCGCCAACGTAGGCATCTCCCTGGAAGGGGTCGACGCCGGCGCGGCAGGGGCTGAGGGCGTCGAAGGCGTGGAGCGCAAGGCCGTGGTGGAGGATTCATCGGCCCGGGACATGGACCGCGTAGCCTCCACCAACGCGGCCACATCTCCGGTCTGCTGCACCAGGACCAGGCGGATCTTCTCCAGCTCTCCGAGCACCTCCAGCATGGACGGACGCTCCTCGGGCTCGCGCACCAGCACACGCAGCAACAAGGCGCCCAGCTCGGTCCCGGCGAGCGCCGTGGGCAGAAGGACGTCCTCCCGGATGATGCGCTTGAGGATCAGGTGGATATCATCCGTGCCGTGGGGCGGCTCCCCGACGACCAGCTCATACAGGGTGGCGCCAAAGGCATAGACGTCCGACGCCTCCGAGTGGCGCTTCCCCAGTACCACCTCGGCCGGCAGGTATGGCGGCGTGCCCACAATGAGCCCCTCGGCGGTAAGGCCCGCGTCCTGCTCCCGCCGGGCGATGCCGAAGTCCACGAGCTTGACGGCGGCGCGACCATCCGCGCGCACGTAGCGCACCAGGTTGGCGGGCTTGAGGTCGCGATGCAAGATGGCGTGGGTGTGCAGCTCCACCAGGGCCGAGGCCACCGGGAGCATGAGCTCCACGCCCTCGAGGGGCAACAACACGCCACCGGGCTGGGCCGCCGCATGATCGGCGACGTTGTTGCCCTTCACGTAGGCCATCACCAGGTAGCTCACGTCGCCGGCGTCCTCGTGCAGATAGTCGTACACCTCCACGATGGCCGGGTGGGACACTGCCGCCAGGGCCTCGGCCTCCCGCCGGAACCGCTCGGCGTCCTCGGGATCCGGCTGACGGATGAGCTTGATGGCCACCTGTCGATGCAGGTTGTCCTGCTCGCCCAGATAGACCGAGCCCATGCCTCCCGCCGCCAGGGGCTCCACGATGCGATACCGGCCGTCCACGATCACTCCCACCGCCGACCGGGTGGGCATGGACGTGCCACTGCCCGAGGGGCGAGACGACGGTCCGGGCGGCAATGTACGATCTTCCATCTACGGTCCTCCAGACCGTCGATGATACGCCAAAGACCGCCACGAACGGAAGGGACTACTCAGGCCCTGAGCGCCCGGAGCCGTCGCCCAGTACCCGCGCGACCTCGGCGAGGGCTGCCTCCAGGGCCGCCTCGGGATCGGGTTGGGACGAGCCTCCGGCACTCTGCAGCGCCTCACGGACCCCGCGCCAGGTCGCCGCGTCGCGGCCCAGACGATCCACCACCAGTCTCTGGACGCCGCGTGCGACCCAGGGGACCAGTCCGCCTGACGCCAACCCCGCATCCGAGGCCGTACGGCTCAGACGGGAGATCACCTCCCGGGGTCCACCGGTCACCAGTCGACAGGAGAAGCAGCGCTGACAGTCGGAACGGGGGAAACGATCGCACCGGATCAGCCGACCGATCTCCTTGTTCACGGATCGCGCGTTGGCCCCGGGCAGGCCGCGCCCCTTGCGGTGGGCTACCAGCACCTCGGTCAGGGCCGCTCGATCCGGCAGGCGGTGGGTCAGCAGGAACAGGTCCGGCCAGCGGGGGCGATCCGGCAGTCCGAGGGGTTCGGCCACGTCCGCGGTTGCCAGGTGCCCCACGGTGCCCGCGGTGGACTCCGCCGCTTCGGATGGTGACGAGCCCTGGCGTTGGGGCGGGACCTGGGGCCGGACGTGTGGGCCCGATTCATCGATGCCGATTTTGAGCGCCTCCGGGGGGACAACGCCGCCGGCGCCGGTGAGGCTGAACGCCTCCACCAGGCACTGCTCCAGCTCCCGGAAATTGCCCGGCCAGCGGTGCAATAGCAGCTTGCGCCGCGCCGAGGTGCTCAGGCTGGTCTCCCCGGACGCCGAGGGCTGCCGGCGCGACAGCCGTCGCAGCACCCGCTGGGCCAGGCCGGGAACCTCCCAGCGACGCTCCCGCAGGGGCGGCACCTCCACCACGTTCGTGTCGCCCCCCATGCGGAAGAAGAGGTCCGCGGGGAACTGTCCCGGATCGCGCACCTGGGCGAGCCGACTCGTGGCAAAGAGCGCCAGACCACGGATGGGCTTGACCCCGGAGCTGTCCCCCCGGGGACGGAAGGTCCAGTAGGTAAGCAACTCCAGCAGCCGATACCGGAACTCGTCGTCCAGGCTGTGGATCTCATCGAACAGCAGCACCCCGTCGTCGTGGCTGACCACGTCCAGGCGACCGTCCTGGTCCCGGACCCGCTGGCCGTCGTGGGCCAGCTTGCGCGCGCCATAGAAAGGCACCAGGTCGGTCCAGCCGCGGACCTCCTCCGGCTGTACCGTGGAGAAGCGCCCCTCGGCCATGGCCCGCGGGCGCACGGCCCGCGCCAGGACGTTCTTGCCCACGCCGGTCTCCCCCGCCAGAATGAACCCCTCACCGTGGGACCAGGCCGGCAGCGCCGACGAGGGCGGCGCATCCACCCGACGTTGGGCCCGCCGTCGCACGTCCCGCACCAGGTCGTCGGCGGCTTGGGACAAGGCATAGAAATCCGGGCTCTCGCCGGGCGCCGGCGTCACCAGGGCTCGAGCGTCCTCCGGCGGCCTGGGCACGTACCACAGAACCACCGGGCCCACCCCCACCGCGGACCACGCCGGCACGGGCTCTCCATGGAGGCGCCCACCGAGCTGGTCGAGCCCGATCCAGACCACCGCACGATCGGACGTCGTGGAGACACGGAGCCCCTCGTCGGGCGACCAATCGAATCGGGTGGGACTGCGCGACACATCCAGGTACGCCTCGCCCGACGGCACCTGCACCGCCAGCACCCCGTCCCGCACAACCAGGCTGGGCCGGTCCACCGCCTCCCGGGCCAAGGTGACCACGGGCTGAACATCCAGATCCACAATCAAGGACCGCTGCCCCTCGCCGTCCTCCTGCCACTGTACCCCTTCCACACCCACACCCACGCCCGCACCCACGCCCACACCCAAGCCCGCACCCACGCCCGCACCCACGCCCACTCCACTTGCCATCGGGGACGGCAACGGATGCAACCACACCAGGCAGTGGGCCGCGGCCAGACGCTTATGAAACTCGCCCCGATCCACGGCACCGGTCAAGGGCAGTCCCACCGCCCGACCTTTGGGCACTCTCGCGTCAGCGCACATGTCCCGCATGGTACCGGAGCAACCCAGGACCGGCAACGCACGATGAGATCAACACTGAAGGAAGACGATCACGGTAGGGAGCGGAGTAAGCGCTTCTTTCGGGACGTTGGATTTCTTGCTACTGTGGATCTGGTATTCAGAAGGATCGACACAGGAGGTCACCTCATGTTTGGGCGTGGAACGTTGCTTTGCATGGTCGCGCTGGGAGTTCTTTCCTGCGGCGAGGTGGGAGGAGACACAAATTGGGACGCGACCTTTCGGGACGGCTTCGTGCTGCCCGACGGCCAGGTTCAGAACGACAGCACCGTCTACGGAGACGCGGGGAGCTGCGTAACGGCTAGCTACGTGGCCGAACAGGCGCCCCTGGCCATGATCGTGGTGTTGGACAAGAGCGCCTCCATGGCGGATCAGAACCGATGGAACTTCGCCGCGCAGGCCATTGTGCAGGCCCTGGATCAGGATGTCTTCGACACTACCTTCGTGGGTCTGTATGCAGCCCCCAGTGGGATGGTGTCCGCGCCGGCGTGCATCTCCTGGGCTCTGTCCGAGGTGGGCTGCGCGGCCCCGGCCTTCCCGCAAAAGGCGCTCACCCTGGCCGGTATCGACAAGTCCACCGCGGCCACGGGGATCCGGCGGGAGATCAAGGATTGGCTGGCGAACGAAGCCCCGCTGGCGAATGATCCCGACGGCACGCCCCTGTACGACGCGATCTACTGGAGCAGCGCGGATCTGCAGTCCTGGCCCCAGCAGGGCAAGCGGGTGCTCCTGGTAGTCACAGACGGCAGCATCAGCTGCACGTCGTTGTCCACCCGCAACGCCTTCACTGACTGCAACACCTGCGACGACTGGGAGCACCCGCAGAACATCGTGACCCTGGTCGAGCAGCTGGAGCAGGACGCCACCGCGCCGGTGCTGACGTTCATCGTCGGCGTCCCCGGATCGGACACCTGCGCGGCGGACGGATGCTACGAGCCGCCCTACCAGATGCGGGCCGCCTTGAGCTCCATGGCCCTGGCGGGGGCACCCAACTACGTGTCGGCCACCTGTGACGCACAGAACCCCATCGCCCCTCCCGGCGACTGCTCCGAGTCCAACCCCACCGAGTCCTGCCACTTCGACATGACCCAGGGAAACTTCTCGGTGCAGAACGTGGCGGACGCCATCTCCGTGGTGCGGGGACAGACCGTGGGCTGCACCTATGCGCTGCCCAATCCGCCCGGCGGTCTGGTGGTCACCGAGGTGAACGTGCGCTCCACGGTGGACGGCGACGTACAGGACCTGGCCCGGCGGTCGGACCCATCCAATTCGTGTGACATCGCGCCGGGCTGCTGGGACTACGACGCGGACCAGGAGAACGTGGAGCTCATCGGCGCGGCCTGCGAGGCGGTCATGGCCGGTCAGTCCGTGCAGGTGGACGTGATCCTCGGTTGTCAGACGATCGTGATGTAGCGCAGATCCCAGCTTGGCGACGACCCGGTCACTTCGTCGGCGACGACCCGGTGACCGTCTGGTGACCGGCGCGCGACGAGCTGCTGCCCGGCGCCCCCCTGGGCGCCCGCCGCTGGCAACTACTGGCGCCCTCCATCGGACACGCAAAACCCTGGTACCACACTACAATCCGTGAAATCCATCCAGGGCGCGACTGGGCGCGGCGATTCTGGCACCGACCTTGCTTTGCTTAGGGGCCAGGAACGTCAGCCAAGGAGAAGCAGCCATGTCGCACCGTCACAGTCACCGTCCCAGTCGCCGTCCCAGTCGTAGTCCCAGTCACTGTCACCACTGCCCGGCGTGCAATCGCCCGCGGCACGGCCTCACGGCCGACGAGGTATTCGACATCCTGACCCGGCGACTCAGCCCGGCCATCGTCGCCCTGCGCGTCCGGCCCCTGCGCCGCCTGGCCCAGCGAATAGGCACCTGCGACTGCAATATCCGCTTCTTCGAGCCGCCGCCCGTGGCCGCCACCCTGGTGACCAACCTGGTCGCGGAAAATCTCCTGGGCGCCGAGCGCCTCATCCGCGAGGCCGCGTAATGGCCATCATGGAAGAGGAAGGGAAGAGGAAGTCGCGGTAGGAATGTCCCTCTCGGGCACCCCCCGCACAGATCCCGGCGAGCACTACTAATGCACCGGGCTCCTGCCTCGGGTCAAACGTACAGTCGCTGCTCCGGATAAGGGTGTGTGATCCGGACGTTGGGTATCCAGCGTTTGATCAATCGGGTCATCCGTTCCCAGGTCAAGCGGGTCTTCTGGCTTCGCCGCCTGAGGCTGCGAAACCACATTCTCGTGACCAGGTGGCGGAATTGATTGATTGCTTTGCTGTTTCTGGGTACGCCGTAGTAGTGAGCGTGTCCGCGCACCACCGACGCCAACCAGGTACCCACCTCAGGGACGGGATCGTGCAGGCGTCGGCGTAGTTCCGTTTTCACGGCTTTAAGCTTGGCCCGCATCTTCTTCTTGGCCGTCTTCCGTAGCACCGTAAACTTCCCGTTTCTCTTCTTGCCGCAGATGTGCGTGAAGCCGAGAAAATCGAAGGTTTCGGGCTTACCCCCACCGCGCTTTTCTCGATTCTCGGACGCAAAGCGTCCAAACTCGAGCAAGTGCGTCTTGTCGGGGTGCAGCTCCAGGTTGAATTTGCGGAATCTCTTCCGCATCTCCTGCAAGAGCTGCTCGGCGTCCGACTTGTACTGGAATCCAACCACGATATCATCGGCGTACCGCACCACGATCATCTCGCCGCGAGCATGCTTCTGACGCCATTGTTGGATCCAAAGGTCGAATACGTAGTGAAGGTAGACGTTCGCCAGGATCGGGCTCACGCTGGAGCCCTGGGGCGTTCCCTCCTTCATGCGTATTCGATTCCCGTCCTCCATCACGCCGGCGTTGAGCCACTTCTTGATGTGGCGCACGACGCGACGGTCCGCGATCCGGTGCTCGACGAATTTCACCAGCCAGTCGTGGTCTACGGCGTCATAGAAGCCACGAATGTCTGCGTCCAGCACCCAGCTCACCTTCCTCCGCGTGATCCCCACCGACAAGGCATCCAGCGCATTGTGCTGGGACCTTCCCGGTCGGAATCCGTAGGAGAAGCCGAGGAAGTCGGTCTCGTAGATCGAGTTCAGCACCTCAGCCGTCGCTCGCTGGACGATTTTGTCTTCCAGCGTAGGCAGTCCGAGCGGTCGTTGCCGTCCGTCGGCTTTGGGGATGTACACTCTACGAACCGGTTTTGCCCGATACGCTCCGCGGCGCAGTCGGTCCGATAGGTCCTGGAGATTATTCTCCAGTTCCTGCCCGTACTGCGGCCACGTCTGTCCGTCCACTCCCGGCGAGGCGTTCTTCTTCATCGAGTAGTACGCCTCGCGCAGTTGTCGAACGTCATAGACGTGGTGCCAGAGCGTCGTGAACCGCAGCTCTCTATCCTGACCAGCTGCCTGCCGTATCCGGTCCAGCGCATTTTGCAGGGCGACCCGGTCCTGAGCCCGGTCCCTGTTATGCCGCACCGAATTTCCCTTGGCCAGACCCCTTTCCTCCACCGCCTCCGCCAGTCGTGGCGCACCACGTCCTTTGTTCGGCGGCTTCCTCGGTACTATGGGTCTGTCCGACTTCCCGTGTCCGTCCATTACCAGGTTACCTCCTTGAAGTTTCAGGTACGGACCAGGGCGCCCCCCTGGTCGGGCACGGGATCTCCCGGCTCCCGTACGAGGTGCTTGGGTACATGCACAGGGTCTCCGACCGCGCGGAGCCGGCCAGGTAGCTCGCAGTATCGCTACCGGTCGTATTGCCTTCCGCCTCGTCCCAAGGCGTCGGCGCTCCGAATTTTATTAATTTTTCGCGGCTCAATACCTCGCCTGTACCTCCCCCTGTCAACGCTTCGCCAAGCCCCTTACGGGTATCGGCGCATGACTCGGGGTCATTGCGGCTCGCTAGGCCTTCAACGTAAGGAACTTTCATCCTCAACACCTCGCCGGTTTGTGCCGGCGCACGGGACACCAGATCTCGCGACTTGGCAAAGGCCCGGTTGGCCTTGACCCGGTACTTGGAGGCCAGGGACTGGAGATAGTCCTCGTAGCCGTCCCAGGACGGATCGATGTCGAGCACCATGTTCGGTTGGGTCTCCAGATCACTGAAGCCGTGGTCCCGTAACCGCCCGGCGATGCGATGCATGGCCGCGTCGTGGTCGAAGTCCTTGAACAGCACCGCCGTGGCCGCAGGCTTCGACGTGCCCGCGGGCTCCGTCTGCCCCTGCCGGATATGCTCCACGGCGTCAAGCAACCCCCGCACCGCACGGTCCGGACTCACCTCCGGCAAAAAGACGAAGCCGTGCTGCCCGGAAGTAAACGCGTTGCCACACACAATAAGCCGCACGCGAAAGACCTTCTCGAGCAGTTTCAGACTCCGCGCCGCGAACGCCACCGTGGCCGGCGCCCGCTCCAGCAGCGGCCCCACGGGCTGCCCCACGAAGTCGGCGATCTGGAAGTAGCCTAAGCCCACCGGCCGCTCGCCCTCATAAAAGAGCGCGTAGTGACACTCAAGCCCCGGCTCCACACCCGCCTCCACGCCACGCAAAAAGCGCCGGTCGAAAAACACCGCCTGCGCCTGCGCCCGGGCCAAACCGTCCCAGTCCGCCACCACCACCTCATCCACCAAAGAGACCACCCGCACCACCAGGTCACGGTGTCCATGGAAGTTAGGCCGGTCAACGATTGGTGCCGGCGCCCCATGGTGTCCGCTGTGTCCCTCGCCCATGGCTATCATCGCGTATCGCTGTGTTTCACTCATAGAATGTCACTCATTACATTGTCACATTTAGACAACCGTCGAATTATTATCGCAAAAAAAAGGAGCCCCACTCCACGGGCTCCGTCACCCTCTAAATCCCAGGGTCACTGTTCCTTGGGAGGTCACGGTTCCTCACGATGGCCAGGATCTGCTCCAGCTCATCCACCGTCTCGGGAACAATACTGGCCGTCAGGAACTTGCCCCGCCGCTTCGTTGTGATGAGCCCCGCGTTGGCGAGCTCCTTGAGGTGATGCGAAATGGTCGGCGCACTCAGATGAAAGTACTTGATAATATTCTGCTGTAAGCTCGCCAAGCTCGCGTTGACTCATCACAGACAGGTCGCTAGGATCCCCGAGAACCGACGAGGATCCGGTGACCGTGGAGTTAATCCACGCATCATGGTAGGATATAAAACACGGAGTCCTGAACCATGGCCAAGTACCCGCAGCACCCGCAGCACCCGCAGCACCCAACACGCCGACACCCCGAAAGCGAGCACCCGGTCCCCATCGAGGATCAACCGGAGGTAATCGCCCACCTGCGGGGCCCCCTGGCCAACAACTCCGAAGACGCCCCCCTGGCGCTGCTCGGAGAGTTCGAAGCGCTGTTCGAATACGCCCCCGTGGCCATGATCCTCGTCAACCGACGACGGCAGGTGCTACGGGTCAACCGCGCCGCGCGACACTTCTCCACGCCCGACCACGTGGAGTGGATGGACATTCCCCAGGGCCTGTTCCTCTGCTGCCCCAACAGAAACGACACGCCCGACGGCTGCGGCCACGGTCCCCACTGCACCGGCTGCACCGTCCGACGACTCGTGGATCGCTCCTTCCAGACCCGCCAAGCAACAACCCCCATCGAAGCCCTGGCCCCCTTCGCCGTAGAAGGCCGCGTAGAAGAGCGCTGGCTACGCATCTCCACCTCCCACCTCACCATCGAAGACGGCGAACGCACCCTCCTGTGCATCGAAGACATCACCGAACGCCACCTCCTCCCCGGCAAGCGCCCCCACCAACTCCCCAACAGCAAATAGAGCGCCCACCAGGGAATTGACAACCGTTCCCAGTCTGCGCATAATAGGAACAGACGCTCTCTGGAGGACGCCATGGCCAAAAACCGACTCAATCTCAGCCTGGACCAGGATCTCGTGGACTTCGCAAAGCTTTTCGCCGCGGAGAACCGCACCACGGTCGCCGAGGTGATCACCCAGTATCTGCTCAGCTTGAAGCGCCGAGCCCAGGGAGAAACGACGACAAAGATCCTCGCACACCCGGCTTTTCACGAGGCCATGGAGGACGTCCAGGCCAAGCTCTCGGAAGGCAAGGCCGAGTGGCACACCTTTGACGAGACCTTTTCCGACTGATGGAAACGCTCTTCGAGAAGGCCTTCGTGAAGGCGCTCCGTAAGCACTCTGGGATCAAAAACCAGGTGGAGAACAAGGTCCGGATGATCATGGAGCATCCGCTGGCCATGGGCGAGCCGCTCAAAGGCAACTTCCGAGGCTTCTACTCCTGCCCGGTCAAAAAGAGCTTCATCATCATCTACCTCTACTGTCGAGCCTGCCGAACAAAGGGCGACCATGAGATCGTGGCCTGCTCGGACTGCAGCGAGCACGAAAACGAAACTCTCAAGTTCGTACTCCTAGGACCTCACGACGAGGCATACGGGATCTGATAACTCCCCCCGTCTAGCATAGACTACCTCTCGGAGTGTTTCGCGTGTGGATTCATCCCGGTGCAGCTCAGTAGGGATGGAAACCCGCCCAAGACAGCATGTGGTAGGAAGCGTAGTAGGCCCCCCGTGCACATAGCGTTTGGCCCGCAGGTATGATGATTCGTGCTCCATTGACCGGCCCTTCCGTGGATACGCCATGTTCGCTATCCATTTCGGGGGGCGGCTACTATTTTCGGGGGGAGTCGGGGGCGGGGTCGTTGGCTTTGGTGCCGTTGCCCAGGTCTCGGAGGGCGTCGACCTGGGAAGGGAGCATGCGTTCGAGGGGGGAGGCGCTGCGGACGATGACAACGGAACAGTGGGCTTGCTGGGCTACGAGCTCGCTGAAGGATCCCACGGCGCTGCTGGAGACTGCGCCGCCTCGGTTTGAGCCCACCACCAAGAGGTCCAGGTCCTTGGTGCGCTCCACGATGGCGCCCAGGGGGTTGGCAGAGCGGAGGAGCTCGGTGCGGTAGGGCACGAGGCTGGTGTGGCGGGTGATGGCTTCGATCTGCACCTGGCGGGCGTGGCGGAGGTGCTCATGCTCATAGTACTCGGGCATGACGTTGAGGTAGGTCACTTCACCGTCGTACTGCTCGGCCAGGGTGGAGCCCACGCGCACCATGAGCCCGAGGTTGATGCCGCCGCCGCCCAGGGACACGCCGATCTTCTGGGGCGGACGGTCCTGGGTGAGCTGGAGCAGGATGAGATCCGTGCGTACCTTGTGAACGACCTCCTCGAGGAGGGCCGAGGGGCGAGCATCAGCCTGGGTGGACCACCCCATGACGATGAGCTGGCACTTCTCCTCCACGGCGGCGTCCCGGATCCCCTCGGGCAGGCTGCGCGCGCCGCGCACCACGGGTCGCAGGATCACGCCGCGGCGCTCGGCGATCTCGTCCGCGCGCTCGATGACATCCACGGCCGCGTGGAGCCCGCTGGGCCGACGCAAGACATCCCGGGGGGACTGGCCCTCGCCGGCGACTACTACATTCAGCACGACGATCTCACCGCCACCGGCGGGCAGCAGCGCCTCGGAGATGGAGAGGAGGGACTCCTGGGTGCGGGGGTTGGCCATGGGCACCAGGATACGCTCTCCCCGGCGGAGCAGCGGGGCGGGTCCGTCGTCGGCGAGGCTCACGGAGAACCCGGCCTGGCCGCGCTTCTCGGCGGAGTAGGAGTAGCTGAGAAACACCACGCAGCCCGCGCCCACCACCGCGCCGCCAAACAGCAGGGACTGCCAATCCAGGGTGAGCAGCAGCCCCGCGTTGGCCACGAGCGCCGCCCAGGGCACCACGCGGCGCCACAGGGGGACCACCGGGTCGGTGTCCGCGCGCACCTGGTAGAGGCGGTGCAACGCCATGGAGATGGGCAGCATGGAGAACAGCAGCGCGAAGTTGGCCGCCTTGGCGATGAAGGCCAGGTCAGCGAGAACCACCACCAGCACCGTGAACACACCGCCGGTCACCAGGGCCGCTACCGGCACCTGACTTGTCTCCTTCACTGTGCCGAGCTGCCAGGGCAGGAGGCGGTCCCGGCCCATGGCGTAGATCTGCCGCCCCTGGCTGACGAGGGTGGAGTTGAGGGCCGCGGCCGAAGCCAGCACCGCGCCCACGCCGATGAGCACGGCGCCGTACACGCCGATGGAGCGCGAGGCCATGAGCACCAGGGGCGCCTCGGAGTTGGCCAGGTCCCGCCAGTCCACGGCGGCCACGGCCACCAGGGAGACGACGAGGTAGAACACCAGGGCGATGACCATGGACAACCGCATGGCCCGGGGGACCGTGCGCGGGGCGTCGTGCACCTCCTCGGCGCTGTTGGCGATGAGCTGGTAGCCGAAAAAGGAGATGTAGATGAGCGAGATAGCCGCACCCACGCCGCCGATGCCGTTGGGCAGGGCCGGAGAAAAGCGGCTGGCCCGGGCCAGGGGCAAGGCCACGATCACCAGGACCACCAGCACCAACAGGTTGCCCCAGGTGAGGATGCGCTGGAGCCAGTCGACTCCGCTGCTACCGCTGCCGCTGCCGCTACCGCTGCCGTCTCCGCCGTCCTTTGGTCCGCCACGCAAGGCCAGGGACACCAGCACCACCACCAGCACCGAGGCCGCCGCCTTGATCATCAGGGGAGACACCGTGCCCTTGGGAAAAAAGGACCCGCCGTAGGAAGCGAAGCCGAAGGCGTACAGCGCGCAGGCGAAGATGGAGCCCACGGCCAGGTGCCAGCCCACCATGAATCCCCAGAAGCTACCGAGCTGGCGATAGGCGTACACGTAGCCGCCGCCGGAGATGGGCATGCGCCGGGCGAAGTCCGAGTACATCTGCACCGACAGCAGCGTAAGCACGCCGCAGACCACGTAGGCGACCCAGAGGGAGGGGCCGGCGGCCTTGGCGGCGATGCCCACCAGGACGTAGAGCCCGGCGCCCATGAGCGCGCCCACCCCGAGGGTCACTGAGCCGAGCAGCCCGCGGGTGGCGCGGAACCGCACGGGGCGACTTTTGGCGGCGATGCGATCCTGGAGCTCGGTGGCCATGGGCAGCGATAGTAGCACCGGTTCACGGCCTGCACGCAAATTGCACACAACCTTCACAGCATGGACACGGCCCCGTGCTCAGGAGGTCACCTGGGCAGTGCTACCACTGACTCCAGACGCAACAACAGCAACGCAGAAATAGCAACGCACGAACCAACCAGCGAGGTAGTCAGATGCATCCAATTACGAGACTGATGGGCGTGGCCGTGGTCTTCGCCGTGGCCTACAAGAGCCGCGGCCGAGACGCCTGGCGCTATGTGCCCTCGGGCACGGTGACCAACCTGGAGAAGTTCAAGCTCAACCTGGTCACGGACTTCGCCGAGATTGACTTCCCCAGGGGCAGCCTCTCGCCATCACGAAAAGCGCGCAAGGGCAAGGGGTGGTCCTTGGACTGGGACTTCACCCAGGTCATCACTGGTCACCACATGGGGATGATCATGTCCAAGCACATCCAGCCCGGTGCCCTGGCCACCTCCCTCTCCTTCTCGGCGCCCATCTCCCTGGGGTTCTTCTTCTTGATCGTCATGATGCTCGCCACCATGCGCAAGATCGAAATCCACCCGGTGAACTACCTGCTCCTGGCGGCGAGCTTCTTCGCCTTCCATCTGCTGTTCAGCTACTCGGTGGATCACATCACCGTGGTGCCGGCCTTCGTGATCTCGTCGGTGGTGTCCATCCTGCTGGTGCCGACGGAGGAGACTCCCTGAAGACCGCTCGAAGGACGACTCGACCTCCTGTCCAAAAAGTGCGAAAATCGGGGCCGCAACATCCATAGGAGCCGTTAACATGTCGCAACCTCTGCAAGCACTTGCGCTCACCTGTTCTCTCTTTCTACTGGGGTGTGGTGACTCGGGACAGGACCCGTCCGATGGTGCGGTGGGGGTCGATGGGCAGGTTGGCCAGGACGCGGGGGTGGGGATCGACGCGGGGGATGGTGAGGATGCGGGGCAGCCGCCCGATGGGCCGCACCTGGGTCCCTGCGCCATCCTCCCGGCGGACAACTTCTGGAACACCGACATCTCGGACCTGCCGGTGCATGCTTTGTCGGATGCCTATATCTCGTCTATTGGGGCGAACACTGGGCTGCATCCGGACTTCGGGACGGAGTGGAATGGGGCGCCCAATGGGATCCCCTATGTGCTGGTGCCCGGAGACCAGGCGCTGGTGCCCGTCTCGTTCTACTATCCCGACGAGAGCGATCCGGGGCCCTATCCCATCCCGGCGGACGCTCCCATTGAAGGGGGACCCCAGGGTGACGGAGACCGGCACATCCTCGTGGTGGAGACCGGCTCCTGCACCCTATACGAGATGTACGATGCCTGGCCCGATGGCGCGGGCTGGGCCGCGGGTTCCGGTGCGGTGTGGCACCTGAACGCCAATGAGCAGCGGCCTGACGGGTGGACAAGCGCCGACGCGGCGGGGCTGCCGATCCTCCCGGGCCTGGTGCGGTACGACGAGGCGGTGGAGCAGGGAGAGATCCGCCACGCCCTGCGGTTCACGGTCAGCTCGGCCCAGTCGGCCTACCTGTACCCGGCCACCCACTCCGATGGGCAGGGCGGGTCTGATCCCAACAACCCGCCCATGGGCCAGCGCCTCCGCCTGCAAGCCGACTTCGATCTACAGAGCTTCTCGCTGCCCATCCAGGCGATCCTCCAGGCCATGAAGACCTACGGCCTGGTGGTGGCCGATACGGGAAGCGACTGGTTCATCAGCGGCGCCCCGGACCCGCGGTGGGATGACGACATGCTCCGAGAGTTGGGCGACGTCGTGGGCTCGGACTTCGAGGCAGTGGACAACGGAGAGGCCATCCACGTTTACTGATTCGCCAGGTCGGACTCGGGTTCCTTTTCGGACGGGAGAGTATAGGGGATGTAGTTAACTTGTTTTGAGCTTCATCAGTGAGAAAACAACGCATTTTCAGACAGTTCAGCTCGTCGTTATTGTCTACTCCCACTCAGAGGAGTGCAGACTGACGCAACTATCTGTGTTCACAGTCGAATGCCATTGTTTCGCATGGTAAAAAGTTAACAAGTTAACTACGTCCCCTCCCCCTCCCCAGTCATGGGGCCGATGTAGGAGCGGGCGATTACTACGTTGTCCATGTAGAGGTGAATGTCCGCCGGGGCCGGGGCGGTGCCCCCGTGGTAGACGTTCATCCAGATCTGTTCGATCTTGAGGGTGTCCACGGTGCGCCAACGCCAATTGGTGCGCTCGTAGGCCAGCCGGCCGTCCACCCAGGCGCGAAGCACGCCGTCTTGCTCGCCGGGCGTGTTCATGCGCAGGTACTGCTCGATGGCGTACCACTGGTTCCGCTGCAGGAGGCCTCGACAACCGCGCTGCCAGAGGTCCACGTCGCCGTAGATGCCCTCCATGTCCGCGTGATAGACGTAGCTGCCGATGGGAGTGAATCCGCCGTAGGGGTTGCCATCGGCCACCGGGAGCTCAAAGGTTCCCCGGGCGGACCAACCGTCCGTGCCGTCCGAGGGGCGCCCACCCCACCCCGCCACGCCGTAGGTCCCCGAGATGCCCGGCAGCTTGCCCCCGAAGTCCGGCCACCAGTCGTCGCCAATGCGCAGGTAGTAGCGGAAGTAGATCTCCTCGGGCTCGGCCCCCACCTCGTCGGCAAACTTGAAGGCCAGCCCCATACCGGTGAGCTCGCCCTCGGGCACCACCACCCGTAGGGCCTGTCCCTGGTGCTGCTCAAACTGGTTGCCGGGATCGTCGGTCACCAGCTCCAGGGTCGCGGCGTCGGTCCCCACGGTCCAATCCAATCCCCAGTCAGCGGACTCGAAGTCCGAAAAGAGCAGCACGTCCGGATGGTCGCCGATGGACACATCGCCCGGGTAGTCCGCCGCGAGGCCCAGCTCGGGTCCGTCGTCCGGCTCGTCGAGCCCCTGGGAGGAGCGGAACACGCCCACGTCCAGGGTCCCGCCGCCGTAGTCCTCGTACTCAAACAGGCGCAGGGTCGCGCTCTGCAGCGCCACCACGGGATCCAGCCCCGACAGGTCGAAGCGGAGCAGCACCGGACGCTCGGTGGAGATAGAGAGCTGCACGTCGTCACCAAAGCCCTGATAGGTGGAGGGCGCCAGGTAGGTGTCCGCCTCCGGAGGCAGGACCACCTCACCGTCGGTGGTGATGATCACCAGCTCGGGTCTCTCGGTGGGGACCGGGTGCTCTTTGGCGTAGAAGTTGTAGGTGCCGTCCCCGCCAACCGCCCGCAGGAGGAATCCCCGCGGGTGGTAATCGCCGTCCAGCCAAGCCTGCACGAGGGAGGTCACATCCCACTGGACGTAGTCCGGCGTGTTGTCGTCCACCAGGGTCGTCATGGCGAAGGGCGCGTCCCCCTGGGCAATGTCGCTGGCGTCGTGCCAGTCCCCCAGGTAGTTCCGCCAGGGCAGCGACGCCCCGCGGTTATAGAAGTCCCGGGTGGCGCCGTCGTCGGTGTCCATGGTGCCCTCCACCCACTGTCCGCACATGCCATAGGAGACCGGCTCGTTGGTGTTACTCTGCTCGTTGGTATTACTCTGCTCGTTGGTGTTGCTCTGCTCGTTGGTGTTGCTCTGACTGTTGTTGGTCTCGTTGGAGGATCCGCTGTCGTCCCCACAGCCCACCAATCCCCAGAACGTACACAGAAGCGCGGTCATCATCGCGTAGCGCATATCAGCGGGCCTCTTTCCGTCGACGCCAACCCAACAGGCCGAGCACCATCACCAGAATCACCATGGCGGATCCAGGTGCGCCTCCCGCTCCATTGCGACACTGGCAGCCGGGATCTCCGGGGCCCATCTCGCCGGTGACAAACCCCGTCACCGCCACCTCGGTGGTGGTGCCAGGCACACCTGAGTGGTTGGAGGTGAACCGGATCGCCGCGGAGTGGGACCCCGAGGAGCTGGGCATGTAGTGTACCTGCAGGTTCGCGCTGTCCCCCGGACCGAGCGTGACCGGCAGGGGCATGCCGCTGGTGACGAAGGCGCCGGGGTAGGCGCCGATAGTGTCCACGCCCGTGATGATCAGGTCAGCGTCGCCGCTGTTTTCCACCGTCCACAGGCCCGAGGAGAAAGTCCCCACGTCCACCGCCATGAAGGTGGTCTGGCCCATCACCACGAGGTCGGGCGTGCCCGTCTGGGTGGCGTCGGGAGTTACCGTGCCGGTGATCTGTACGAGGTCGGCGGTCCCCGGGATCCCGCCCGAGTTCGACACGAAGCGCACGGCCGCGCTGGCGTCGCCTGTGGACAGGGCCAGGTAGATGAGCGACAGGTTCACGCTGGTCCCCGGCGCCAAGGCCAAAGGCAACCCCGGGACGCCGCCCAGGGCGAAGTCGTTCGCGTCCGCACCCTCCAGGGTAATGGCCTCCAGCACGAGCTCCTCACTCCCCAGGTTCTCCACCTGCCAGCTCTCACTCACGGGCACGGACACGGCCGGCGCCTCCAGGGCCGTAACGCCGGTCACGTAGAGCACCGCGAAGGGCGCGACGTCCGCCGTCCCTGTGACATGGATCCGGAAGGGGTTCTCGTCCGCGTCGTCGTTGTCCAACACCAGGTCGAAGGCAAAGTCCCCCTCGGACAGGGGCGTAACCTCGAGCTCCAAGGGGCTGGCGTCGGAGGGGGCCACCGTGAAGGGCAGCGGGGTCACAACGGTCACCGTGCAGTTGGTGGCTGCCGCCGTGGACACGCCGGTCAGATGAAGGGGCCCCAGGCCCGTATTGCCGATATTGTACGTGACACTCTGGACCAGGCCGGCGGTGAGGGTGCCCAGATCGTCGTCGCCGTTCTCCGGAATGGGTGCCCCCCTGAGCACGAGGATCTCCGGCGGGACCAGGGCGATCACGTCGTACTCCAACTGCCAGGCCACCAGGGTCCCGTCCCCGGTGGGCGCGTCGTCAATGACCACCAGGGTCCAGACACCGCCCTGACCGCCGAAGTCCGCCGGATCGCCGCCATAGACGGACTGGAGCGCCGAAGCGTCGTGCGCGATCCAGGTGCCGCCCAGGCCCGTGGCATCCACGGCGCTGTCGATGGACATGGCCGTCTGGGCCGAATCGAACGCCGGATCCCCCGCGGTGGTGAGGCTCGTATAGACGTAGGGCTGGACCCGCCCGAAGCCGATGTCCTCGCTGGCTCCACCGGCGTTGGCCACGAGCTCCACGGCGCCCACCGAAACAGCGGATGGGATGTCCGTGGAGGCGTAGGTCGCCGAGGGCCAGGCCACGCCCGGCGGCAGGAGCAGCACCCGGAGTTGGGACTGGTACCCGTGGACGATGGCGAGCCCCACCCGGAAGGCGGCGATGGTGTCGCCCCCCTGGGTGAAGGTGATGGTGTCCACGCAGGCCGGATCCCCCCCATCGTCCCCGATGGCAAGATCGGGCTCGCTGGTCATGAGCGCCTGACCGCGCACCGCCGACGACGTCACCAGGGCCAAAGTGGTCAATCCCACAAAAAACCAGAGAGAAAGTCTACACATAGTCCATTGCCTCCACTCATGCTGCAGTCGTGCTGCACTCTAATCCCGCTTTCAAGCCTACTATCATCTGCGCCCAATGGGAATATCCGGGTCGAAAATCCTCGCCAATGTCGTATAATCATGTCGGCTGTCCAGGAGGAAAATCAGATGAAGCGGGCTTATTTACTAGGAACTACAGTGTTGGTTTGTCTGGCCGCCACGGGACTTTCCACCGGGTGCGTGGTCACCGAATCAACCAACATCAAGACCTCGGGCATCTGGGCCCACTTCACCGTGGAGCACGACGCCCACGACTCCATCCTCGTGCGGGGCGTGCTGCGGGTGGGGGGATCCACCGGCACCATCGTGGACCTGAGCGCCGGCGAGCACCTGGAGGTAAACGGCGCGAACATGACCGAGTGGGTGGAGCCCATCACCAACTTCCACTGGTCCCGGGCCGTGATCTCCCCCGACCCCGATGGCCTCTACGACATCGACCTCGTGCGTCTGGACGAGCTGGTCTCCAGCACAATCCTGACGCCGGAACGTCCCTTCATCGAAAGCCTGGATCCGGTGAACGTAATCACCTCCGAGGAGGTGCTCACGATCTACTGGGACGACGCGGATCCCGGTGACGACGTGGACATATACATCGAGGGAGACTGCATCGAGAACCACTCGTACGCCCTGGTGGCCGACTCCGGCATGTTCATCTCCGACCCATTATATGACCTGCCGGCCCCGGACCTACCGGCTGACTGCACCCTGACCGTCACCGTCGCCCGCAACGTCGTGGGATCTGTGAACAGCGCCTTCCAGGGTGGCTACACCGAAGCCAGGGCCTTCGATGAGCTCACCATCAGCTACGAGACCTTGAACTGACTAAAGTGTTTGGATTCGTCTAGTTGACGATGTGGGGGATGGTCGTGTTGCCCGCGCCCCAGAAGGAGCGGTCCGGGAAGTTCTGCACCAGGGTGCCCGCACCCGTGTCCACGTCGATGGTGATATAGTCGCCGTCGTTGGTGAAGCCGTAGACGCGATCGCCCCAGTAGCCCAGGCCGAAAATCTGCTGGTACCCCGTGGCGCCGATGAGCCGGGCGTCTCCGTTCTCAGGGTTGATCTCGGCGAGCCAGTCCGACTCACAGCCCGTATCCGTGTAGTTGGGGCACTTCAGCGTGGCGTAGGTCAGGTAGTCGGTCCAGTCCACCTGGATGGAGACGATATCCCCGGAGGAGAGCCACTCCAGAGCCGGATAGTCGTAGTGCCCCAGGTGGATGAAAATCTCTGAAACGATATCTCCGGGATAGTTGATGAGCACCCACTCCCCCTCTTCGGCGGAGGCGGCGATGAGCTTGTCCACCGACGGCTCGACGGGATCCACTCCCTTGACGTAGGACAGCGAGAAGAAGTGCGGAGACTCGGTCGGGAACTGGAAGACGGCAGTACACTCGGCCGTTTCGGAGTCCACCTGGTACAGCCCCTCGGCGGCGATGCCCAAAATGGCGCCGCCCTCATCCACGGCGACGTCATAGAAACCGCTGTCCGAGGTGCACGGCCCAAAGAAGGAACCGATGAGCACGAGGTCATCGCTCACCCCGGGATCGATGTAGTACAGCTCCTCCGCGGTGTTGACGTAGATCCGGCTGTTGGTGGGCGGCTGCCAGTTCGTATTGGTGTTCGTGTTGTCGTTGATGTTGACGTTGTTATTGTTGTCAATCAGCGCGTCGTGGTCAAAGACGTGACCATCGCTGTTGTTGCTGTCGCCGTCGACGGCGGGCCCGCAAGCAGACAACACAAAAACCATCGCTAAGCTCAATCTCAATACAGTCATAAATGCCTCTCAAATCGTCTGATCCCCAATCATATGTCATGGACTGCGATCTTGCCAGCATATCCGGTGGGGCGGTTAGGCGGGGAATTTTACCAGACAAAGGGACGGGGGGCGCCGCCGAAGCGGTCCTGCAGGCGCCGCTGCCAATCCCGCCAGGTGGCCTGCTCCCCCGGAAGGAGCGGACGATGGTCGGCCGGAAGTCTCGATCGCAGACGTCGGTTCTCGGCGGACACCCGCATGAGCACCGGCGCCGAGATAAAGAGCGGAGCGGCGTCTTGGTTGATGACATACAGGTACGCCCAGCTCACCGGTCCATCCGCAAGGAAGGCGCTGTGGTACACCCAGGTCACCCCATCCAGGACGACGGGCTCCCGACTGGGATCAGCCTCCAGATTCACAGCGCTGTCGCCGACAACAAACAGCCCGTACAGCGACACACGCAGAGCCACCACGTTGGTCCCAACGAACCGCCCCAGCCACACTGACACCTCCATGGGCCCAGCCGCTCCCTTGGCCATGCCCACCACCTGCCCGGTGGCCTGCCCCACGGGGCGCTCCAAGCGCAGGGCCGGCTGGCCCAGGGGCGTACGCTGGTGCAGACGCGTGACCGGACACAATCCGTAGGTCGGACTGAAAGGGCTCCAGGCGATGCCGTCGATCTGGGAGAAGGTGGGATCGAAGAAACGGTTCTCCACCGGTGTCTGGGCGAAAAGCTCGCGCCTTGTGAGAGAGCGCAGTGGAGGCGGCTCGGTGGCGGCGTCACTGCCTCCATCCACGGTCACCGCCGCGTCGGCAAGTTGACCTGGGGGCTGATGGCAGCCGATCATGACCACGGCAATAACCAGGGCGGAGATCGGTGATAAGATGGAGCAGGAGCGATGTTTCCAGTTGCTATGCATGGTCCTACTCCTGCAGCAGCCAGGCCTTGGCGGCCTCTATGGTGGTGTCGATCCCCAGCAGCGCGTCGCTCTGACGCTGGAGCACCGTCTCGTCCGGTGGCACACCTCGTCCCGTGGCGAAAACCTGCCGTGGATCCCCGGGCTGGACCACGAAGATGGAGTCCCATAGCTGCATGGACCCTCCAAACACCTCGGAGAAGTGCCGTGGCAGGCTCACGATGGGTCCGAAGGCGCCGTGGGTGACCCCCGGCGCGAAGATCCGCGTGGCCCCCGTCCGATACTGCGCCAGCTTGGTGGTGAAGTCGTTTCCGGACACGTCACGGCCATTGAGCACAGCCATCCGGACATTCGCCGACACCCCGCGCAGGCCCGGTTCCATCCCGGACATCTCATGCAGGACCCAGGCCCAGTAGCTGCCACAGTTGCTCTGAGCGTTACAACCGTCGAGGGTGGACCACAGGGCATCGTCCAGGGACCGCTCGAACATGGGTACGATCTCCGCCCGGTCGAAGTCCCCCTCGGCCAGCAGCAGGCCCATGAGGAAGTCCGTCGTGGACACCGAGCCCCCATTGCCCAAACGCTGGTCGAGAATCAGATACTGAGGAGGCGGATCCAGCGCGTCGGTCACAGCGGTGAGCCAGGCATCATTCGTGGTGCCGTAGAGGTCGGGCAACCCGTTGAAGATCAGCGTACGGATGGGCCCCTCGTCCGCGAAGCCCGCGAAGGAGTACCCCTTGACGTCGGGATCGTCCACGGCCCGCCCGAAGCGGTAGTCACATTTCTGGCTGTCGTTGCGCCAGGCGGGGAGAGTACCGGCCCAGAAGGGCTCTCCCACCAGCGTGGCGAGGTCGATGTCGATGAGCTCCAACTCCCCCGAGGTGCAGGGCGCCGGGTTGGGCCCCGTGCGCTCACACCGGGCAAAGGTCATGGTTGCGCCCAGGAGGCCGGCCACGGCCAGGAGACTCGGCGCGTAGGTGACATCGAAGGCGTCCGGATCCGCGGCGTGGCCGGCCCGCAGGTCCAGCGCCTCCTTCCACTCCGCCACGGTGAGGCCGTCCACCTCCACCAGCACGTCGCCGATCTGCAGCAGGTCCGCCACGGGGTTGCTCGCCTCCACGGAAAACACCATGGGCGCGACCTCGGGGGTGGGCAGCAGATCCGCCTCTCCCTGGTGCACGCAGACGCCAAAGTTCGTCGCCTGGGAGGTGAGACCCCAACCGAACATTGGGGCAGAGGCGTGCCCGTCCCGGAGCGAATTGACACCCTTTCGGAGGCTCCCCCAGAACAGGATCGGCGAGGCCGTGTTGCGGGCCACCTCGATGGCCCCCGCAAGGACATTCATCAGCGACTGGGACACGCGCGCGCCCGCGAAGCTCTGGAACTGGAACCGCTGTCGATCCAGGTACTGATCCTTGATGGCGGCATCGACGGGCGGAGGGCCAAAGACGATGGCCGAGTCCATGCAGCGTCCCATGGCGCAGTAGCCGTGTCCACCGCAGACCTCGGCCATGTCCAGGGAGGTACACGCAGTGTCGGGCACCAGGGCCGGCCCGACATCGAAGATCTCCAGCGCGTCCACGCTGACCCGCAGATCGCCTCGGTGGGTCGCGTAGCCGCTGTGATAGCCTTGGGGCTGGACGTCCTGGAGCTCCAGATGAGACAGCGGGACCACCCCCGCAGCCAGGAAATCCACCTCCCCCGAGGTCCACTCTTCCCAACCATCGTTGGTGGTGCGGCCCGTGGGCTGAAAACGGAAAGACCCCACGACCACCGAATCGGTATCGCCCGGATCCGCGACGGCGACCCACTCCACCGAGGCGTTGAGTCGGGTCCCTTCGGGACGCTGCCAGAACCGGATCTCCACCCGGCGGCCACCGAATCGCGACGCGAGGGAGTCGAGGTTGAACCGGATGGTGCGCACATCGCCGCCCAGGCGCACATGGCCCAGGCCCTCGAGGCCCGAGGCGTCGGCCACGTACAGATCAGCCACCTGAGCACTGGTGAGCTCGCCGTCGCCGGAGTCGCCGAACCACGCGCCGAGGTCGCCGGTCAGCTCTGAAATGGCGTCAAACGGCAGCGACCAGCTCGTAGCGTCCAAGGTGAGGCGACCGGTCTGCTCATCAAAGGCAGCGGCTCGCGCCACCGGAGATGCGCCCAACGCCAACGCCAGCACCAGGGCGAAGACGAAGGCGGCCAGGCCCATTGGGGCGGTACGACTCGGATTCCAGTTCTTGTCCACGGGCAACCTCCACATTTGTACGAGTACATCCATAGCACTTTCGGGGTCTGGTTATCCAGGCCGAACGCAGAGCCGAACGCAGAAATGTGGGCTCGGATCCGCAGGTGGAATCGGCTACACTGCGCCCCATGAAGATCACCGACCTTATTCAGGAATATAGGGGGGAAGAGTCGGGCTAGTATCCGCCGGAGGTGGACTGCTCGCCCTTGGCGATGGAGACGGAGGCGGAGGCGCCGATGCGGGTGGCGCCGGCGGCGACCATCTGCTTGACGTCCTCGGCGTTCTTGATGCCGCCCGAGGCCTTGACGCCCATGTCCGGACCCACGGTCTGGCGCATGAGGGCGATGTCTTCGGTGGTGGCCCCGCCCGTGGAGAAGCCGGTGGAGGTCTTGACGAAGTCGGCGCCGGCCATCTTGGACAGGAGGCAGGCCTTGATCTTCTCCTCCCTGGACAACAGCGCGGTCTCCAGGATGACCTTCACGAGACCCTGGCCGCGGGCAGCATCCACCACCGCGGCGATGTCCCGCCGCACCAGGTCGTCGTCGCCGGACTTGAGGGCCCCGACGTTGATGACCATGTCGATCTCCGTGGCGCCGTTGGCGATGGCGTCCCGGGTCTCGATGGACTTGGCCGTGGGCGTGGTAGCGCCCAGCGGGAACCCGATGACCGTACAGACCTTCACCGGGCTGCCGTCGAGCAGACGGGCCGCCAGGGCCACGTTGGTGGGGTTGATGCACACCGAGGCGAAGACGTACTCCCGCGCCTCGTCACAGAGCTTGCGAATGTCCTGCTCCGTGGCGTCGGCCTTGAGGAGCGTGTGGTCGATGTACTTCGCCAGATCCCGATCCGAAACCCGGGTGCCCGAGGTAGCGCCGATGCGCTGGGCGCCGTTGGCCACCAGGCTCCGTACGCCGGACTCGTTCTTCTCGGCGCACTGGCCGCAAGCCTCGCAGTCGCCGTTGCCCCCCAAGGCGCAGCTTTCGGGCGGTGCGGTGCTCACGTAGGCCGGCGCCGACACCGTAGGCTGAGCCGAAACCGTAGGCCGGGCCGACACCGGCGGTAGCGCAGAGACCGCCGGCTGGGCCAAGACCGCCTGCGGTGGGGGCGCACCCGCCGTTCGGGACGCGAGCTGGGTGATGTCCACCACCTGGACGCCGAGGTCGGTGAGGTTGGTGAAGATCTTGTCCACCCGGCGACGGAACCCCTCCGGCGAAGGAGGCAGATCCGCGCGCAGCCCATACACAGAGTTGCTGGCCGCCACCACGGTCTTGCCACGACTCAGGGCATAGATGGGCATCAAGGACGCCGCTGTGTCGCCGTTGAGAAAGGCGATCTTCGACGCCGTAGACAGGGTCAGGGTGGGCAGATACACCGCATCGCACCTCTCCACCAGATCTCGCAGATCGTGGGTCACCTCCGCCGGGAGGTAGTCCGCCGTGGGACAGCTCCGCCGAATGGCCGGCAGGTCCAGTACCCGGCGCGCCGAAGGAGACAGATACGTCACCAGGTTCGAAGTGCGCTCGGCCAGATACGAAAGCTGGCGGTACACCTCATCGGGGGCAGCGTCACCGGCGGTGAGCACCACCAGGGCGCAGGGACCTCCGGACGAAGGAGCCACCGAGGGAGGAGATATGGTCAACCGCCGGCCGGCCGCGCCCACACCTGCGCCCAACCCTGCCCCCACACCTGCGCCCCCAGCTGCGCCCACACCTGCGCCCAACCCTGCCCCCACACCTGCGCCCCCAGCTGCGCCCACACCTACGCCCACACCTGCGCCCAACCCGCCGCCCACACCTGCCCCAACTCCGCCTCCGAG
>JAOZUO010000326.1 GCA_029938605.1 Deltaproteobacteria bacterium | reverse complement strand
CCCGCTCCGACTCAGATGTGGGCGGAGCCAGACCGGAGATATCAGCCACCTCAGCTTGAGCGCTTCGTAGCTCGTGCAGCAGCTTCACAGGGTCGAGAGTCAGCCGCTGCTCACGAAGCGAGTCCTTGGTCTCCGCGTTGACGTGCGGATTGGCCAGAAGGCGATCGCACGGAGTTGCTGGCGGGAAGTATCGCTTCATTACTTTGGCGCCCTCACGTTTCTTCTCCTTCAGCTTGAAGGATGGCAGGAAGAAATTGACGTAGGCATGGGCAACCTTAAACAGCCGTGTCAGAGCGTAAGCAGCGGCCAGCCCCTCAAGGCGGCCATACCCCACGAGCTGCCGCACGACGGCCCCATTCTTCTGCTCGATCCATGCCTGATCGTTTTTTCGATATGGCCGGGATCGTGTGAACTCGATGCCTTTGTCTGAGCAATAGTCGATGACGGTTTGGTTGAGGAAGGCACCGTCATTGTCCGTATCGAACCCTAGGATCGGCACGGGCAAAAGCTTGCTGAATACGTCGAGGCCCCTGGTGACGAGGGACTGCTCCCTGACCACCAGTGCCACGCAGCCCGTCCACCCACTGGCGATGTCTGTGAGGACAAACGAGTGAACAAATTTTCCTGCCATCGAACCACCGCAGTGAGCGACGAAATCAGCCTCAAAGAAGCCAGGGGGTGGGTCGTGCCAATCCGCAAACGTGCGGACAGGGACCTTTCGTCTGACCGAGTTTGGGGCTCCTCTTCGTCGGCGTTTGGACGACCCGCCCTCAGTCCGCGTTGGACCCAGCACGCGATCAATGGTCGCGGGGCTGATGCGAAGCAACTTCTCTCGGACCACTTCGTCCATCTCTAGGTGGCCGTGGCGCTCCATTGACTCAACGAGGTGCGGGATTGCCGCCTTGAGTCGTTTCCCGCACAGCCGGTCCGTCGTCTCCCACAGAATGACGAGAACGTCACGAACCGCCTCGTCGTACACCCGGCGCCCAGACCTCGTTGCCTTGGTCTTCTTCTCAGGATCGGTGCTCATGAGTCTGATGGCGTGCTTTCGATGGAAGCCCGTCAATTTCTCAATCTCATTCAATATCTTCGACTTCTCCGCCCGTGCTGCTCGTCCATATCGTGCTCGTAGCGCCTGTATCAACTCTTCTCTTGCGGCCATGCTCAGGGGTCTCCTCATGTATCCTCCCGACGGCGGTGCCGTCGGGTAACAATCTCATGAGGCAACAGGGGCTAGCTCTGCCCTTGCCCCGTAAATCACTCTGGGGATCCATGGCCACTCCCGAGGGCGTAACCTTGGCCCATCAACTGCAGCGCAGCGTATCCCTGCCACATGATCTGATGACCCGGCGGTGGATCATTCTTGCGACCGAGGTAGCCGCCGAGCTGTGCCACCAGCCGCACTGCGCCGCCTAGCTGCGTCGGAGGCTTGCGGCGTTTTTTTTTTGCGACGGCACTCAGCACCTCGATCTCCAGATCTGAAAACATCACCTCTGCAGGTAGCTCTGGCTGCTCTCGGCCCAGAAGCGTCATCAGCATGATGCGCCAGGCGATGACAAGATGGATTGCGATGGCGCGGCGGAGACGGTCGGCGGTCCGATGAGCGATATCTTCGATCCGGCATCCGCTCTTCAAGACGCGATGCCAATCCTCGATCCTCCAGCGGAAACAGTACCAGCGGAGGTACTTCCCGGCGTCGTCCGCCGACTTGATTTCCATGGTCGTGAGAAGAAACCAACGCAGCGGCTCGGCACCCTTCGGAGGCTTCTCTTCCGTCGCCGCGACAATCCACAGCGACAGCGGACCTCGGTCTCGGAGGTATGGTGGAGGCTTTAGCTCGATGCGCTGGTATCGCAAGGAGACGTTTGCCGTTCGCTCCGCACGCTTGGCGCGGGCTTTCTGTTTGCTTTTCTTCGGCCGGGCACTCTGGCGCGGCACGTGGATGCGAAGGCGACTGCGTACCGGCGTCTGGAGAACACCATCGAACAACTTCGTGTCGGCCGTGGTGACGCGGTTCCATTTCGCACGCACCAGAAGCTCGACCGTGGGGTTGCGACGCTGCTCGTCGAACAGCTCGTAGAAATCCGCCTCCCGATCCAATACGGAAACCAACCGGGTGTGGGGCATCTCGCGCGCGATGTCCATGCAGTCGCGAAGACCCACGATCCAGCTGAAGGTCCTCTTCTCTTCGATGGGGATGGTCGTGCTGGATCGTTCTTTCTCCTCTTCCGTTTTCGGTTCTGGAGCGGTGCACTGCGCCAGCAGAACCCCCAGCGGCACCCCCTCGGGGGTAGCCGCCAGGGTGGAGTGCAGGTGTAGCCCTCGGCTAATCGCTCCGGTCTGGTTGGTGCCGATCACGCCAAGCCCTTCACATTGAGCCAACCCCGAGTAGTCCAAATCGGTCCCGTCTTGAATGCACAGCACCGTCTTCTGGTCCTTCATCCGTCGCATTGTTCGGTCCCGGTGCGGAAGAAGGATGTTTTCCATCGTGACCGCCGATTCGTCCGGCTGGTCGATGAATCGGTAGTATCCCTTCACGGCAGGTACGTCTCCTTGTGTCGCGCCACAGAAGGCGCGGCCTGGGCGTCCGGCCAAGGTGGCGGCACTGTCCACCAGACGCTGGCTCCGTCGTTTGTCACCCAGCGGCGCTCCACCAAACTCCGCTTCGGTCCAGTGGTCGGTGTCGACACCATCGTCGAGAGCAAGCGCGCTGCGGCCGCCGTTCGGCGGCAAGCCAATCATGACACGGAACGAGGGCTCCAGCGGATAGATGTAGATGTCTTTGACCGATTGCCCCATGGTCATGTCCCGGTCCTGTCGGCCCCGCCCCTTGGTACGACCAATCCACTGCCAGTTCGCCGCACGAAAGCAGGTACCCGCGAAGTGCTCGCTGTCTACGAAGGTCTCCACGAGCCACGGTTGGAAACCGTAGCGGGCTTCGAAGTCTTGCGGAAACCGCTTCATGCACAGCGCCAGCACTCGCGAAGCCAGATTGCGGCAATGGACCTGGGGACGGATCAAAAACCGGCTCAGACCGACCACCCGGTGCAACTGGCCACGACGGGTGTCCCAATCCCATCCAATCCAGCGATCTCGATCGTGCAAGTGCAACGCCGAGGCGCCGAAACCCAGCCCACCGAGCCAGCCATGGTCAGAGTCGAGCAGATACCGTAACTGCCGACCCACCAGCGGGCCGGCTCCCTGAGGATGCTCTCTGAGCATCAGTTCATTCCACGTCCGAATCTGCAGCTCCGACTCCGCGAGGACCAGATGCAGGTTCTGAACCTCTCCGGCCGTTGCTGGCACGTCCTGGGGCTCAGGGACCGCTTCCGGTAGGCCTCTCGGCGTGTGTTTCTTCTTGGGCTTCTTCTCTTGGTCCTTTCCACCCTCAGGCAGCACGAAGTGCCCGGCTGCCTCAAGGTCACGCAGTGCCTTCATGCACGTGCTACTTTGCGTCTGGCCCAGGGCATCGATGAAGCCTAGGCGGTGGCAGACCTCGTTGGAAAGGTCAGTCCGTGGGCGCGGTCCCGCGTAGTCGGTCTTCAGCAGGGCACGGACCAGCTCGATGTTTTCGGGTGTGGAGAGGGTACGTTTGATCTGGCTCTGGATTTCCATGCCGCTACGCTACCGGGCGCGCGGGTATTTGTCCAGTTTTGTTTACGGGGCAAGGGCAGGGCTAGGGTCGCGAGGATCCCTTGGAGTAGCCGGCATCTCTCAGCATCTGGTCGGCCAGGCTCGCCGCCCGGTCCTTGCCGCCGTCGAGATCCGGGCCGCGGTCGTCGAAACCGAGGCCTCGCCCCTGGAACG
>JAOZUO010000204.1 GCA_029938605.1 Deltaproteobacteria bacterium | reverse complement strand
ACCGCCACCAGGGGCAGCAGCAACGCCCAGTGGATCACGAACCGCGTCTCCAGCTCCTTCAGGATCACGGCGACGTCCTTCGCCTCGGAGCCCGGCCCCTGGTACCACAGCCCGATGATGAAGTACGCCACAAGCGCAATCACCAGGCTCGGCCCGGCGGTGTAGACCATGTGCCGGATGTGGGTAAACAGCTCCGTCCCGGCCACGGCCGGCGCCAGATTCGTGGTGTCGGACAGGGGGGACATCTTGTCGCCGAAGTAGGCGCCCGAAAGGATCGCTCCGGCCGCCATGCCCTGGGGAATGCCGAGGGTCTCGGAGATGCCGATGAGCGCGATGCCCACGGTGCCCGCCGTGGACCAGGAGCTCCCGGTGGCCAGGGCCACCACCACACAGACCACACAGGCGGTGACCAGGAAGTACGAGGGCGAGACGATCTTGAGGCCGTAGACGATGAGCGTCGGCACGATGCCCGACAGGATCCAGGTACCGATGAGCGTACCGATGACCAGCAGGATCAGGCACGCGGGCAACGCAATGGTGATCCCCCGGGTGATCCCGCCCAGGAGGTCCCGCCAGGTGTACCCGATCCCGAAGGCCACCAGCCCCGCCAAGGCCGTGGCCAGAATGAGCGGAATGTGGGCAGGCTGCTTGAGCCAGATGATGGTCACCGACAGCGCCGCCACGAGAAACAGCACCGGCGCCACGGACAACATCAGAGACGGCTGCGGTCTCGAGGGTTCGTCCGGCGACGGATTGTTTGGTGGGGATTCGTCGTTCATGGGCTCTGCCGAGATGTTCTCGTCGACCGGGCCTATGGTACCCCAGTCCCCCCGGCGAAGCCAGATAGAGGACAGTGCCTTACAGGGTCGGGATAGTCCTCTTTTCTGAGATGATCCGCTTAACCCCCCTGGACTCCGACGTTAACCCAGCAATAGGATAATCTGGCTCTAATTAAGAATATTATAAAAACGGGTCCACATTGGCTTGTCAGGAAACCTAATTGTGGTACACATTTTTCAATAACAGACCAAATGACGCCGATTGGCCCGGAGTTGTCCGGACGCCACAAATGAAAGGACCTGTGCCATGAGCATGGAAATCACCAAGGCCGCCGACTACGGTCTGCGCGCCATGTACCGTCTGGGACAATCTCCCATGAATGTGTCCTCCCTGATCGGAGACATCGCCAATGAGATGAACATCCCGGCGCAGTTTCTACACAAGGTGATGCCGCGACTGGTCAAGGCGGGGCTGGTGCGCTCCCGACGGGGCGCAAGGGGCGGGTACAAGCTGGCCAAGCAGCCCAGCGAAATCACGCTGCTCCAGATTGTGCAGGCCATCGACGGCCCGATCTACATCAACCGGTGCCTCTTCGACCACGACGACTGCACCATGGAGGAGTACTGCCCCATCCGACCGGTGTTCCAGAACGCCCAGGACGCCATGCGCAAGGTGTTGGACGACTCCAGCCTCGCCGATCTCGTCGCCCGCAAGGAAGCCGCCGCCCTCGAGGCCGCCAAGGCCAACGCCGGCGTCGGCGCCAACGCCAACGCCCCCGTCTAGCCCTCAGCGCCTACTCCCTGCTCCGCGTATCGGAGAATCCCCTACTCCCTACTCACTACTCGTGCCGTAGTCCGTCCACGGGCCGCAGGGCCGCGGCCTTGAAGGCCGGGTACAGGGCCGCGTTGAAGCACAGGATCATCGTGCCGCCGATGACGTAGAAGATCTCCTTGTAGACCACCATCACCGGCAGGCGGCTGATCAGGTACACCTTCGGATCCAGTGGGAAGTTCAGCCGCCCCAGCATGTTGCACATGAGCAACCCGTAGCCCACCCCGAGGGTCACCCCCACAAAGCCGATGATCAGGCTCACCATCAGGAAGATGCGCGCGATACCCCCCGACGAGACCCCCATGGACCGCAGGATGGTCACCTCCCGGGTCTTGTCGATGACCATCATGGCCAGGGCCGCCAGGATGCAGAAGGCGGCCACCATGAGCAGGATGGCCGAGATGATGATCATGATCAGCCGCTGGGTACGCAGGGCTGAAAAGAGCGGCTTGTTGAGCTGCATCCAGGTGATCACCCGGTAGGGCTTACCGCCGAGGCGCTTCTCGATGGTCCGGGCCACGTCCTGGGCGGCGTAGATGTCATCGAGCTTGATCTCCACGCCGAGCACGGCCTCCTTGTCCGGCCCCGAGCCCGGATTCAAAAAGTGCTGGGCCGCCTTGAGGTGTACAAAAACCAGCTTCTGGTCGTACTCCTCGAAGCCGCAGTAAAAAAGCCCCACCACCCGGAAGTCCCGCGCCACGGGGGGACCGCCGCGCACCTCCCCGCGCAGCTTCTGGATCTCCGCCGTGGGGGAGATGAGCCGGATGATGTCTCCCACCTTGGTCTTGAGCCGCGAGGCCAGGCGGGTGCCGATCATGATGCCGGGCAGCTTGCACTTCCGCCGGGATCCGGGGATGCAGTCGCCATCGGCGTCGGTCTTGCACTTGCATTCGCCCGTCTGACCGGCACCCAGGGCGCCCTTGTCCAGGTGGTATCCCATGGAGTTGATGCGGCGCTGCAGATCCGCGGCGTTGTCGGCGTGGACATACTTTTTGAGGTCGAGCACCTCCCCCACCGTGCTGGGCTGCACACCCTTCATGAGCACGTGGGTGTGCTCGGCGCCCTTGGCCACCAGCATGTCCGCGATGGTGAACGGCGCCGCCCCTGTGACCCGGGGGATCTTTTTCACCTCGGCGATGACCTCCGGGTACTCGGTCAGCCCATATCCCCATTTCATTACGAGCACATGGGCGTTGAAGCCCAGCACCTTGTCCTTGAACTCCTGGCTAAAGCCGTTGGTCACCGATCGCACCATCACCATGGTGGACACCGCCACGAAGACCGCCAGGATAGACACCACCGTGAACATGGTGAACAAGAAGAGCAGGCACGCCATGACAAAGAGCAGAAACCCCAGCGCGCCCAGGCCGGCGCCCACGTACTCCGACGCCGGCCGGATGACCCACACAAGGCCGGCGCCCACCAGCACCACCACGCCCACACCCGCCAGCACCGTCAGGATCCTCCGGGAATCGCTCCCCCGCAAGGCCAGCGCCCCCAAGCCGCCCCCTCCCAGGAGCGCGCCCCCCACGCCCAGCAGCAACAGCGCCAGGGTCTCGGGGCGGGGCCCCAGGGTCTGGATGGCGACGCCCCCAACGCCCGTGAACAAGGTCATCAGCGCGAAGACCATCCGCCCGGGCGAGTAGCGGGGGCGGAACAGATAACGCCAGGCGGTGATGGCTTCGAACATAGGGCTGTGGGATCCTGCGGGTCTGAACAGTGGTTTGCCAGAACAGTGGTTTGCCAGAACAGTGGTTTGTCTGAACAGTGGTTTGTCTGAACAGTGGTTTGACGGGGAGTACTACCTCATGGGCGCTTCAGGTTCCAGCGGAGCTTTGCGACCGGGCGATCTCCCGGCGGGTAGGCCAGCAGCTCGATGAAGCGATGCTTCGCGGGGTCAATCCGCCTGGCGAAGTGTACGACGCCGTCGAGCCGGTGGTGGTAGCCCCCGCTCCCGGCCCCGCCCCCGCCCCCATCTCCATCTCCATCCTTTGGCGCCTTGTAGCGCTTGGCCAGCTCCACGTGGATGCGGCTGTAGGCCACCGTCTTGCCGTCGGAGAACCTCAGCTTCCAAGACCACTGCTTGAGCTCCAGGATGCGGTCCTGGCCCCGGAGCACCTCGCCGCGGTTGAGCAGCTCCACGCGGATCCGGAAGGAGGTCTGCCCCTCCACGAACCGCTTGCGCCAGGCCGCGATGTTCGCCTTGGCCACCTCGGCGCTCTGCTCCTTGCGCGTCGTCCGGGCCTCCTGGAAGCGTACGATATACGCCAGATCCCACAGGGTGGCCGACATCTGGATGTCCTTGGCCGCCTCCACCTGGCGGTTGAACGTACGGGTGAGCTCATCAACGGTGTAGTTCCGTAGGCTGGCGTTGGCGGTCTGGTCTCCCGACACGTGAATCGCGGGGTTGCAACCGCCCACCACCACTACCACCACCACCACCACCACCATCAGCCCCAATATTCGAAGAATCGCTACCATCGAGATCTACGCCTCCGGAAAAACTGTGAATTCAATCAGCCCCTAATACCCCAAGGTACCCTAATAGTACCCCATAGGCCCATGCGGGAAGCTAGCCGACCCCTTGGGGGGCGTCAAGGTCGGGAGGCGCCAGTCGTCTGGATTTTTGGGGAAGCTTCAAGTAACTTGGGCGCCATGACGACCAACCTGAAGACCCTCGTGGTGGCCAATCCCGCCAGTGGCGGCGGTCTCCTGGGCCGACAGTGGGGTCGCATCTCGGATGACATTTGGTCGTCCTTTGGTCCCTTTGAGCACCGGTTCACCGAGCGCGGTAACCACGCCCCGCACCTCACGCGGCAGGCCCTCGACGGCGGATTCGAACAGGTTGTGGCCCTGGGCGGGGACGGCACCATCTCCCAGGTGGCCGCTGGTTTCATGGACGGCGACCGGCCCGTGAACCCCGACGCCGTGCTGGGGGTGCTGCCCCTGGGTACGGGGGGTGACTTCCGCAAGACGCTGAAGATCTCCAAGGATCTGCGGAAGAGCGCGGCGGCTCTCCGGGGACGCGCCTTCCAGCCCCTGGACCTGGGCCGGCTGCACTACACCACCCACGCCGGCGAACAGGCGTCGGGCTACTTCATCAATATCGCCAGCTTCGGCATGGGCGGCCTGGTGGACAAGTACGTCAACGAGTCGGGCAAGTCCCTGGGCGGCACCCTGTCGTTCATGGCGAGCACTCTGCGTGCGGCCACCACCTACCGCAACCAACGCGTGCAGGTGCGGTTGGACGACTCGGAGAGCTACTCCATGAAGATCGTCAACCTCGCGGTGGCCAACGGGCAGTACTTCGGCGGGGGCATGCAGGTGGCGCCCTACGCGAGTCCCGACGACGGCTACCTGGACGCGGTGGCCATTGGGGACTTCTCGCCCCTGGATATGCTCCGTTTCGCCCCGCAGCTCTACCTCGGCACGCACCTGGGCCACCCCAAGGTACGCGCCGACCGCATCCGCCGCCTGGAAGCGCGCCCGAGCAATCCCGACGAACACGTGCTACTAGACGTGGACGGCGAGACCCCGGGGCGATTGCCGGCCACATTCTCCGTGCTCCCCGGAGCCCTCAACCTGAAGATCGTCGACTGACCTATGGGATTTTTCAGCAGAAACAAAAACAAAGACCGCAGCAAAGACCGCAGCAAAGCTCGCAAGGACAAGGCGCCCAGGCGCCCGATCCAGAGCATCCTCACGGATATGGGGCTCTGCATCCTGTCGGGCGTGCTGTGGTTCACCGCCTGCTCCGACATCGACATCTGGCCCTTCGCCTGGGTCGCCTCGTTGCCGCTCATGTGGGTCATCCACGACAAGACGCCCCGCAAGGCCTTCTGGTACGCCATGCTGGCGGGGTTCGTGGGCAACTACGGCGGCTTCTACTGGATCAGCCACACCCTCGTGTCCTACGCGGGGCTCCCCCTGGCGGTGGGCATCTTCGGCACGGCCCTCATCGCCTTTTACCAGGCGCTGGTCTACGGCGTCTTCGGCGCGGTGACCGTAGCGATCCTGCGCAGGCGCCCCAGCCTGGGCTGGACCTTCGTGGCGCCCGTGGTGTTCGTGACCTGCGAGCTGGTGCTGCCCATGGAGTTCCCCTTCTACGTGGCCATCACCCAGGCATGGGTGCGACCGGTGATTCAGATCGCCGACATCACCGGGCCCCTGGGCGTGACGTTCCTGCTGCTCATGTTCAGCGGCGCGCTGTTCGACCTGTTTTTGGCCTGGCGCGGTAAGATGAAGCTCTCCATCACCAAGGCCGGACCCGGGCGCCGGGCGGCCATCGCCGCCGGGCTGGTGGTGTTCACCGTCGTCTACGGCTTCATCCAGATGCACCGCTACGACGCCAAGATCAAGGCCGCCCCCAAGGTAAAGATCGGCGTCGTCCAGGCCAACCTGGGCATCCGACTCAAGGGGAAGGTGGACTTCGCCTTCGCCCAGCTCTCCCTGCACCACCAGCTCAGCAAGGAGCTGGAGAAGCGCGGCGCGGAGCTCATCGTGTGGCCCGAGTCCACGCATCCGTTCCCCCTGTCGAGGGACCGCACGCGCATGGGCAAGCAGTGGTTCTCCCTGCTGACCCGGGCCGGGCCCTACGCTCCCCTGTACCTGCGGGACCCCAACCGCGCGCAGAACCCGGACCACTTCATCCAGACGCCGCTGATGCTGGGCGTCCAAACCAACCACTGGGGCAAGGGCACCAAGATCGACGGACACAAGTGGCCGGAGAAGCTCTACAACTCCGCCGTGCTCATCGACTCGTCCGGAGAGGTGGGCGACCTGTACGACAAGCAGTACCTGGTGGCCTTCAGCGAGCAGATCCCCCTGCACGGGTTCCTCAGCCAGTTCGGCTTCCTCAAGCGACAGTTCCAAAAGCGGCACATGTCCAACTTCACGCCGGGCGACAAGTCGACGACCTTCAAGTTCGGCAGACACCGCATCGGCCCCATGATCTGCTTCGAGGACATCCTGCCCAAGCTCGGGCGCCAGATGGCCGCCGAAAAGCCCAACGTCTTCATCAACATCACCAACGACGCCTGGTTCGGCGCCACCGCCGAGCCCTACCAGCACCTGGCCTTGGCCGTATACCGCACCATCGAGCACCGCCGGCCCATGGTGCGCGCGGTGAACACCGGCACCTCCACCTTCATCGACGCCACCGGACGCATCACCGTGCAGACGCCGTCGGTGGACCCGCTTAAGCGGCCCAAGGGCATGAACGACCCCGCCTCCGCCGTAGCCAAAGCCGGCCTAAAAAAGAAGCGCCGGGGCGTATGGCAAAGCTCGGCCTGGCCCAAGCCGTACATCCTCATGGAGTCGGTGGCCATGATGCCGCACACCACCACCATCTACGCCGCCGTGGGCTGGTCCTTCGGGTGGCTCTGCCTGCTCATAACGCTGTACCTGCTAATCATCCACGGGCGAGGCCTAAAAAAGAAGCTCTTCCGCTTCCGAGGCGACGGCGTCCCCATGCCCGACCGCCGAGGCCGCCTAGTAGCCCCCGGCGCCGGAGGCGGGGCCGGGGCCGGAGACGACGCAAACAAGCCAAAGCCCAAGCCAAAGAAGATCACCCCCGACTCCGACCGCAAACCCCGCCGCAAACCCACACGCAAAAATAAGCGCCGGAAGAAGCGGTAAATCTCCCCTCCTCTCCCCGGGAATAGTCCCCCACCCCCACCGGTTACAACTCACACAGCCATGGCGTCGACGACGCCCCTATGACACAATGGCCCTAACCAAAGCGTTTTTCGCAAGGAGTCGACCCCATGCAGTGCCCATCCTGTAAAGCAAACGTCAAAAAAGACGCCAAGCTCTGCGTAAAATGCGGCGAAAACCTGGAAAACCAGGCAGAGTCCCCCAAAGCCCAAACATCCACCAACCCCACCGCACTACAAAAGCTCCACTATCTCAAAGAGCTAACCCCCAAACGCTCCCAGGTCAGCCAGCTCCTACCCCACCCCACCGGCTGGGTGCTAGGCCTCGGCATGCCGGCCATCGCCCTGGTCGCCCTGATCCACCTGGCCATACTGCCCAGCCGAGCCCATCAAGAAGCCAACTACGTCTCCATAGACATCCAGGCCCTCCCTGAACAAAAAACCGAGTTCCAGGTCTGCCTGGCCTCCACCCGCGCCAAAGCCGACACCAAGTGCGACCAAATCACCGGCACCGCCCAAGGCCTCCGCAGAGTCTCCTGCCAGGTAGCCTCCCGCGCCGCCGGCTACACCAAATGCACCGGCGCCACAGTAGGCCGCCTGGGCTCCTGCCTAAAGCGCTGCGGCCAAACCGCCCGCACCTGCTCCTCCACCTGCGCAATCCTAGGCGCCCAAAGCTGGACCGAAACCGCCAAATGCCTAATCCCCTGCTGGAAAACCCACCTAGACGCCTGCATAACCACCTGCTTCTAAGAAAGTCCCCCTCCCCCTCCACTCCCCTCCCCCTCTGTCATTCCGAAGCAAAGCGAGGAATCTCTCCCCTCCCCTCCCCCCTCCGGATCTGTCATCCCCGTGAAAACGGGGATCCATCCCCTCCCCCTCCGAATCCCTTGCTGTCATTCCGAAGCAAAGCGAGGAACCCCTCCCCTCCCCCTCCAAATCCGCCAAATCCGCCCCCAAACCTTGACTACACCCCATCCCAGTGCCAAATTAACCTTAGTTGGCTTCCACGACCCATATAATCGTGGTCACCACCACCCCTAAGGCCCAAACAGGCCAAAAGGACAAACGGGGGCGACGTGGTTTCGACGGGGGTGAATGAAGCTGAGGTTGCGAAGCTGGGGGTTTCTGTCCCCTCACAAAAAGGCAGAAACATCAAACGCGAACGATAACTCGTACGCTCTCGCTGCTTAATGCGAGCGCCCACCCAGAAGCCCCGTCTGAGGCGTCTGGATTGAGCGTCATTAAATCGGACTAGCGCCCAGCACGCCAGCCGGCTGAATCGCGAAATAAATAGGCTGTCTTAGCGTCGGTAGAAGCCTGTCGTTGGGCGTCCTCCGCCGCGAATTAAAACAACGACTATGCTCGTAGACGCCCCAGTGGATCACTTCCGGACCCGGGTTCGACTCCCGGCGCCTCCATCTGTAAAACGCTGCAATAACAGCTACTTGCGCTCATCTGCATCCTTGACACCTGCAGTTTGGCCGTTATTTGGCCGTAGCTCAGGCTCCCCCTCCAACAGCTCGATGGCACCCCGCCTCACGTCCGGCGTCATGTGGCTGTAGCGCTCGGTCATCTGGATCGTCTGGTGGCCCAGCAGCTCCTGGACGACCTTCAACGGCACGCCCCGCATCACGAGGTGGCTGGCAAAGGAGTGGCGTGCCACGTGCCAGCCGATCCTCCGTAGGCCGGCCTTGGCACAGGCCCGCCACAGGGGCCACTTGCAGCTGCCCTTGCTCAACAGATTCCCCATGCTGTCACAGAAGACCAGGTCCTCGTCCCTGCGCTCCCCCTCACCTGCCTTCAGCCGCACACGCTTCCGCCTCCCGCGGCCGAACGGCAAGAGTGCCCGCTTCAGCTCGGCTACCGTCGCCTCGCTCAGCGGGATCGACCGGGTCCGCCCGTTCTTCGGCGTCCCCATGAACCCCCGCGCCACCGCCCGCCGAACCACCAGCTGTCCGGCCGCAAGATCCACGTCTCCCCAGCGAAGCGCCAGCAGCTCCCCCTGCCGAAGCCCCGAGCGATACGCCAGGGTGATCATCGGCCGCCACTCCTCTTCGGCAGCCGCGAGCAGCCGCTCGGTCTCCTCGAAGTCGAGAAAATCAAAGCTCTGCGGTGGCACGCGCAGCCACTTGATGGGTGGCACCATCGGGATGATCCCCCACTCCACCGCCACGGCCAGCAGTCTCCGCAACACCGTCAGCTGGTTGTTGATGGTCTTCGGGCTGAGGTCGAGGGCGAGCTTTTTGCTCTTGTACCGCTCGATGTCCCGCTGCCCAATCTCGTCTAACCGCTTCCGCCTAAAAGCCGGAAGCAGATGTCTCCGCAGGATCGACTCCTTACTCTGCACCTCGGATGGCTTGTTGTTGGTCTGAACATAGACTGTCATGAACTCTTTCGAGAAGGTCTTGAAGGTCGGAACGGTCGGCCCATCCTTCTCGGGTACTTTCTCCTTTCGTCGCCGGGTGTAGGTTCCGTCCAGCAGCTTCTGGCGAATCTGCCGCTCGTACTGCTCGGCCCCCTTCCGGGTATTCACCGGGGAGGTTTTCCGCACGCGCTGCACGCTGCCGTCAGGATGTTCGAACACGATGTCCACTCTCCAATAGAAACGCTCCTTGCCCGTTTTTGGACACTGAAAGCGATCACGTCTCACACTCATCGAGATCTCCTCTTCGAGCGAGAAACGCAGCCTTGGCCGCTATTTAGCCAGCTTACAACAGCCGCCCGGCCTATGCGAATGGTTCTGCCAACCCGCTGAACACCCGGGATCTCCCCACGCAGGATCGCCGAATACACCGTCTTGCGTTCCACCCTCAGCAGCGCCGCCAGCTCGTCTACCGTCAACACCACCGGAGAGGGCTCCTCTTCCTCGTGAAAGTCGTCGGTACGGGTGTCAGTCATGATCGCTCCTGAGCATCGGTCGCCGCCAGGGGCGCCAGCGAAACCACCTTGGCTCCCGGGAACACCGCGCAGATGGTCGCCAGCGTGACCGAGTGCTCAACGCTGAGCTCCTGCCGATCCGCGCCCGTGTACTCCGGCACCACCCACACCTCCCCGACGTCCTCGGAGCGGATGCACACCTCCGCCCTGATCGCCTTGAAGGACGCAACCTCCTCGTCCGTCACGTTCCTGACTAGCGGAGGTTTACGCGGTGTGGTCGGGGGGGCCACCTGCGCGGTGGCATTCGTCGCGGGCTTCCTCTGGGATCCGCGGCGCGTGCGGTCTGCCTGGATCGGGCTGCCGAACAAGTCCCGGTCCAGGGGCTCTGTCGGGGCCACCACCGGCTCCGTCTCGCCCGCCCCCACCGGACGGCCGTTGACCTTCAGCCACTCGACACAGGCCGACTGTGCCCCACTGGCGCGGGCGCACCGCCCGCCATCCTGGTAGTGGACGCACCGCTTCCCACGAGCGCTCCGCTCGTAACGTGGGCACGTGATGGAAGATGTGGCGATGTCGGTCATCGGGCTCGGCCTCCAGATTCAGTCTCTATGGAGGCAAAGCCCTGCCCGTTCGGAGCCGGGACATCAGCTGTACGATTCCCGGGGGCTGCCGTGGCGATGCGTTTTGCGGGACTATGGTCTCATTCGTCGGGCTCTCCCGAAACAATAGCAGCGCCCGAAACTGCCGGGCTCAGCGCCAGGTAGTGTCTGAACATATCGCCCGGAATCGCATTACTTCCTGTCACGCGGGTGCCACCCAGGTTGGCCGTGTTGAGCCCGAATACGCCGTCGACGGCTTTTAGCCGCTGGATAAACTTGTAGTTGTTAGTCTTGATGACCTCACGCATGGAGCCGGCCATCACGCACGCTGCGATCCGGTGCTCGATCGCCCGTAGCCGAGCCATTGCCAGAGGACGATTCGTGTCGGGTGGCGTGGTTTCGGAGTAGTACACCACGATGTGATGCTTGATGCCGGCGGACGGTTCCGGAGCTTCAACATAGAGCGCTGAGGGATCGTAGATTCTTTCGAGCGGCATGGGGAGTACACCGACCATCCCTTTCGGTCGCTTGAACAATGCCCAGCCGCGATGGTGACCAACGAAGCCCCGGCCCGCGATATCCACCTTACCGTCGCGACTCACGACGTTGACATCGCCGGCATCTGAGCCAAGGGCTACGAGGATATCGGAGTACGTCTTCTTGCTGAACCTCTGGACGAGCCGCAGGGGCTTTGCTGTCGGCGCTGTGCTGGACAGGCTGTAAATTGCGAATCCAGCCGCGTTTCCAGCTCGTAGGTAGCGTCGTTCAGGCTCGTGCTCTACGCCGTCGTTGAACACAAACGCTTCACCTCCACCCGATTTGGCAGGCTTCAAGGCCATTGTGCATAGAAACGCCCCCCCCAACTCGATCGATCGAGCTTGCGCGATGGTTTTCCATTTCTTGAGCACAACGTTGCCACCTGTGAGGTCGACCAGCGCGCTGGCACCGCGCTCCAAGAGCATTGCCGTGACCAGACCGAAGAACATGTCGTGGCAAATCATCACGCCCAGCCGATGTGGCCCCAGCCGAATCGGATTGAACATCGGATCGGAGCGGCCGCGATATCCCTTCCTCTCGTAGGCGAGCTTGCGGGCTGAAGTGTGCTTCAGGTACAGGTGCTCTCTTGAGTCACCAGGTGCCGCCGAAGGATTTGAGTACACAGCAGCCACGAATCCCTCACTACAGCGATAGCCCGAGAGCACAGGTACACCAAGAGATGCTGCGTAGTCACGCGCTACACGATGTGCATCGGATAGGCCGCCGGACAGGAAATGCTCGTCGTGAACCACAAGGTCGACCTCACCTGCATGACACAGCTTCCTCAGCTGCTTCTCCCGGTAGGAGACGCCACCACGGACCTTGGGCCCCTTGTGGGGAACGACCAGCGCGACTCGAAGCGAGCTCATGGAGCGGGGCTCACCTTCCACCTGGTCCTGCAATACCTGCCGCTTGAACCACTCCACATCGTCGGTATTGGAGGGGTCCCTCCTGCACCACGCTTCCTCTCCCATTTGGAGCCGGGCTGTTGGCCGACTGGTCTTGCCCGCCGGGAATGCGAAATCTCGAACCGTGTCGTACCAGGCTCTCTGCTCGTCTCGGTAGGGTGGATCATTGTCCCGTTTCGCGAGCGCTTCACTGAGCTCAATCCAGGCCTGGCGATCGAAGCCGAGCTTCACGTCGTCTGCGTATGCCCGCAGCGCAACGGCACGTGCCTTCGTGAAGTGCTGAGGCTCATCCAGCTCGACGATCAAACCTGGTGGATCGACGTAGAAGTCGCAGGGCCGGACAGTTGTCGACCGCACGAAATCTGTGTGACCTCGGAACTGAACGAGAGCATCGTACACTGCTTGAAGGTCGGCGCGTCTCTCGACTTCACGATAGTCGGAGTATCGAACGGGCAATTTCAGCTTGTGCTCGCGCCGAACGACCCCCGAGACTCCGAATGCAGCCCGGAGCAGATCACCAATCCGATTCTTACACTCGGAACATCGAGGGTTGTGCCCCGGCTTCTTGGGAGCGGCTCGCCTGCCGGCTCGCCGCTGGGGTAAAGCCTTCTGTTCCTTTGTGCGCCGCGTGGTTCTGGCTGGCTTCGCTTCTCGTTTACCAGCGGCATACGCACTGCTCGCCACCGTCACCACCGAGCCGTCCGCTCGCTCGATAGCGAACCCGAGCGAGATCAGGAAGCCATTTGTTTCCTTCCCACCGCTATAGCTCTCTGGCTCCAGTTCCTCACCCAGCGCTTCCTTGGCCGCCAGGCTCACGACGTACTTTGGTGGATATCGACGCCCCTCGTAGATGAGCTCGAACTTGGTTGAACGTCGTCGTCTGGGGACATCCTCCGGTTCAATGCTCCGCAATACGGCCACAACGTGTTCGCGCCTGATGTCCTTGGAAATCATGTTGCTCGTCTCCTGGCATAGGCAATCGCCCCTCGAACAATTGCGTTGTCCGAGCAATGAGGCTCATTTTTCAGTTCCATAGACCGCTGCCGTCCGGCGCGCTTTGTCCGCCAGCCGCTCCCGGAACCACTCAGGCTCCACGATCTCCACGTCCGGCCCGAACCCCAGGAACCAGTTCAGCAGCTCATCGTTGAGGGCCAGCTTTGCTGAGAAGCGGACGTGGTCATCCTCGGCCACGATCCGATGCCCCCGCGGCCACTTCCGCTCTCGCTTGAGGTAGTCAAAGAACCGCGAACTAAAGTGCGCCACCACGGTCTCCCGCTCTCCCGGCAGCATCCCGGTCATGGGGTGGAAGAGGTGACTCGGCTCCCAGTCCTCCGGGT
>JAOZUO010000325.1 GCA_029938605.1 Deltaproteobacteria bacterium | reverse complement strand
GCTCGCCTTCGCCCTGTTCGGCGACCAGACCATCGGGCTCAAGCCCGACTCCTGAGAACCCACTATATTTTCCTAAATATCCATAAGTCAGAATGGAAATTCTTAAGGACCGGGACCCCACCGCTCAGAGTGGGAAAGAACCTGCTGGCGGACAATGGCGGCATCATCGAGCTGTATTTGGCGTTGGTGCTGGATATGTCCACCGAATACTGACTAGGGCGGGGTCGGCAGAGCGTCGATGGCCGGGGTGCCGATGACGCGGAAGCTGGTGTGGAACGCTGCCCAACGGCTGGTGGTGACACCGTGCTTTGAGGTGCCGGGGTACTGACCAAGCCCCCTGGTGATCTCGATGGGTACGCGGCTGCCCTTGCTGCGGGTAATCAAGCCGGCGTGTACCGCGGCATTGCACACCGAGGAGTCGAGGGTGTAGGGCCCACTGCCCCACACGTTGGCGTTCGATCCCTTGGGTGGACACTGGTAGTCGAAGCGATGGCCGATCTTGGCGCGGTGTGCGGAGGGGCTCGTGCTCCAGGTCGTCACCGAGGGCTTTGACGTTGTCGGTGACGCCAGGTCCACCGGCGTGGGCTTGGCCTGCTTGAAGAAAAAGCTGCCGCTGAAGCGACCAAAATTCGAGGTTCGCACGCCGTGACGTAGGCTTTTCCGGTAGCTCCCCTGACCCTGCGAGACCGTGATTTTCACCGACCCGCCCGCAGCGAAGGTGATCAGCCCCGTGTGCACCGCCGCAGTGCAAACCGAGGAGTCATCGGTGTACGGACCGCTGCCCCACACTGCGCCGGCGCGCCCCTTTGGTGGGCAGTGGAAGGAAATCGACTTGCCGAGGTTGCTACGGTAAGCGGTGGCCGAGGTGGACCAGGTCGTCACAGCGGGTGAACGCACTTTTTGGGCGCTCTTCCGGGCGACCATCCACCACGCCCCAACCGACACGATGACAACCAGCGCCAGGCTCACAGCAACGACCACCCCAGTCCCAGAGCCTTTTTTTTCACCCGAGGCGTTGGGCATGGGGAGAGGCGGGCTGGGCTGAGGTTCGGACGGATTCCTCTTCATGCCGCTGAGTGTGCGAAGAAACGAAGCACAGCGCAACTTCAATCCCGCAACCATGATCGTAGGGCGCCGGACCAGGGCGCCGGCTTAGCTGCCGGCCACGGTCATGGTTTTAACGCGGAAGGTGGGGGAGGCGGTGGGTCCGTTGATGGGGGTTCTGCCGACCCGAGCGGCGTTGTTGGGCCCTCATTCCATGGTCACCAGGCAATCGGGTCGGAGGCGTTTGAACGCGGCCAAACTCTTCTGCGAGATTCTGAGCTCGGCGAGCATGAGCCGTCGCAAGGTCTTGCACGCGACGAGCAGACGCAGCCCGGAGTCGGAGACGTGCGTCCGATCGAGCGCCAGACCTTGCCCGCGCGGGTCATGACGCGGCCGTGGCCCTTTTTGTGCCGCGAAAGCGGCCCTGCTTGCGATTCAGCGTGAGATATTACTGGGTTGATCACCCCGATTCGCAAAAAAACCATGGTTCACCTGGAAAGTGTGATGTGGTACACGTTTTCGCAGACAATCAATCCCAACGACGATACGGAGGCACGATCGGATGAAACGACAAAAACAACCTCACGGGTTCTCTGTCGGCCATGCTGGCCATTGGCTGCCAGTGGCCCTGCTCACCTTGTCCGCCGTGGCGACCCTGGGCCTACCAGCCTGTGGGGAAGGCAGCGCTGCCGGGGCCATCAATCACGAACCGATCATCGTACCGCCGGGTGGGGCCACGCTCAGCGCGGGCGACACCCTCTCGCTGGAGATCATCAGCTCCGATCCGGACGGCGACACGGTAACCCTCGAGCTCGCCTCCGGTCCGGCCGGCACCACGCTTTTAGCTGGAGAGCTGACGTGGACCCCGGGCGTGGCAGACGTGGGCGTGCACATACTCGTGCTGTCGGCCACCGACGACGGCGTGCCGGCGTTGACAGTCTACGCCCAAGTCATCGTCACGGTCCTCGGGCCGGAAGATCCGCCGAACAACCCGCCCATAATCACACCGGTGGCCAACCTGACAGTCTCGGTCGGCGACCCGGTTGTCGTCACCGTGGACGCCACCGATCCGGACGGCGACGGGGTCACCCTCTCGCTCACGAGCGCGCCGGCCGGCGCCACCCTCGCGGGTAGCACGATCACCTGGACCCCGGGCACGGGCGACGAGGGTTCCCACCCGTTCTTGATGACCGCCGTGGATGACGGCACGCTGCCACAGTCGGCCTACGGGCTGTTCACCGTGACGGTGGTGGGTACGGTGGTTCCTGAGAACCACCCGCCGGTGCTCATGCCCGTTGGCGACAGGGCGCTGATGCTCGGCGATACGCTGCAGATCACCCTCGACGCCACCGACCCGGACGGCAACGCCATCACCTACGCCCTGGCGAGCGCGCCCACCGGCGCCAGCCTGGTTGGAAATGTGCTGACCTGGATTCCCGCGGCGGGTCAGGAGGACCAGTCCTACTGGCTGGTGGTCTCGGCCACCGACGATGGCGTTCCGGCACTGGCGGACTACGCCGGATTCACCGTGACGGTGGACGATCCAAACGCCCCCGAGCCCAATCACGCGCCCGTGGCCGATCCAATGGCCGGACAATCCGTGCTCGTGGGCGACACCCTCAGCTTCGTGGTAACCGCCGTGGATCCCGACAACGACGCGTTGACCTGGCAGGCGGATTTTCTTCCGACCGGCGCCACCTTCGATGCGACCTCGGGTACCTTCGACTGGACCCCCGCGGCGGGCACCGAGGGCACCTTCTACGCCGCCTTCCGGGTCACCGACGCGGGCGTGCCCCCACTCGAGGACATCCTGATGGTGCCGATCCAGGTGGTCGCCCCCGCCGGCAACATGCCGCCCACCTGGATCGGATGGCCCGTGGCCGGCTCCGTCTCCGTGTGCGGCGCGTTCAGCGAATCCTTCGAGGCCGTGGATCCCGACGACGACCCGCTGACCTACTACGCCATTGGCCTGCCGCCCGGAGCCACCTTCACGCCACAAGGGAGCACCGCCGTGCTGGAGTGGGCCGCCGGGGCGGTAGCCCCAGGTATCTACACAATGCAAATCGTGGCACAGGAAGACGGGACTCCCGGTCTGCAGACGACCGGCTACTTCAACGTGGAGGTGACCAGTCCGACTACTCAAAATCACAATTTCACCAACCTCGGTACGTTCAGCACACCGAGCTTGAATGAGGGCACCTTCGCCGTCACCGGCTCCAACGACGTGAATGTCTTGAACCTCAACGGACTGGGGATCGTAGGGGGCGCCTCCAGCAACACCGTGGACGGTTCTGAGTGGATCGAGTTCACGTTTGACGCTCCGTCGCAAGACATCTCCTACTTTGTCAACATGGCCGGTCAAGGCGGAAGCGGATCCCTCGGGCAGACCAGCGTCGAGGCCTGGGACGCCAACGGCGTGAGCTTGGGCACCGTCTTGATGACCAGCACCGGAACGAAGCTGGTGTCCAGCGACTTTGGCGACGTGCTGATCTCGCGTTTCCGGATATCCATGCTGGACAACGACCTGATCCGTATCAGTCGCCTCGAGGAGACTGTCTGCCCATAGCACTACCGCTTCACCACGCTTATTCTCTGGGTATCGGCCCGAACACCCTGTGCCACCGCCTCGTTGCCCCTTGAGAGTAGCGGTGGCAATTCCCGCCATCAGAGACTAGGGTGGGCTCATATTTCCGAGTCGAAATCGTTCCACAGTCAAAGTTCCTGCGGAGAATAACCCACTCTCTACAAGAAGGGCGGCAGCAGATCCTCCGTGAGGATCTCGTAGATCGCCGTGGCG
>JAOZUO010000203.1 GCA_029938605.1 Deltaproteobacteria bacterium | reverse complement strand
TTTGGACTGGAAACGAGATGATTATTTGGAGTGGATCCTATGATTCAGGCGGGAGTCCTGTCTATCTGCAAAACGGTGCCCGCTACTGGTGCGGGCCCTAAGCTGATGACTCGGGTACTGCATTCCACGTCAGCACTGAGGCTGTCGCTCCGAACAACCCACTGGTCATCAGGCCCGAGGTTGGGCCCAGGCAGGTTGCCCACAGCCGCGACGCGTCATCTGTGGTGGGTCCAAACCGAGAACGAATTTGAGGTCTGCTCCTCGGAAACACCGCAACCCGCCTCAGCGACCGGCGTGGAGGTCGGCATGATTTTGGGCGATTCGATTCAGGCGACTTGTGCAATTTGGAACCAAAGGTCTTGATCTGCACAAACCTGCCGGCCGGTTTCTCTCAGGTGCGGGGGAGGTGGCGGGCCTGGCGTTTCAGCGGGGCCTGGTGGGATGCTGACTTGGTCTGGGGCCCAGGCCCAGGCTTAGGCTTAGGCTCGGGTGGAGGTTCGGGGAAGGGCTGGAGGGTGGAGGGGCGGTCCCGGCGGCCGCCTCGGCGGTAGTCGGCCAGCAGGGTGGGGCCCACGAGGGCCGGGTCGAGGTGGCGTTCGTCGGTGAGGTAGGTGAACAGGAAGTTGGCCAGGCGCTTCAGGGCGATGGAGTGGGTGCGGCCGGCCTGGGCGTGGAGCCAGTCGGTGAAGTGGAGGAAGCTGGCGAAGGGGGAGTCGCCGGAGGGGGAGTCGTTTTGCCACAGGAGGGGGACCGAGTCACGGAAGTGGCCGCTGTTGGACACGCGATCCCAGGCCTGGGAGAAGCGCTTGAGGCGCATGAGGGTGGGGAAGTCGAGGGTGGAGGTCTGGAGGATCTCGTAGGGCGGCTCGGGGTTGAAGACGAGGCCGAAGTCGTCGGCGAAGGCGGTGATGGGGGCGCCGCGGAGGCGCTTGAGGATGCCCACCTGGATCTCCTGGGGTCCGAGGGCGAGGAGGCGGTCGAAGCCCGTGGCGAAGGCCTCGAGGGTCTCTGAGGGCAGTCCGGCCACCAGGTCCGCGTGCACGTGGGCGGCGGTGGTGGCGAGGAAGGCGAGGGTGTCAGCCACCCGGGCGGGATCCTGGGCCCGGCCGATGCGGGCGGCAACCTGGGGATCGAAGGTCTGGACGCCGGCCTCGAGCTGGAGGGTGCCCGGGGCGAAGCGGGCGATGAGGGGGCGGAGTTTTTGGGGCAGTCGATCGGGCACCAGCTCGAAGTGCGCCATGACCGGGTGGTCCCGGGGTTCGAGGAGCAGGTCCAGCACGGCCTCGGCGTGGCCCAGGTGCAGCGAGCGATCCACGAACTTGAGGTGGGTTACGCCGCGGTCGAGCAGGGAGCGCAGGTTCGCCAGCGTCTGGTCCTTGGGGAAGCGACGGACCTTGCGGTCGAGGGCCGAGAGGCAGAAGGCGCAGGCGTGGGGGCAGCCCCGGGAGGTCTCCACGTAGATCGTTCGGTGGGCGATGTCGTCGTCGTCGTATAGGTCGTAAGGTGTTATGATCGTGGAGAGATCCGGTGGCTCGGCGGGGACGACGTGGGCGGGCGGCGCATTTGCGGGCTGCGTCTGTGTGGGCGGCGGATCTGCGGACGTCTGGTCTTCGGCCAGGAGCTCTGCGCAGACCTGGGCGAAGGCGTGCTCGCCCTCGCCGGTGATTACCACGTCCGCCAGGTGGGCCATGGCCTGATCGTCGGTCTCGTGGCTCACTTCGGGGCCGCCCAGGACGATTTTGACCTCGGGCGCGATGGCCTTGAGGAGCTTGACGAGGTGCGTCGTGGGGGCGGCGTTCCAGACGTAGACGCCCAGGGCGATGATGCGGGGCTGGTGGGCCAGCAGCGCCTCGGCGATGTCGGCGGGGCGGTGGTCCAGGGTGAACTCGCACAGGGCGGCTCGCGGGCGCAGGGGACCGAGGTTGGCCAGGAGGTAGCGAAGACCCAGGGACGGGTGGATGTACCGTGCGTTCAGAGTGCCCAGCAGAATTTCAGCCATGGACCAGAGAATAGCAGGACCATGGCGCGCCGGGATCGGGCGGGAGAAAAATTTTACATTTATGTAAATCCGACCGACCATGAGGTAGGTATACGCCTACAGCAATGGGAGAGAATGATGTCCGACCGATTTACCCCTATCCCCGCGGGACAATTGGCGCAGTGGATTTTTCACGAGCTGGACAACCGGGGCTCCATCTTCGGGATCCCCACCGAGCTGTTTCATGACCCCTATAAGTCGCCCTACAGCCTGAAACGGTACGGCTGTGTGCTGGAGACGCCGGTGGGCGTGGCCGCCGGACCGCACACCCAGCTCGCCCAGAACCTCGTGGTGGCCTGGCTCTGTGGAGCGCGGTTCCTCGAGCTCAAGACGGTGCAGACCCTGGATGAGCTGGATGTGTCCAAGCCCTGCATCGACGCCGACGACGCCACCTTCAACTGCGAGTGGTCCCAGGAGCTGCGGCTGGACGAGTCCTTCGCCGAGTACCTTAAGGCGTGGGTGCTCATACACGCTCTGCGGGATCGTCTGGGCTGGGCGGATCGGGGCGAGGGCCCAGGCTTTTTGTTCAACATGAGCCTTGGCTACAACATGGAGGGTATCCTTCAGCCCAACGTGCAGCGGTTTCTGGCGCGCATGGACGACGCCTCCGAGGATCTGTCCGCGATGGTGGACGCCGTGGCTGAGTACTACCCCGAGGTGCGGGAGCTGGACATCGGAGCTCGGCTGTCGGACAACGTCACCCTCTCTACCATGCATGGCTGCCCCCCCGACGAGATCGAGCGCATCGCGCGGTATCTCATCGAGGAGCGGGGCTTGCACACCAGCGTCAAGCTCAACCCGACGTTGCTGGGGCCAGAGCGACTCCGGGAGATCCTCAACACCGAATGTGGTTTCTCGGACATCGAGGTGCCCGACGAGGCTTTTGCCCACGATCTGAAGTACCCCGACGCCATGGCCATGATCGGTCGGCTCCGGGAGGCCGCGACGTCTCGGGGGGTGGACTTCGGCCTCAAGCTCACCAACACCCTGGAGGTGGTTAACCACCGGCCGGTTTTTCCCGCTGGCCAGAAGATGATGTACATGTCCGGGCGGGCGCTGCATCCGTTGACCATCAACCTGGCGGACCGGCTGCAGCGGGACCTGGGCGCGGGGTTGGATATCTCCCTTTCCGGGGGCGCCGACGCCTTCAATCTCGACTCGATCCTGGCCTGTGGCCTGGCGCCGGTGACGGTGTGTACGGACCTGCTCAAGCCGGGGGGGTATACACGGTTGCCGCAGTACCTCGAACGGCTGGGGGAGCGCATGCAGGCGCTGGGCGCCCGAAGCCTCAACGCGTTGGTGATCCGGGTGGCTCTGGAGGCCGAGTCGGACTCCGAGCTCCTCGTCGCGGCCATCGGGCGTCAGGCCGAGCTGCAGGGCGCGCCCCTGTCCGGGGCCCAGGCGCACGATCTGCTGGACCAGATGTCAGCCCACGTGGACGTCCAGTCGCCCTTCGCGGCGGCGGATCCCAAGGTGACGGATCCCGACGTGGGCGTGGCGCCCTCCATGCGCCGGGCCGCGGAGCAGGTGGTGACCCGGGCCCTAGGGGTGGTCAACCAGGCTCGCTACGCCCGCGAGGTGGTCACCCAAGCGCGGTACCACGCGCCCGCGCGGCCCATGCAGACCAAGGGAGATCGGCCCCTGGACTGGTTCGACTGTATCAGCGCGCCCTGCCAGGAGGCCTGTCCGGCGCATCAGGAGGTGCCCGACTATCTGCACCTGGTAGCCCAGGATCGGTGCCCTGAGGCCCTCGAGGTGATCCGGCGGACCAACCAGATGCCCCACGTCACCGGCGCCGTGTGCGACCACCCCTGCGTGTCGCGGTGCGTGCGCAACCACTACGATGACCCCCTGGCCATCCGCCAGCTCAAGCGCTTCGCCGCGACCCACGGTGGCCAGGGGCGTCCCACGCCCCGCCAGAAACCCAACGGCGACTCCGTGGGCGTGGTGGGGGCGGGACCGGCGGGGCTTACCGCCGCGTGTTTGCTGCGGCGTCACGGCTACGAGGTCGTTGTCTATGAAGCCAAGCCGGACCCGGCTGGCATGGTGTCGTCGGTGATCCCGTCCTTCCGGCTGGCCGACGCCGAAATCGCGAAGGACGTGGAGCACATGGTAGGGGTGGGCGTGGAGCTGCGGTGTGGCCAGGTGGTGGGGCGGGACGTGACCTTCGACGCTCTGCGTGCCGAGCACCGGACCCTGGTGTTGGCGGTGGGCGCCCAGAAGGGGCGGCTCATGGGCATCGACGGGGAGGAGCTCGGAGGCGTCGCCGACGGCTTGACCTTCCTGGGTGATGTGCGAGCGGGCCGGGAGGTGGATCTCGGCGGGCACGTGGTCATCGTGGGCGGGGGCAACGCAGCCATGGACGCGGCCCGCACGGCCTGGCGCGCGGCCCCCGAGGCGGAGGTGACCGTGGTTTACCGCCGCACCCGAGCCCAGATGCCCGCTGACCCCGAGGAGCTCAAGGCGCTGTCGGAAGAGGGCGTGGTCCTGAAGGAGCTGGTGAACCCGGTGCGCGTGGTGGAGGGCAGCGCCGGTCGGGTGGGCGAGCTGGAGTGCGTTCGTATGGAGCTTTCCGAGCCGGATCGCAGCGGTCGCCCGCGCCCGGTGCCCGTGGAAGGGTCGGAGCACCGAATCGCCTGCTCGGCGCTGATTGTGTGCGTGAGCCAGGCAGCGGACCTGGACTTCGTAGACGGGGCGGGGATCGACCTGACCAAGTGGGGCACCATCATCACCGATTCCGCCACCGGGGCGACTTCTCTGGAGGAGGTGTATGCCGCCGGAGACGCGGTTCGGGGACCGGCCACGGTGATCAAGGCCGTGGCGGACGGCCGGCGGGTGGCTGAGGCGATCCTCAAGAGCCACGGTCGGTGGGTGGAGCCTTCAAAAAGCAGCGTGCCCAAGGCGGCTAACGCGGTGGCCCTGCTGCGGCGACGGGCCGTGCGACAGTACCGGGAGCCTGAGCCCGAGCTCGCGGTGGCCGAGCGCCGCAACTTCGAGCCGGTGACCCCCGTGCTGACCGTCGAGGCGGCGCGGCTTGAGGCGGAGCGGTGCCTCAAGTGCAACGAGATGTGCAGCCTCTGCGTCACGGTTTGTCCCAACCGCGCCAACCAGACCTACGAGCGAATGCCTTTCGAAACCCGCCTGGCTTCGGTGAGGATCGAGGGGAGCGAGGCGAAGATCACCGGGCTGCGGCCGTACCGCGTGGCCCAGCGGTGGCAGATCGTCAACGTGGCCAATTTCTGCAACGAGTGTGGAAACTGCGAGACCTTCTGTCCGAGCGCTGGGGCCCCCTACCGGGACAAGCCGCGGCTGCACCTGGATCGCGCCAGCTACGACGCCGAGTCCGATCGCGCGGTGTTCGTGGAGCGACTGGCCAACGGCCTGAAGATGTTCGCCAAGGTGGACGGACAGGAGCATCGTCTGTCCATCGCCAACGGAGAGATCCGCTACCGGTCGCCCCAGCTACGCGCCACCGTGGAGCAGTCCACCCGGCGGCTCATCGGCGTGTGCCCGGGGGACGAGGCCTCCGAGGGCGCTGAGTTGGACCTCGAGATGTGCGCCCGTCTGTACGTCCTGTGCAACGGCATCATGCGGTCGCTGGGTCACCTGGTACCGTAGTCATTCCCGCCGCTTTCGGTGTCCCCTTGACGCGCCCCGCTCCCCGAGCGCATTGTGGACGTTCATTTCTGGAATGGACCGCCGACGCCAACATGAAGAATCAAGATCTAATGAAGACCCGGAGCGCTGGAATCATCTCGGCCACGCACAAGGGCGGTCTGCTGGGCCGGATCGTGCAGGAAGAGGGCGTGCTCATGGGGCAGACCGTCATGGTGACCAGCGGCTGCCGCTGTGTGGTGGTGGCCGGTGAGAAGGTGACGGCGGTGCTGGCCGAGGGGCCCCATACGTTGGATTTGTCGCACTTCAACCGCCAGCCCGCGGCGTTTCTGTACACGGTGCCCACCGAGCCCGACACGGTCTCCTGGTTCCCCGGTAACACCACGCTGCGACGCACGGCGGTGCTGCGCGTGGATCAGCCCGAGTCCTTTGTGCAGCAGCTTGTCATCACCCGGTCCCTCGAGGAGACCGGCGAGGTGGTGGCCTTCCTGGGCAACCACATCGATGGCTGCATCGCGCCCGGACAGCTCGCGTCCGCTTCGGAAACCGCGCACACCTCGGTGCTGGCCTTCTTGCTGCAGCACGGCCTCTCCCTGGTGACCTTCGATGAGGTGCAGTCCCAGGCTCCCCCGCCCCTCCCTCCGCCCGTACACTGAGGAACCTTCTCAACCCGGCTCAGCGTTGTCTACGATGAGCGAACAGCGCAAGTAGAACAAGTAGAACCAGGAGCCCAACGGGGGCCGTGCCGACTGGGGCGGAGCGGCAGTTGCACCCACCGCTTGCCGTGTAGTTTTCGTCTTCCGGCTCGCTGTCGGCGCCCGGGGACTGGCCGTCACTCGGCCCGGAGCCATCCACATGCGCGTCTGGGGTGGTGGCGGCGTCCGGGGTGGTGGCGGCGTCCGGGGTCGGAGAAACCGCCGCATCGGGCAGTGGGACACTGGCGTCGAGGCCCGGGGGGGGATCACAGCTGACTAGATCGAAGAGCGTCCCGTCGGCCGCGTCCGACTGGCTGTCGTCGGTTCCGTCCAACTCCACCCGACAGGCGCCACCCACGGCACAATAGATCTGTCCCAGGGTCTGGGACGTGCAGTTTCCAGTGCCCCGCTGATCCACCACGAATGGCGCGACGCCTCCCAGGTCGTCGTACAAAAAATAATCGGCGTCACTGGTACGGTTCTCTGTCTCCCGGTAGCTGATCACTACCTCGTACCAACCGGCCTCGGTGATGGTGGGTTGCCAGATGGCCTTGCCCCACCGGGTGCCATCATTGTTCGGGGCCACCGTGTTGTCGTGACTCAGGTAGCGATAGGTGGTGTAGCAGGCAGCGACTGGACGGCTGGCCCAGTTGTACACATTGGTCTCTGAATAGCCGGAGCCGGGGATATCGTTGTCCACCAGAATCTGAATCGAAGGACAATCCCCCCGGGCTGAGCCCCCTCCCGCCGCAACGACCAAGACAAGCGCAAAGAGGACGAGGATCGAGCAATAGAGGGAACTGGTTTGCATAGGTTTTTTTACTCAACAAAATAGGTTGCGGCTACAAGACGGTTACCGGTCGTAGTTTCCATCGTTCGATCGTATCATGAACGACGCCCACCCTCTGAGGAATAGCGAACTACGTCCCCTCTGTCCGGGCGGAGACGGGACTCGTGTATACTGGCGGGACCACAGCTCTGGAGTGAAACCATCATGCCCAGCCATCTCGAAGTCTGTCTGGAAGAGCTCGACGCGCCTCCCGAGGAGGAGTGTTTCATCCGCTGCGTGGCTATGGCCGGCGGACAACCCGGACTCGCCCTGGACCGCGTTGGGCTGGTGCGCTGGATGCCCGATAACGAGGACAGGTGTCATGGTTTGTGGGTGTCGGCCGACGGCCGGCTAATGCTCCACGGGGCCGAGTCGACCGCCGCGGTGGTCGTGGAGCGGGGGCAGCGTTCCCAGGAGGCCCCCGTCGGCAAGCCGCTGGTGTTGATCGACCAGGACATCCTTTTGTTGGGGGGCAAGCGATTGCTGGTGCACCTCCACGGGGAGACCGAGGAGCTGTACGAGCCCGAGCGGCTGACCCGTTCCGCCATGCGTCGCTTCTTCGAGGCGGCTGCCGTGGCGGCCAGTTTGACGCTGGGGGGTACCGCGCTGGCCGCCGGTTCGGCGCAGAGCCCCACGGCGGGTCTGCAGGAGCCACCGCCCATCGAGGTGCGGCGACGACCCCCGGCACCGGTGCGGCGTATCAGACTCGACTGTAAGATCACCGGGCAGGCCACCAAGGGCGGCAAGCTCCACGTCGAAGCGAGCTGTCTCAAGACGACCCGGCTGCGCGTCGGGCTGTATGGCTCGCTGATCGACAAGAAGACTGACAGCACAATCAGCAAGGGAACGGTGAAGATCACGGCCATCAAGGGATCGAAGATCCGCCTCGTGGCCAGCGGTCTCAAAAAGCCCGTCCGGTCCGCGGACAAGGTGCGCTTCTACGTCAGGCCGTAGATCGTGTGTCTTTCCGGAAACCGTCAAGCAGGAGTGAGCCGACCATGAACAGCAACATCGAGATCTGTTTGGAGGAGCTGGGCGCGCGCCCGGATGATGAGTGTTTCGTCCGCTGTGTGGCGGTGTCCGGCGGGCAGCCCGGGCTCGCCCTCGATCGCGATGGGCTGGTGCGCTGGATGCCCGAAGAAGAGACGACCTGCCACGGCCTCTGGGTGTCTGGGGACGGGCGACTGATGTTCTATGGCGCCGAGGCGCCGGGTGCGGTGGTCGTCGAGCGGAGGGCGCGAACCCAGGCGGCGCCCGTGGGCCAGCCGGTGGTGTTGCTAGACCAGGATCTGCTGCGTGTGGGAGACCGGCAGCTACGGGTCCACATCCATGGTGAGACCGAAGCCATGTACGAGCCTGAGCGGCTGACGCGGTCGGCCATTCGGCGCTTTTTCCAGGCGGCCACCGCTGCGGCCGCCTTGACCCTGGGGTCCACCGCCCTGGCCGCGGGGCCGGCCACGGACGCGACGGCCGGCATCGGCGCGCCCGACCCCATCGAGGTGCGTCGCCGCCCACCCAGAGTCTCCCCGCGCAAGCGGCTCGACTGCACGGTCATCAAGCAGTACGTCAAGGGCGGCAAGCTCCTGGTCAGGGCCACCTGCACCAGCGTTAAGAAGCTGCGCGTCGGTCAGTACGGCACCCTGATGGGAAAGTCCGGCAGCACGATCAGCAAGGGCACGGTGAAGATCACCGCCATCAAAGGCAACGCCCTCCGGCTGGAGGCCACGCAACGATCCAAAAAGTCGAAGGCGACCAAGGTCCGCTTCTGGGTTTCCCGCTAATAATCCACGGACCACTAATCCACGGACCACTAATCCACGGATTACTAATCCACATCCAGCAGGTGGTTCGCAATGCGAGTCACCCTGACCTGCTGGCTTTTGTTGCCCAGAAGAGAGACGTTGCACAAAACGGGCAACGGCGAGTTTTGGGGCAACAGAGTGGCGAGCCACGACCGTTTGTTGTCCCAAATGGCACTGTTGCACAAAACGGGCAACGGTGGTAATTTGGACAACATGAACGTGGCGGACAAAAAAGTGCTCGATAAAACGGCAGAAATTCTCGCTGACCGGCTTCCGCCGGGCTGGAGGGTCGAGTCACGTTCGGTGAGCGGACCTCTTGAGGCATCATTGGTCTTCACCTCCAGCGAGGGGCGCTCTCGGAATGTACCGGTGGCGATTCGACGGCGTATCAATCCTCGGACCGCGAGGCAGCTGCCACGCCTGTTCTCGCTGATGGTGGTAGCACCCTACCTCTCGAAGTCGGTGCGGGCTGCGCTTGAAGATCTCGGTGTCAGCTACGCGGACGTGACCGGTAATAGTAGGGTCGTCCTGGATGAGCCCGGCCTGTTCGTGGTCGCGTCTGGTGCGCAGTCGAATCCCCAGCCCGACAAGAGACGACTGTCTTTGCGGGGTGTGAAGGCGGGTCATGTCGTCCGGGCGTTGGCTGCGTCCATTCCTCCTCTCGGGGTGCGCGAGTTGGCGCAGCGGGCGGGCGCGGATCCTGGGTACGTCTCACGGCTACTGACTCTACTGGACGGCGAGGCGCTTGTGGATCGAACGTCGGGCGGGCGGGTCGATCAGGTCGACTGGCGGGGGCTCCTCGCGCGCTGGGCCACGGACGCTCCGCTTTCGAGTCGCGCCGAGGAGAGCACGTGGATCGCTCCACGCGGTCTCAAGAGCGTCTTCGAGCACTTGAAGAGCGCCCCGCTGCGCTATCTCGTAACGGGCAGCGCCGCGACGTCGGGTGTAGCGCAGGTGGCACCAACGCGCCTGCTCTCGGTGTATGTCGATGATCCTGTCGCCGCTGGGGAGGTGCTCGGCCTACGGAGAGCCGACGCGGGAGTGAACGTCGTTCTGCTGGAGCCCCGGGACGATGTGATTTTCGAGGTGACCGTGGATCTCGACGGGGTGCGTCAGGCGCCCTGGACGGTTGTCGCGGCGGATCTCATGACAGGGCCGGGGCGCTCCCCCGCCGAAGCCGATGCGCTACTCGACTGGATGGACGACCACGAGGAGCAATGGCGTGGATGAGCTCTATGTGATCGCGCGTCGAGTTCTGCTCGACGCTCTCGAAGCGTTCGGTCCTCACCGCGACGCGGCGATCCTCGTCGGGGCGCAGGCAATTTACCTGCACACCGGAGACGCGGAGTTGGCCGTGGCCGAGTACACCACCGACGCCGACCTCGCCCTCGATCCCGCGCTCCTCGAAAAAATCCCTCCCCTGGAGCAAGTGCTCCAGCGCGCTGGCTTCACACCCATGGGGAGCCGCGGTGTCGGGGTTTGGAAGACCAGCCGCCGTGGTGGTGACGATCGCGACGTAGAGGTGCAGGTCGACGTGCTGGTGCCAAGCGCCGTCAGCCCGGGAACGGGGAGGCGTGCTGCCAGACTCCCAGGACACGACGTACATGCCGTCCGCAAGGTGGATGGTCTCGAAGGTGTCCTCGTCGACCAGATGCAGATGTGGATCGGTTCGCTTGAACCAGACATTGACCCGCGCCGGACCGAAGCGAGGGTCGCTGGCCCTGGCGCGCTTCTCGCGGCCAAGCTGTTCAAGATGAATGAGCGCAAGGGCACCTCCCGGTCGGGCGACAAAGACGCCCTCGATATCTTTCGCATTTTGCAGGGAGTCGAAACAGACGTGCTCACTGGAAGCTTGCGGCGTATCCTGAACGACGAGCGCAGCCAGGCAACCGGCGAGCGAGCCCTCGTGCTGTTCAGCGAGCTCTTCGGCACTCGGGGCAGCGAAGGCGCGGTAATGGTCGCGCGTGCGACCAGGCCCCTGATGGACGAAACCGAGGTGCGGCTTCGGTCCGAGCTGCTCGCCCAAGATCTCATTTCTTCCCTGTCCAAAGAATAGCTCCCGCGGGCACACCAAAAAGTCGAAGGCGACCAAGGTCCGCTTCTGGGTTTCCCGCTAATAACCCACAGACCACTAACCCACGGATCACTAATCCACGGATTACTAATCCACATCCAGCAGGTGGCTCGATTGGCGTAGGGGCGTGAGCGTTTCGGGGGCGTCGACACCCCGGCGGAGGGCCTCTTCATGGAGGTGGTGCGCGGGCCAGTCCACGGCGTCCACCTGCTGCTCGGCGAGCAACTCGGCCACGACTTGCAGGCGCCACGGCCCGCAGATGGGCGTGTCCGCGTCGCCGGTGTACAGGTAGTTCTCCGCGCGGCACCCGCCGCCGCACAGGGTACGCAGCGCGCAGTCTCGGCACAGCTCGAGAGTGTGTGCGGGGTGGGGCGTCTCGCGCAGACGGCGCACGGCGGCGGCGAAGTCTCCGTCCCGCAGGTGACCGACGCGCTCTTCCATCTTGAAGCAGGTGAAAAGAGCCCCGTCACTGCGTAGGTGGAGGTGATTTCCCAGGGCGCAGCCGCAGCCTTCTCGGCGATGGGTCACGGGCTTGCGCTCGGCTGTGGCGATGCGCTCGCCCGCGCCAAAGGTGACCTCGTTGAGCGCCCCCTCCAAGGCATTGACCGAGGGGAACAGATGCTCGCCCACCTCTCGACCGGCCCGATACAGCACCCCCAACGTTACCGGCGTGGACTCGGGTAGCTGCTCACGCAGTCGTTGCCAATCTCGCGCCACCTCGGTGGCATTTTGCGGCATGAGCATGAGATCCACCGTGGCGCGTGCGTCGTGGGCGGCCAGTTGCGTGAGTCCCTGCACCACGCGGTCGAACCGCTCAGCGCGCGAAAGCTCGTCACAGCTCACCCGGTTTGGCCCGCCCAGACTCACGCGCAGCTCGGCCCCGGCGTGTACCAGCTCCGCCACCTGGGCGGCGACGGCTTCGTCGCACAGCGGCAAGCCATTGGTGAACAGCGTCAGCTCGTGGCCGTGGGACAGCACCACATGGCCCAGCTCCATCGCCCAGGGCACCAGAAGCGGCTCCCCACCCAGCATGGCCACCCGTATGGGACCCCCAAAGGCCTCGTCGAGCTGCTCCACCAGCGCGATCAGGTCGGCCAGACCGACCTCCTCGGCCCGGGGTTTTCCCGAGTTGGTGCAGCAGTAGCTGCAGTCGAGGTTGCAGTCATTGGTGAGCTGCAGCTGCACAGTCGGAGGGTCGGGTTCGGGCTCCCGCGGCGCATCGAAGAACCCGTGCTCGGACAGCCTGCCCAACAGCGGCTCGCCCAGCTCGTCCAGCGGCGGTTCCCCCGTGCTCACCCGCTGCACGGCCTCGGATTCGACCAGCGAAAGTGGGCAGAACACCGCGTGGCCCGGCGACACCAGAAGCACCCCCTTTTGCAGGGCGAGGTGCTCGCAGTCCGTCGGCAGCCGGGCGTCCGGCCGCCGCCACGAATCCACCGCTGCCGCAACCTCCGCTACCGCAACCTCCGCCACCGCAACCTCCGCCGCTGCAACTTCCGCCACCGCATTGGGCGGTGTGCAACCTCGATCGTTGTGCTGCTTGGTCAAACGCGCTCCTTTTCGCAGGCAATTGCACCAGCATACCACTGCATCAACCCACTGCGAAGTTGACCGCGGGCTCGGGTGCCGATCCCGCCAGGTGCCTCGGGTAAAATCCCGATTTGACGAAAATTCGCGTACTTGGGTGACCCAGCGCTTCTGGTCGGCGACTCGTGGTGTAAAATCTTCATCTTTCTCCCAAGGGGACTGTCTGACAAGCACTCGACATCGAGCGTGGGACGCGGGCACGGACGTCAGACGCAACCGCCGACGTCGGGGCGTGCCAGTTCTTTTTTCAGGAAAGAAAGTGGGCCCTGGCCCGGAGCGTCTGCGCCACCGCCAGAGGTCCGTGTTAGGAAAAAGCGTTTGCGTCCGTGCCCACTACTTCCCGACGGAAAAATCAGGAGCAAGAGCTGTCGCCAGAACCTGGCACTGCTACTGGCACCGCTGCCCAACCACACGCCCTCAATCTCACACCCGACCAGAACCCCCTCACTTGAAAACGAAGTATAGGGGTCCTTGCCGCTTTGGGGAGCAGAACGGCAACCTTGCCGACACTTGGCCCTGTCAAGTCCCCTGGGGTTTGCCATTCCACTCGATATCCCGGCCAGAACCCCCTCACTTGAAAACGAAGTACAGGGGTCCTTGCCGCTTTGGGGAGCAGAACGGCAATCTTGCCGACACTTGGCCCTGCCAAGTCCCCTGGGACTTGCCAATTCGCCCGATATTCCGACCATAACCCCTGCACTTGAAAATGAAGTCCATCGATTTCTGCCGATTTTTCTCCCGGACCACGCGACCCGATTCAGCAGTTGGCAGATAACCTCCCTCGTGGGCCAGACTCGCTGTAGCTGGGAGAGAGTGGCCCGGTGGTCGCGGCTCGACGTATCGAAGAATACTAGGGCGAGGTGATTACCTGCACCGGCGTGAGGCTGCAGTCATCCGAGATGCTTCCCGCCGTGCAGAGTTGGTGTGTTTGTCCATCGCCCAGCTGGAAGTATTGGTTCAGTCCCCAGCACCAGGCCGTGC
>JAOZUO010000324.1 GCA_029938605.1 Deltaproteobacteria bacterium | reverse complement strand
TGATGCACCACGGTCCGGACGGTGAGCTCACTGCCGGCCGCAAGACCCGGGCCATTTCGGCGCCCCTGCGCCGAGCACTCAAGGCCCGGGATGGTACGCGGTGCGCCTTTCCCGGCTGCCGGTGCCGTGGTCGCGACGCTCACCACGTACAGGCCTGGGCCGAAGGTGGCCCCACCGTGCTTAGCAATCTAGCTACTATGTGCCGTGCTCACCACACTCTCGTACATGAAGGTGGCTATCGCGTCGAGCCCCTGGCCGGCGGCAGGTTTCGGTTCTTGCGGCCGGACGGACGAGAGGTGCTCACCGCCCCCACTGTCGGACCGGTGGACCCAGATCCCGTGTCCGCCCTTGTCACCGATTGGCTCCCACCGGACCTGTCTGTCACCCCGGACACCGGGCGGGCCACCTGGGACGGAGAGCCCGTCGACTATGAGTGGTCAGTGGCGTTGCTGTGTCAGTAGGGACACCAATCCACAGACTGGGATGACGCTTTCACACCAGCGCCCTACGCCGCCGGCGAAAAGGCAACAATTCAGCCCATCCGGCCCACGGATTTGTCCCTTTTCGGAAATGCACCCTGGGACTCTCGCTCCACCCGATGCGGAGCCATGGCTGCTTGTGTATGGGAGAACAATACCCCCGCCGGGGGTATTGGCGTCAGCGGGTGTAGATTCGCTTGATGATCTTCATGGCCTTGGGGATTCCAGGGCGAAGTTTGAGTGTGTCTTTGATTCGAGGAGGGTTCGGGGACAGACCGACAAAGAGGGCCATGATCCGGCTCTCCTCTGCCTGGTAGGCCTTGCGGTTCCCCTTCCATCCCTTCTTCCAGTGGACGTTTACCAGCAGCAGAATCTCCAGCGACCTGGCGACGCTGGACTCGACCTTCTGGGCCACGGCGGGCTTCACCTTGCCGGCGCGGGCAAACCCCGCGATCAGCGTCAGACGCTTCTCGAGGCCGGTACGGGTCATCTGAATCTGGGAACCCAGGGCGGTGGGATCGTAGCAAGAAGAAGTCAGAGGTCGTAGCTGGTGAAATACGCGGTCGGCGTAGATGTCGTTGAACACCTGAGCGCCATCCTTGTCCATGAGCCCATCTTTCACCAGACGATCGGTGAGCTTCTGGTTGGCGGCCCGCAGACTGGCGATGGCGGGCTTCAGGGAGGAGGTCCTCGTGACCTTGAGGCTGCCCACCGCGAGCCAGGCCTTCTGAAGCTGCTGCCACTCGGTTCGCGCCTCGAGGCGGCTCGCCTTCGATGGTCTGGGACTCACCATGGCGCCCTTCGGACCTGAACCCTTCGGGCCTGGACCCTTCTGGCCTGAACCCTTCGGGCTACCCCGGGGATCCCTGGGTGGTGGCTTCTCCGCCGGCGCCCGGCAGCCACCGAGCAGCCAGACAAAGCCGGTGACCATCAACGCGAACCGGGCGCCCAAACGCCCCCCTCTTTGCCCCGTAGGCAGGGGACGACGGGCGAGAATCAGATACAGGGCCACGGCGATGGCCGCCGCCGCCGCAAGTAGACCCGCGAGCTTCTCCATGAGGGTTCTCCTATGGGAACGAGTCTGTCCGGAATCTGGTGACAGCGCAAGGCGGGAGGCGGGAGACGAGAGGGGGGAGTCTACTTCACGAGAATTTTGAAGCCGTCGAGCCACTTCTTCGTGGTGGGAGCGAGCTTCTTGAAGCGGTCGGCGTTGCCCGACAGGGTGATAAGGAACACGCGCTTACCGACCTGGAGGGCGGTCTCCCGCTGAATGATGTTTCCCATGCTCTTGTGCTTGGCCGAGATGGCCATGGTGTAGGCGTCCCGCCCATCGACCTTCACCGCCTTTTGGTCGGTGACCTTCACGTTGGAAAAGAGCTTCTTGTAGTTCGTCATGTAGATGGTGGCAAAGAGCTTTTTGAAGTCGGTGGGCTTGGCGGAGGGGGACACATCATAGCCCTTGACCATCACGAAAAAGAGCTTCCCAGGGGCCTTGGGCTTGCACTTGAGGAACGCCCCCCGCTGCCGCGGCACGGACTTGGACTGACAGCGCCACTGGTCGCCCGGGTCGGGCATGGAGAAGGTCTTGTGAGGCCCGAACAACAGCTTGCCTGCTGAGGCGGGCGCCTCCGCCGCGGGCTCCATGCCCGCCACGGGCCGCATGTCCGCCACGGGCCGCATGTCCGCCACGGGCCGCATGTCCGCCACGGGTCGCATGTCCGACGCCAGTTGCACATCTGACGCCATGCCCTCCCCGGCCTTGGTCCCCTTATCGTCGGCGCCCTTCTTCTTGCACGCCCCCAATACCAGCACAGAAACCACACACAGACCGAGCGCTACGTACCGACGCGTTCCCCGAGTTTGACCTATCTTCATGGATGCCCTCCTTTGGGCCGCGATAACTTGGGCCGAGCTGAATTTACCACATTGATCGCAGTCCCACCGCCTCCGATACTCCAAAGGCGGCTGGTGCGATGGATATGGCTTTGACAGCGCCAGGGAGGTCTGCTGTACTCTGATCGATGAACAGCCCCGCGCTCCGCCGAGCATCACCTTTAACGAGGATCTCCCCCCGATGAGTCTGCCTGACAGCCTGGTTGGCAGTACATTGGATCGCTACGCGCTTCTGGAAATGATCGGCGAGGGGGGCATGGGCGCGGTGTACCTCGGAGAGCACACGCAGATCCAGCGCCGGGTGGCGGTGAAGGTGCTACACCGCCACTTAGCCAGCTCCCAACCAGACCTCGCCCTGCGGATGCTGAATGAGGCCAAGGCCGCCGCCATGATCGGTCATCCGGGCATCGTGGACGTGGTGGACTACGGCGAAACCCCTGACGGCATCCACTACCTGGTCATGGAGCTCCTGAACGGTAAGGAGCTGGGGGTCCTGCTAGACGAGGGTCGTGCGCTCAGCCCGGCCGTGGCGATTCCCATCATCGATCATGTGCTGTCAGCCTTGGGGGCGGCCCACGAGATCGGGATTGTGCACCGCGACCTCAAGCCCGACAACATCTTCCTCCATGTGGCCCGAACCGGGCTCTACGAGGTGAAGCTCCTGGACTTCGGCATCTCCAAGTTCTCCGCGAACAAGGAGATGCGCCTCACCGCCACCGGCGCGGTCATGGGGACGCCCTACTACATGAGCCTGGAGCAGGCCGAGGGGCGCACCGACATGGACCACCGCACCGACATCTATGCCGCGAGCGTTATCCTCTACCAGGCATTATCCGGCGCTCGCCCCTTTGACGGCGAGAATGTCAACCAGGTCCTGGTCGCCATCCTGCGGGGCGACTTCACACCGCTGGGGACTCTTTGCCCGGCGCTGTCCCCTGCCCTCGTGGACATCGTCCACCGCGGCATGGCGCGGGACCGAGAGCAGCGATACGCTACCGTCGACGAGCTACGCGAGGCGCTAAAACCCCATTGGGATCCAGAAGACCAGTCCGTGGTGGAGGCCTTCCGGACGGTCCACGGGCTGGAGGCCCCGCAGCGGGTCGGGGTGCTCGGCGCCAGTGGCCGCTTCCCCCCCGCGCCGGCGACCTCATTACCGCCGATGGGTGGTCCCGCGCCCGCACCCGCACCAGGCCCCGCGCCGATGGCGACTCCCGCCGTAGGTGGGGACTACTCTGCGCAGACCGTTGCGCTTCGGCCCGCCGCACCGTCGGGTCCCATGACCCCGGCCTCTCCACCAGGGGGAGCACCCCAGACGACGCACGCGGGAGCACCCCAAACGACGCACGCGGGAGCACCCCAAACGACGCATCCGGGAACACCCCAAACGACGCATCCGGGAGCACCCCAAACGACGCATCCGGGAACACCCCAAACGACGCATCCGGGAACACCCCAAACGACGCATCCGGGAACACCCC
>JAOZUO010000202.1:225-13723 GCA_029938605.1 Deltaproteobacteria bacterium | reverse complement strand
ATGAGGCGATGAGGCGATGAGGCGATGAGGCGATGAGGCGATGAGGCGATGAGGCAATGAGGCAATGAGCTACTGCTCCTGCTCCTCTTCCCACAGCCGAGAGATCTCGAAGAAGCGATCCCGAGCGGACTCGAGGCACCCCTCGATTTCATCTCTGGAGATCTCCAGCTTCTCGGTGAGCTTGCGCAGCCGATCCAGCTCGTCGGGGGACTCCACGCCGTCGGACATGCCCACCAACACCGACAACTCCATGAGGTGCAAGCGATCCGCCTTTTCAGGGAGCAGCCCCTTGAGATCATTCACGGCCAGCGGATCGCTCGTGCGCTGGAGGAATTCCTTCTCCTCTTTGTTGAGTTGCTCCGCTTCGGCGATGATTCGGAGGATTTTTCGCTCCTGGCGATGCAATCTTCCGTCGGCCCGCGCCATGTCCCGTACGGCCCGGATAATGGTCAATTTGGTCTGGTCCATTCGTGGTGGCTCCTAAAAAAACGGTGCGCTACCCCAGTAATGTGCCTACGATACCACACCAGTTATTGACGGTAGTCAGTTAATTCCGTAGGCTTTTCGCTCTATGCGGATTCTTTCCTGGGTCCAGACGGACGTCGGCCAAAAACGCGATCACAACGAGGATAGCTATTTGGCCGCGCCCGAGATCGGGTTGTACGTCGTCGCTGACGGCATGGGAGGCCATGCTGGAGGAGATCAGGCCAGCTCCATCGCGGTCACGCTCATGAACGAGGGCGTGGGCAAGGCCGGTTTGCCCGCGCAACGGACTGCCGGCGCTCCGGGGGAAGAGCCCCCCGCCCTGCGGGTGTTGCGGGAGGCCTCTCGTCACGCTGGCGAGGTGATCTTCGACATGGCCCAGCAGAACCCGCACCTGGCCGGCATGGGCACCACCCTGACGGCCCTGCTCTTCCACGGGGGGCGCGTACACATGGCCCACGTGGGCGACAGCCGGGCCTACCTGTTTCGGGACGGACGCATTGAGCAGCTCACCGAGGACCACTCCTGGATCAACGAACAGGTGAAGGCGGGGCTCATCACTGACGAGGAGGCTCGCCACTCCAAGTTCAAGCACATCATCACACGGTCGGTGGGGTTTGAACGGGACGTGGCCGTGGACGTCATGAGCCTCCCGGTGCTCATGGGAGACTGCTATCTGATGTGCTCAGATGGCCTGTCGAACTACGTGGAGAACGACGAGCTGAGCCAGATGGTCACATCCACCTACTTCGGTCGCATCCCCCAACAGCTGGTGGATATCGCCAACGAGCGCGGCGGAGACGACAACATCACCGTGGTGCTGGTCTACGTGGCCAACGACAGCGGTCCAGCCCGATCCACGGACATGACCCCCCCCGGCGCGGCCGCCAATCCCAACCGGGACCTCGCTCCTCTACCCCCTGCCGAGGACTAGTACCTCGTCCCTCTTAACCCCTGCCGAGGACTAGTACCTCGCCCCTCTACACCCCTGCAGAGGACTAGTTCCAAACCCTGTCCGACACCCGACCTTGGAGCTACCCCAGACCAGGCCTATACCCTAATCTGGGATTAGTGCCGTAATCTCGGGAAATTCCCCGTGTTTTTGCCCAATTCGCCGATCCGTGCCAGGATCACAAACATGCCCGGAACCGCCACCAAAGCCAAGCCTACCTCCGCTGAAAAGCCGCGCGCCAAGCCGCCGGCCAAGACCACAAAGAAAGCTCCTGCAACGGCCATCACGCGAGCCGCCCGGGGCCGGAGAAAAACCACCCCAGGCAAAGCCCCGGCCGCAGGCAAAGCCCCGGACACGACCCCGGCCCACAAAGAGGGCGGCGGCGGGATCTCCCGTCGAACCGGGGAGTTTTTGGGCATCATCCTCATGGCGCTGGGCCTGCTGGCCCTGGCGGCGCTGATCTCCCTTCAGTTCGGCACCGGCAGCCTCATGGGCCCCTTCGGCCGCATGCTCGCCCTGAGCCTCTACGCGCTGCTCGGCCTGGGAAGTTACCTGGTGGTGCTGGCGGTGGGCTTCATTGGCCTGCGCACCCTGGTGGGACGAACGACCATTCGCTGGTCCACCTGGGCCGGGTACCTGGGCGCGACCCTATGCGGGTCCGTCCTGTTTCACTGCCTCTATCCCACCTACACCATCTATGGCTTCTCCGCCGGCGGCAAGGGCGGCGAGATCATCGGGGAGCTGCTCATCGCGCTGTTCTCCATCGCCGGCACCTACCTGGTCACCACTGTGTGCATGCTGCTGTGCCTCCTGGTGGCCACGGAGTCCTCCGTGGTAACCACGGCCGTGGGAACGGGGCGCGTCGTCTCGGCGTTCTTCTCCTCCCTGGGCCGCGGCTTGGGAACCATCGGCGCACACCTCCGGCGGATCTTCACCTGGCAGGTGGGAGAAGCCGCCCAGTCCGACGGCACCCTGGCTCTGGCCCCCCCGCCCACCGACCCCGAGGAGCCCGAGGAGCTGGTCATTGAGATGGAGGCCGGGTTGCCCGAGCCCTTGGAGGAGCCTACCCAGGCCACCGTCGTGGACGCGGATCGGACCCCTCCAAAGCGCTCGCCGAACCGGACCAAGAAACCCGACCAGCCCAAAATCGTGGAGTCGAGCTTCCGCAAAACAGACCGCAAGGGCGGCGCCCTGGGCACCGTAGTGCCGCTGGGGAACGGGGACGTGCAGCTTCCCTCGCTCTCCTTGCTCGACACGCCCCAGGTCACCAAGGGCGTCCTGGACCGCGACGCCATGCAGCGCAAGGCCGTACGGCTGGGGCAGGCCCTGAAGAACTACGGAATCCAGGGGGAGATCACTGAGATCCACCCCGGCCCCGTGGTGACCATGTACGAGTTCAAGCCGGCGCCGGGTACGAAGATCTCCAAAATCGCCGCCTTGGACCGGGATCTCGCCATGACCCTGGAGGCCACCAAGGTGCGCATTGTGGCGCCCATCCCGGGCAAAGGCACCGTGGGCATCGAGGTTCCAAACCTGACGCGAGAGACGGTGTACCTGCAGGAGCTGCTGGCCGACGAAGCATTCACCAAGTCCAAGTCCCTGCTGACCATAGGGCTGGGCAAGGACATCTCGGGCCGGCCCACCACCTGCGACCTAGCCAAGGCGCCCCACCTGCTGGTGGCGGGGTCCACGGGCTCGGGCAAGAGCGTTGGCATCAACGTGATGCTCATGAGCCTGCTGTTTCGAGCCCGGCCCGATCAGGTGCGGCTGATCCTCATCGACCCCAAGATGCTGGAGTTCTCCACCTACGAGGACATCCCCCACCTGCTGCTGCCGGTGGTCACCGATCCCAAGAGCGCCAACCAGGCCCTACGCTGGGCCGTGGTGGAGATGGAGCGACGGTACCAGCTCCTCGCCGAAGCCGGCGTGCGCAACCTGGACGGCTACAACCGCAAGGTTCGCGAGAAAAAGAACCTGGCCGAAAAAATCGTCGCCGAGACGCCGGATCCCGCGTCCCAGGAGCCCGGCCAGCCGGTCGCCGCTGCCGAGCCCCCAGAGGAGCTGCCCTACATCGTGATCGTCATCGACGAGTTCGCCGACCTGATGATGGTGGCCCCCAAGGATGTGGAGACCTCCGTGGCACGCATCGCCCAGAAGGCGCGCGCCGCCGGTCTCCACCTCATCGTGGCTACCCAGCGGCCCTCCAAGGACGTCATCACCGGGCTCATCAAGGCCAACTTCCCCACCCGGGCGGCCTTCCAGGTAAGCTCCAAAATCGACTCCCGGGTGATCCTGGATCGAAACGGCGCCGAGTCCCTGCTGGGCATGGGTGACATGCTCTACCTGGCAGCCGGCGCAAGCCCCGAACGCATGCACGGGGCCTTCGTATCCACCAAGGAGGTCCAACGGGTGGTAACGTTCCTCAAGGAGCAGGCGCGCCCCGTGTTCAACATGGACATCCTCAAGGCGGACGATCCCGCCGATGAGGAGGGCGGCGAAGAGGAGTACGACGAGCTGTATGATAAGGCCGTGTCCCTGGTGACCACCTCCCGTCGTGCCTCCACCTCCTGGATCCAGCGCCAACTCAGAATCGGCTACAACCGCGCCGCTCGTATGCTGGAGCTCATGGAGCGCGAGGGCGTCGTAGGCGCCCAGGAGCGCGGCGCCCGCAACCGCGAAGTCCTAGTCCCCCCACCCCCTGAAGACTAAGAGGCCGCTCCGGCAGCGGGTGTTCCACGAGCGAAGTAGTCAGCCTGACGCACTTTCCGGGAATGAACTGGGGGTGAGGGTCGTCTAATACCTATAGCGAGTGACCCGAACCGCTGATATTACTATTGCCTCAAGGAGACTCGCCATGACTGCTGCACTACTAGCCGCCGCGCTCGCCCTGTCCTCAGGGGCCGCCGCCCAGACCGCGCCCAAGGGATACAATCACGCCGACGCCATCTGGCTGGCCTCCCGGGTGCAGGCCTACTACAACCAAACCAAGGACTTCAAAGCCAAATTCAAGCAGATCTACAAGAAGGCCTACCACGGCGCTCAAAAGCCCCGCTGGGGCTACATGTGGGTCAAAAAACCCGGTCTCATGCGCTGGGACTACACCAGCCCGCGCAAAAAGCAGATGATCTCCGACGGCAAAAAGATCTGGATCTACGACCCGGGCTATAAACAGGTTTTCTGGCGCAACCTCAAAACCTCGGCGGTACCTTCCGCCGTCAGCTTTTTGTGGGGCAAGGGCAACATCACCAACGAATTCTTCGTAAAGATCGTCACGGGCTCCAAGTACGCCAAGCCCGGTACCAAGGTGCTCAGGCTCAAGCCCAAAATCCCCAACTCCAATTACAAGCACGTGCTCTTCGTGATCAACGCCAGGACCGCCGTGGTCGTGCAGACGGTGGTGTACGACTACCAACGCAACAAGAACCACTACTTCTTCATGAATCCCGAGGCCAACACACTGGTGCCTGACAGCCTATTCAAGTTCAAGCCTCCGCGAGGCGTTCGCGTGATTCACGCCACGGGCAACACCATGAACCCCGCCACCCAGACGCCACCGCCTCGTCGCCGCAAATAAACCCCGCAGGGTCCGCATCACCCTCACCACCGCCACCGGCAAGACCCACCAAGCCACCATCGATCAGATAGGCACCTGGCCCACGGGTTGAGCCCCGCGCACTCAGTGCAGCAAATCGTCCAGGTTCGCCCCTCCGAGGGCACGATCGAGCCAAGCATCCAGGGTGGCCAGATCCGTGCAACCCAGGATCTGTGCTCGCTGGTCTTCGTTAATCAGCACACCGCGAGCGGCCAGGATCTTCAGCAGCGCCGTTGCTACACCCTCTGCCTTGCCCTCTGCCTTGCCCTCTGCCCGACCCTTTGCTTGATTTCGCAGGGCGAGGTCGCTTCCGAATTCATAGTCTTCGATGCGCATCCACTCCTCCATCTTCGCCCGGGCAGCCTGGTGCACCGCTTGAAGGATCATGTCTGAGTATAACATCCTCGTCTCCCGATCCAACCCGACTGCTCCGTGATAGGCCGCCAATCCAACATCATATCCCCTCTCAGACTGGCCGTGGGCCAGCACTGACAAAAGCGCCAGATCGGGACTCTGCCGTGCCTCATGGGCCTCGGTTATCACGGGCATGGCGTCCGGCCCCAGAACCAGCGGTGTGAAAGTTGTGCCCGGCTGGCCAGTCTCGATGGGCACACTCGCCCACCGTGCCATCGTCCGGTATCCGTCCCCCCATCGTCCGGTATCCGTCTTCAGCAAGGTCAACGCCTCCTATCCCCACTGGCGAAGACTCACGCTTACGCGCCAGCTCTGAGCTATTCCATGCAGTACGCGGCGTTCTGGCAGCAGGGGTCGTCCGTGTCGATGAGGCAGTCCTCATCGTTGTCCGCGTCGTCGTTGCACAGCTGCTCGTCGCGTAGGATCTGCATGCAGGCGTGCAGCAGGAAGGTGCGTGACGGTGGATCCGCACGGCGTGCGGCGCGGAGCTCGGAATAGTTGGAGCCCGGGCAGTTCGGGTTGTAAGCGACATGCCAGCAGACCTCCACGGGCAGGTCGGGATCGCGATCCGGGGGATGGCCGTCGGCGTAGGCGAGGCTGCGATCGGTGTTGCCCTCGCAGTATCCCTCGGCGCACACCTCCAGGCAGGGTGGCAGCCACACGTCATACTCGTCGACCGTACCCCGGTATCGGATCTCGCCTACGCTGCACGTGGGCAGACACCGCTCGTTGATGGCGCAGGTCTGCGCCGCCCGCGGAGTGCCGAACTCCACCCCCACGTCGGCGCAGCCCTTCAGGGGCATTCGCAGGCACTGGAAATCGAGGATATCTTTGATCCTGTTTCCCATGCCCGCCAGGGCCGGCGTGTAGTCTGCCGAGCAGATAGAGGAGTAGGCCCAATTGGCCAGCTCTTCTTCCTCGTTAAAGGCCGCGACGAGGTTGTAGATGCGGATTCCGGGCACCGCGCCGTCCATAGCCGTGGTGCAGCTGTACTGCAGCTCCGGCCGACTCTGCTCGTCGAGCTCCACGAGCATATTGTGCCCCTCTCCTACGGGGCTGGGCGGGACCGGGCCGGCGATGGCTGCCACCACCATCTCCTGGGGATCCTTCAGCTCCCGCAGGAACTGGATGTAGGAGCTCAGCGGGTGCAACAGGGCCGAGGGGTCTTCCCGGGGTACGCAATTTTGGCGGATGCCTTCGTGGGTCCGGTCGTTGATGTCGCAGGTGACGCCGTGCTCAAAGCAGCGATAGGAGGTCAGCGGGCCCAGGGTGGAATCTATGTCGGTCTGGGTGTTGTCAAAGAGCTGCGGGTCCGAGGCTGAGCAGTCGTCCTCGTCCGTGATCAGAAGAACCGCCAGGAAGGCGTTGTCCCGCAGGAACCCGGCGTTGGCCGTGTTCGTCGGCTCCAGGGCGCGCTTCATGGCCTCCAGCGGCTGCTCAAAGCCACAGCCCATGGTGCCCAGGTCGGCGATGCAGGAGAATACATCCTCCAGGGACTCGCCCGCATAGTTCCGGCAGCGCGGACAGCCTGTGGTGGAGTCCAGCACAAAAGTGGTGGAGGGCTCGTGGGCGCAGTGGGTCTGGGAGCAGGTGTGATCCGAACAGAAATTGCTCTGATCCATGGTGACCTCGCACCCCCGTGGCTTCACATCGACAATGTATGGAGCCCCCGTGGGATTGGAACAGTTTCCGGTCACCAGCGCGCCACCGTCGCCACCCACCTCCTCGCAATACGTGATCTGGAACATGCCGGTGCCCAGGTCGGTGGTGGTGACGCCGAGGTGCACGTCGGGCAGACCGCCCACCATGTTTTTCAAAGAAGTGAAGTACGCCGGGAAGTTCCCCCGGGTATTGGCTTGCTCATCGGCCATGGAGCCCGAGTTGTCGATGACGAACAGCAGGTCTACAGCTCGGTCCAAGGATTGCGGGACTCTCGTGGTGCTTCCGAATCGACTCCAGCACACCAGGGAGCAGTCGGGATCGAGGCAGTCCACCAGGCCGTCGGCGTCGTTGTCCAGGGCGTCGTCGCAATCCCACTCGAAGGCCGCGTCATCCAGGCAGGCCTCCAGTCGCTCCAACCACCAGCTGCACTCCTGGAAATGAGCAAACAACGCGTCGCCCTGAAATAGGCACTCACGCCAGCTTACATGCGCCTCCATGCAGTCAGTCCCCTCGGCCTGGTGCTGCAGGTCCAGACACAGCGCGGTGTCATCTTCTACGTACTGTGTCCTGACTTCCGGATCACTCAGCGGCGCCCACCACCGCTCCACGGCCTCAGAACAGCTCGGTGTTTTGTCTTGGCAGGCCGGCAGGGCGGTCAGACCGGTCATGGTTAGCGCGGCCCAGAGCAGTGCGACGAATCTCCGCATGGTTCTTTCCCTCCGTCTGTCGATTGTCGCACATCTGGGCTCGTCGAATCCAGCGCCGCACTCACATCGAGTATTCCCGGGAAAACACGGTACATTGACGACACAACCCACGTGGCCGACTTCTCGACTGGTCGACTGGTCGGGCCCTTACAAGTCGAGGGGCGCGAGCAGACGGGGCAACACAGTCCGCCAGTCCAGCTCCCGGGCGAGGTCTGCGCGAATGTCCTCGTCGAGCCGCCCCGACGCCAGCCGTGCTCGGCACGCCGCGGCGAGGGCGACCACGTCCCCGTCGGGCACCAGGTCCAGGCCCACGAAGTCGGCGAGCTCCAACAGACCACCCACCCCGGTGGCCACCACGGGGAGCCCCGCGACCAACGCCTCGGGCGCCACCACGGGCGCGCCCTCACTACGGCCATCGGCCAGGGCCGTGGAGGTGATCACCAGCACGTCCGCGGCGGCGAGTAGATCCTGGCGACCCACCGCGTCTACCCATCCGCAAAAACGCACCCGCCGGCCAAGGGATCGTGCCTTCCGACGCAGGGCGGACTCTTGGGGTCCAGCGCCCGCCAGGACCACGGTGATCTCCGGCATGGCCTCAGCCAGGTCCAGGGCAAGGGCGGGGCGCTTGAGGGGAGTAAACCGCCCAAGCCAAAGGACCACCGGGCCGCGGAGCCCGAGCCGCGCCCGACACCCCTGCCGGTCCCCGCCCGCCAGGGTGGACGGTTCCACCCCCATGGACTGCACCACCGAACGACGGTGCAGGCGATCGGCTAGCTTCGGCGTCAACAGGGCGACAAATCGCCGTTGAAGATCCTTCGAGACGAAGGCAAACCCAAGCCCCTCTCGCACCAACCAGCGAGCGAACGCGCGCCCCATGGACAACCGCTCGAGTAGGTGCACATCTGAGCCGTGCACGATGGCCAGGTGCGGTCGGCTCGAAGCCAGGGCTCCGGAAACCGCGCAGGGAACCAGCCAGTGGCTCACCAGGGCCCGATACCCTCCCTGACGCCTCAGAACCGCCGCGGTCAACCGCGCGGAGTAGGCCGCCGCTGGAGCCCACAGGGATGGCGTCTGCGCCAGCGCTTCGGGCGCCCCCGGCGAGGCCGAGAGGAACTGCCCCCGACGGGGTCGAAAGTAGGCGAGGGGCCGCACCCTGACACTAGGGTCAACGGGCAGCACCACCGCACCGGCCGGCTCGGGACACAGGACCTCCACCGGCATACCCGCCGCCCCGCAGGCGGCGCAAAACCCCCGCACGAAGGTCCCGGCGCCGCTTCCCGCCTGCGTTGGATAAGAAGAGGTCAGTACGCCGATGGGAAGTTCTTCAGCGTGAAAAGACATAATTGGGTAGTCGGGGCTCAAACAGAGGCCTACGGAGATCCAGACGAATTCTGGTGAAACCCGTGGGTATCCGGGTTTACCGATGTCCGGTCAGCGTGGTGAGATCCAGCTCGAAATAGGCGGCGGGGTGACGCAACTTGAAGGCCTCGAGCACCTCCGGGTGAAGCTCGCCGAGCTCTCCCACCTCCCGCTGATCGCCATCCCTTGTGGCGACGATCTTCGCGCCGCGGCCTGGCAGAAATTGTGGCAGGTCGGCGCTGACGGTGCGCACGGACCAGCCGAACTCCCGCAGCACCGCCTCGGCTGCGGCCCGCACTTCGGTCACGCCCATCTTCTCGCCGATGACCGCGCCAGCTACCCGCCGGCGCTCCACGGCGCCCGTGTCCGTATCGGCGAGCTCGGTCACCTCACCCACCTCGAAGATCTGCTGTGGATACTCCCGGTGAGCGTTCGCCGTCAGCGTGTCGAGCAGCCCGGGCGCCAGGGTCGGCCGCAGCAAGGTCTGCTCTGTGCTGATGGGGTGGGAGACCTCGGCGTGATCCTCCCGGCGCTCCAGACGCAAGGCATCGTACGCTCTCTCGGCGCACGTGAGCTGCAGGGTCATCACCTCCAGATAGCCCAGGCCACAGAGCGTTTGTCGCGCCACCCTCGCCACTCCCTCCACCGGCCGCTCTCCGCCCACGGTCATGGTGGGCACGAGCACCGGCGTGATGTTGTGATACCCGAAGGCGATGGCGGCGTCCTCCATGAGATCCCGTGGATGCAGGATGTCGTTGCGGTAGGCGGGAACATCTACCTCCAGGGTGGTGCCGGCGGCGGAGTCCACGTCGTGCCCCATGCGCTGCAGCAGCTCTGTGAGCCGCGCCGCATCCAAGTCGATGCCCACGAGCCGTCCGGTGGCCGCCACGTCGAGCGTTACCCGTTGCGGCGTGAAGTCCGGCGTAACCAGCTCCTCTCCCTCATAGGCGATGGTGACCTGCTCCACGGTGATGTCCGGGCACAGCTCAACCAGGGAGGTGACCAGTACGTTCAGAGTGCGCCCCACGAGCCTGCGACTCGAGCCGGTGACGTCGATGAAGAAGTTCTGGGTTCCATCGGTGACCCGGGTGTGCTCGCTATTGATGATGGGCGGCATGGAGAGCACCTCCCCTTCGCCGTCGGCCAGCAGGGGGTACTTCTGGTAGGCTGCCAGGAGACCGGCGTACTCTGTTCCCTTGGGGTGCTCCTCGAGGATCCGCCGCGGGGTGATGCGGCTGTCTGCAGCCTCGGGATCGTAACCGAGGGGAACAAAGGACAGCTCCTCGGGCCCCACGGCCCGGTACGTGAGCTCCGGGAGGCACACCCGGTCCAGGTCATACACGCCGATGGAAGCGAGCTTGCGGTCGCGCCCCAGAGCCCAGTGCAGGTTTTCCTGCAGGTTCATCACCACCTTGATGATGTCGTCGGAAAGAGCGATGCCACGCACCACCGCGCAGGCGATGGCAGGCCGCGGGCATGCATCGGTGTCCAGGGCCGGATCTACGGTGACCCGGGCCACGGGCCCGGAAACGGCATAGTCACGTCGGCCGAGGCTCTCGCCGAGGTAGCCGCGCATGGTGCGCGCCAGCCCACCGGGATCGAACATGTCCGGCCGCACGGCCAGCAGCTCCATGCGGATCACCTGGTCGTCGCCCAGATCCTGTCGTTCGTCCGCGTGATCGGCGTAGTCCACACCGCACCGCCGACACCGCACCGGTGGGTCCTGGGTCTCGGTGATCTCCATAATGTTACCGCAGCGCAAGCACTTGAAGCGGCGAAGCGTGGCGTAGCCCTCCACGTCACAGCCCAGGTACTGCAGCTTCTCAATGAGCACATCGGGGCTCAAATCGGCGCCAATGCGCTCGGTCAGCAGGGTCACGGGAATGCCCACTACCGGCATAGCTTCGCCTCCTTAAGCCAGGTCAGATCGGAGATGTAGATCTGGCGAATATCCTTGAGTCCGTACCGGAACATGGCCAGGCGCTCAAGGCCCAATCCCCAGGCGAGAACCGGCACCTTGCAGCCAAAGGTCTCGGTCACCTCCGGGCGGAACACCCCGGCGCCGCCCATCTCCACCCAGTCTTTTTTCTCCTCCATGTACACAAAGATCTCCACCGACGGTTCGGTGTAGGGAAAGAAGGCCGGCCGGAACTGGAACTTGTCGAAGCCCATCTTCCGGTAGAAGGCCTCCAGTGTGCCCAACAAGCTGGCGAAGGAGGCCTCCTCGTCAATGATGATCCCGTCCACCTGGTAAAACACCGGCAGGTGCTTGTAGTCCACGGTCTCCCGCCGAAAAACCTTGCCCACGGAGAAGACCTTCCGCGGCGGGTTGGGGTCCTCGGCCAGGGCCCGGATGGTGCAAGCGGTGGTGTGGGTCCGCAGCACAGGCTTGGCCGCGAGCTCCTGGTTCCACCGATAACGCCATCCGATGGAACCTGTATCGCCGCCGTCCTCGTGGGTGCGACGTACGGCCTCGAGCACCGCCTCGTCAGGTAGCGCGCAGTGGTCGGGCCGATTCACATAGAAGGTGTCCTGCATGTCCCGGGCCGGGTGATCCTGAGGCTGGAAGAGCGCGTCGAAGTCCCAGAAGGAGCTCTCCACAAAGGGGCTCACGATCTCGGAAAAGCCCATCTCCAAAAACACCCGGCGGGTCTGCTCCAGCACCCGACGGAAAGGGTGCTCCTTGCCCGGGTGCACGGGCTCGGTCTCGGCGCCCATGTCGTAGGGCCGAAAGTCCACATCCCGCCAGGACCCGTCGGCGAGCATGTCCGAGGTGAGCTGGTTCACCTCCTGGCGAACTACGGCGTTCTTGGCCGCCTCCCGTCCCGCGGGGGTGACCCGCAGGGATCGGAGCGTACGCTCCTTTGTCCTAACAAGATTTTTCCGGCCTTGAAGCAGCTTCAGTGCTCCCTGCCAGTCAATACCCTCTTCAGCGAGCTCTGCGTCGGTCGCGGACTTGACCCCCTTTAGGAAGTCGATGAGCTGCTCATCGGCTGAGCGCTGCTGTAGGGCCGCACGCCCTGCATCAGTCAGGTCCAGGGAAGGACCGCTTTTTTGCGCCCAGCCCTTGCCCGTCAGAAACCGCAGCGACTGACCCACGATCTTCTGCTCGAGGCCCGTGTGTCCGGGCAACTCTTTGATAGTGGCGGAGCCACCGGCCTTGCTCAGACCGATGACAATCAAGCGCTCTGGTAACTCTGGCTCGGCCAGCTTGCGCCAATCTGAGTCCAGTCGAAGCTCCTCGTAGCTCTGCTCCTGCATTTCGGCCAGGTCCGCCTCCAATAGGGTGGTGCCGGCCGCCATGATCAGGCTCTGGTCCAAAGACAGACTGGCGGCCAGGTCTGCCACCAAAATCGCGTCCTCGGTGTCGGCAAGGGCGCGCAGTAGTTGGTACTCGTTTTCACGTAAGGTGGTCATTCGCTCCTCTACGGGGTACAGGGGTAAGCAGAGCAGAAGTAGCAAAGGGGCGCGAGGCTGTCCACCTCGCGATGGGAGGATTTTACTTTATGGATGGGAAGCAGGGTGAGGTCAAAGAGGTCGCTTCAAGGAGTGGCGACTACTCCATTTCGCCGGCGTCGAAGTCGTCTGTGTTGACCTTGATCTTGAGCTTGGCTCCCGGAGGCATGATCGGCGGCTTCACGTCGGTCAGCCACATGGTGTAGGCGTAGATGCCGATCACGTGCTGAAGGAACCCGGTGAGCAGAGTGAACTTGGTCTTGGACCAGCTTCCGCCCAGAAACACTCCGACGAGGCCCCAGACGGCCATAATCATCACGTAGATACCGTAGAAGTAGGCCACGATCATCTGCGGAATCATGATCAAGCTACCGAAGAGTAGCTGCACAAAGCTGATCTTCTGGGCCATGGGGATCTGCAAGGTCACCGGATGGCTGTCGTCCGGCCCGCCAGGCTTGTGTGTGGACAGCGCGTAGGCGTAGGACATGACCCGCATGGACTGCTGCAGGAAGCTACGCTGATACTCCCAGAGGTCCATCGGGTACTTCCCGCCGCCAATGAGGAGCTTGATGAAGGCGATGATCGTCTTGATGTAGGCGATGATCGACATGATCCATAGCTTGATGACCGGGACGATGATGAAGAGCATGTTGATGCCGAGCAGGGCGAAGAGTCCCTGCATCTTCGGAATCTTCTCTTCAAAGGGGATGGTCAGGGTGACATCTTTGACCTGTCCACCACCCGCGTCGGGAGCGGGTGCCATGCCGGGCTGCATGGGTGCGCCGGGCTGCATGGGTGCGCCGGGCTGCATGGGCGCTCCGGGCTGCATGGGCGCTCCGGGCTGCATGGGCGCTCCGGGCTGCATGGGCGCTC
>JAOZUO010000202.1:0-125 GCA_029938605.1 Deltaproteobacteria bacterium | reverse complement strand
CGGGCTGCATGGGTGCGCCGGACGTCATGCCGGCGGCGGCTACACCAGCGCCGGCGGCCATGGCCACGCCAGGCGCCATGCCGGGCTGCGGAGGCGCCATGCCGGGCTGCGGAGGCGCCATGCCG
>JAOZUO010000323.1 GCA_029938605.1 Deltaproteobacteria bacterium | reverse complement strand
TGGCGGTGAGGGTGCCGGGGCCCACGGCGGTGATGTGGACGTAGAAGCTCGGCGCGAGGTTGCTTGAGTCAAAGGGGAGCGACACTTCGTCCAGCATGGGAGAGCGGTCGTGGGTCGCGCCCCAGCCCGGGTCGGTCCAGTCGGGGGTGACGTTGGTGGAGTGCGGGGTCCAGGCGCTGTCGTACCACGTGAGGTTGAACGTGGTGCCCGGCGCGGCCAGGTGGAAGCCGCGGACCACGAGGCCACCGTTCCAGAAGAAGGCCTGGTTGGCGATGGGGCGGTTGTAGTCAGCCATGATCTCGTCGTGCAGGGACTGCGAGAAACCACCATCGGTGCAGGTGTAGAAAGCATCCCACATGAAAGACACGATGTGCGTGGGGTAGGCTCCGGCGAAGGTGAGGGCCCAATCGATGCGCTCCTTGTCCGTGCGGTTTGTGGCCCAGGAGAAGCCGCAGGGAGCGGTGGTAGTTCCCTCGAAGGCTTCGATGTTAGCCCAGAGCGTCACCCCGATCCCTTCTTGTGTGTCCAGCTCGGTCACCCCGTCGCGCATGGCTAAAAAGAGATCCCTGGTGGAGGCGTTGTACTGCTGCGAGAAGGTGCGGGTCCCCACCACGTTCGGGTTGGCGGCCAGGAGGGGATCCACGTCCGAGATGACGGTGTCTTCCTGGTGGGGCCAGTAGAGCGCCCCCTTGCCGGTGCCCCGTCCGTCCTGGGGCGCGATGACGTCTACGCCCACCCGCGCGAGTCGCTTGAACCCCGCCTTCGTCGACGCCACCGTGGCGTTTCCATAGTCCACGTTCACATCCCAGTACGGTGACAGGGCGTAGATGCGGCCGGGGAGGGCGGCCTGTATCACGGGCGTCAGGAGCTCGTAGGTGTCGTAGATTGCGTCCAGGCCCGAACCCATCAGCATCACTTCGAAGGCCTGGTACACCCCGGCGAAGCTCGGGTGGGCGCCGTGACGGAATGCGTAGTCTTCGAGCACGCGTCGCGACCAGTCCAGAAATGCCGGGCGCAGGGCGGTGTCGACGTTCCAGGTCTGGGAGGCCAACGGCGGCGCGCCGGGCATGCCGAGGTACACCTCCATCTGAAGTCCGTCCGCCGCGCGAAGGAGCATCTCCTTGTTGTCGGCCCCTTCCGCCCAGGTGAACAGGATGTCGAAGGAGCCGCCGTTGAAGTCACAGGGGGCCTGGCCGACGTTGTGGGGGAGTACGATGCGCCAGTAGGTCCGGGATCCGACGGTGATCTTCCGGTCCAGGGCCGGGCAGGTCATGATCGTGTCCGAGAAGGCATCACTGAAGTGGTAGGTGAGATAGTTGGCCACCGTGTTGCCCGCGTTGGCCGCCTGGAGATCGGTCAGCGCGGCGTCCACGCAGTGCACGCTGCCCTCGGTGCAGGCGGAAAAGTCAGCGTGGGTCCGGATCTCATTGGCCGTATGCACTTCGAAGTGTGGGCCGAACTGCCAGACCGACTGGCCGCCCTGCCGGTGGAAGTCCTCCATGGCGTCTTGCCAGGAGCAGTCGTCGCCCCGGCCGAACATCCAGGTGCCGTAGATGGGGTAGGGCGCGGTGACCGCGAGATCGTAGGGCCGACCACAGCCCCCACAAAAAGCATCCAGGCCCTCGTCCACCAGGCCGTCCCCGTCATCATCCAGCCCGTTGCATATCTCGCCCACCTGCGCATCCGGATCTCCGCCGTCTGGCAAAATCGTACCGTCGGGCACAGGAGCCCCATCCGGCAGCCCCCCATCGGTCGCCGTCCCGTCGACCAGCCCAGCGTCCCCCAGCCCACCGTCATCACCCGACCCATGGGAGCGGTCACAAGCGGCACCGCCAAGCAAAGCCAGGATCGCCAGCAGCGCCACACCATTTAGATACAGCTTCAACTTCATGGCCCGAGTATCCACAATATACGCAACAGTGGTCAACACAGGCCTGAATACGGGTGTCGCCTGCCGCGACTGCAAAAAATGGTTCTCAACGACCGCACGGCGCCTTGGTGATGGGCGGTGGACAGTCCTGAATGTTTGGGACATCGTCCACGACAGGGACCAAACCAAGAGGCTGATATGGAACGACCTGTCAATAGTGGGCACCGTTCCGGCGGAGACTGAGCGCGTGGTAGAGGGCCGGAGGAGACGGACGGGGCCAGCGGTGTCGACGACAGATCACTCTGATATGCGCAGATTACGCCGACAGTTCGGCGCAGAGCTACATGACTGTTCTCCGTCGGGAGACAACGCTGTCTGATTTCGCGAATCCGGCAAGCATGGCTCACCTGTCGCATAGCCTCTTCGCGCCTGCTCCTGGTCGTGTCTGACTCCATCCGTCTCCTTCGGCCTTCTACTCGCGCTGCTACCCCGCCTTGTTCAGCTCTTCCTCAGCCGATACTTCTTTACCCTTGGTTCGAATGAGCTCGGCTTCTTTTCCTTCGTCGCCTCTTCTGGGTCCGCAGTGTGCTGCATCACGGACCAGATGAAGCCAACCAGCTCTCGCGCTACAGCAACGGTAATCACGTTGTGATGCTTTTTGCGGGCCTTCAGCCGCTGATAGCGCCGATGTAGCCGTTGTTGTGCTTTATCGGCAATGGCGATGATGGCCACTGGCTGTCCCTTCCGCCGTTTCGCTATGTAGGCGCTAGCCGCGGGACGATGCCGGTAGCTCAATGCGGCTTGCACCAGCATTCGCCGCACGTGCCCGTTACCGGCCTTGGTGATGCCTCCTCGACGCGTTCGCTCGTCGCTCGAGTTTTCGCTCGGCGTCAGCCCCAGATACGACATCAGCTCCCTGGGGGAGACAAAGCGTTGAAAGCCGTGCAGCTCCGCCACCAGCGTCATCGCCACGACCGTATCAATGCCCCGCAGACAGCGGAGCCAGCCAACCTGCTCCGCGTACGGCTCGCTGGCGGCTACCTCGGCGAGCGCACGATCAAGCTCCTCGATACGTTCAGTGACCTGTTCCATCGTCAGCAGGTAGTGATTGAAGGTAGAGGTCGCACTTGCATGATCGAAAGTCTGTTTCCGCACCCACCTGAGGTGGCGAACGCTCCAATTCCGCCCTTGGCCGTAGACACGTCCAAGTCGCAAAAGAAACTTGCTGAGACGATGCCGGGCCCGCATCTGGTCTTGTTTCGCATCCTCACGGGCGCGGGTGAGATCGCGGACGGCCTCCTCGGCTGGCGTCGGCGGGTGAACCTCGGTGAGTAGTCCCGCGCGCAGGTACTCGGTTAGCTTCCTCGCGTCCCGCCGGTCGGTCTTGATGCGCTCGCCAGGCTTGCGCGGAATCAGCGACGGCGCAATGACAATGCACTGTACGTCCAAGGACGTCAGCTGCCGCTGCAACTCGTAGCCGCAGGGGCCAGCCTCGTAACACGCGACGATTGGCCCGGGCGCGCGCTTCTTCAGTTTCTTAACCAACCGTTTGACGGTGCGTGACTCGTTGATGATCTTCCCAAGCTCTTCTGGGACATCCGCGCCAGGCAGCAGCATCGCGCCGACGATGGATTTCTTATGGACGTCCAGACCGATGAAGGTGCTATTCTTTGCGTACACGACCGACTCCTTTCGTTGATGGAGGTAGGGGTATCCCCATTGTACGGGAGATTGTCGGTCGTTCCATACTGTCTGATATAGTAGCCAGGCCGTTTGGTCCGATATAGGGACCAAATCAGGAGCCTAATCCATTAGAGCCGTAGTACGGTCCCATATAGGGACCAAACAAAGAGGCTGACATACTAGCCAGGTCGTTTGGTCCGCAACGCCGCGACCTGGGCCCAACAGTTGCTTCGTGCAAGCGCTATAAACTCGGCTCCAACAAGCCATGACCGAAGGCCGCCTCGGCCCCGACGCCATGGCCGACATCGAGCGTCCGAGGCCGGCCGCGGCACAA
>JAOZUO010000201.1 GCA_029938605.1 Deltaproteobacteria bacterium | reverse complement strand
GCCCGAAGGCGCAATATCGGAACCACCTTCGGTCGAAGGTTCCCTCGACATTGCGCTGCTGCCTGGCTTGAGCCGTGTTGCCCGGCAATCAGCGTGGTCGGTCACCTCATGCGCTGGGGCGTGCCATTTTTTCTTTTTGGCAGGGGGAAAGATCGCCCGGAATTACGCCTTGGGGTATTCCCAAAAAGAAGATCGGCGCCGGGGCGGACACCCACGACGCCGAAGAATTGGCGTTGGATATAGCCAACGTCAAAGAGCAACCCCAGCAGATCATGAGGTGCCATGCAACGTCACGGAGCAACTTGTAACGGATTAAAGAAACGGGTGGGGGACCTGGGTTTTGGCAAGGTTTGCGACCCACGTGTGTCGGGTAAGGTGGAGTATCCATTGCCGACACTTTTGACGGCTTTGCTCGCGGCCATGGTGACGCAAGCGCGGTCTCTGCGCATGGTGGAACAGCGCACCGAGCAGATGGCCCGTAAGCAGGGGCAATGGATGAATGTGCAAGGTCGCATCGCGGACAACACCTTCGGTAAGGTGCTGCCGCGGCTGGCAATAGGCGACCTGATGGCTTGCCTGCACCGGCTGGTCAAGGCCGAGCATCGTCGGCGCAACCTGGAAGCGACACGCCTGCCGTGGGGCGCGGTGGCCATCGACGGCAAAAACGTGGCGACGCTGCACTGGCCCGACATGCTGCGATTACTCAAGCTCAAGCCAGAGACGACGACCTTCGAGCAAGGCACGGCACTGTTTGCCGAGCAGTACCCCCAGACGCAGGTGTGCACCCCTAAGAGCGGCACACCGTACGCGCTGGTGCGGGTGCATACGGTGACACTTATTTCATCGGAGGCGGCGGTGTGCGTGCACCAGCGGTCTACTTTGGGCCACACCAACGAGATCGGCTCCATGCCGGAAATGCTCGATGAGCTGAAGGCAGCCTACGGCCGCAGCAAACTGTTTTCGCTGGTGACAACCGATGCTAGAAATACGTCCTGCGGTGTCGCCGGCAAGATGGTCGAGCAGGGGCTTGAGTACTTCGCGCAAATCAAATCGGTGCATGGAGAAATCCACGCCGAAGCCCTGGCATGCTGAGCCAACGACGGAAGTCGCGTGCCCACACGAGCGCCAACGCCGCGCAGAACGGCCTGGTGGTGAGCTATCACCTTTGGCGCTACGACCTCACGGATGCGGGCTGGCTGGACTGGACCCACGCTCGGCAGCTTGTGCGGGTCCAGCGGACCGCGGTGAACCAGAGCACCGGGGAAGTCACCTACGGGCAATCGCTACTACGTCACGAGCAAATCGGTAGACGCGCTGGGGCCGAGCAGTGCGCTAGCGACTTGCCGTGCACACTGGCGGTGCGAAAACAGCACAAATTGGACCGCAGACGCGGAGCTGATAGAGGACCGCCGACGGCTGGCGTGGTCGCGTCACCCAGTGGGAAACCTTGCGGTGTCGGCACTGAGGATGATGGCGCTATGTGTCCTGTCTGTGGCGCGGATGCTGAGTCGCTTCGGATAGTCCGAGGAAACGCCGAGCTGGGGACAGGTGGTCGAGCACTTCCTTCTGCAGCTCTGCGGGAGCAACCTGGAGACCAAGGCCTTCGACACCGTCTAAGTCCGCCCCGGCGTCGGTCTTCTCCGGATTCTTATGGTAAAAAAACCTCCCCACGGCACGGGGCCAGCGACAGCTGCGCCGTGAGCGTCGCCGCCACACCCCTGCGGGGCGTGGCGACGTCGCCCGGCGTCAGCCGAGGCGAGATGGTGATCGGACGTGGCCCGCCCCTTGCGGCGCTGAGGCTTTGGTGCGAAGAATCGATCATGATGCAGCGAACCCCATGGGAGGTCAGCGCGGTCGGGGCGATGGGGCTTGTGCTCGCCCTCGGCGGCTGTCCACGCCAGGCTCCGGTGGGGGGCGACCACCGCCCCCCCCGGCGCGTTTCACCGCCGACCCGCTGGCGGTCTGTTTCCGCGGGAATCGATCACACCTGCGCCATCGCCCGGGACCGAAGCGCGTGGTGCTGGGGAAAAAACGATCGGGGACAGGTGGGCGACACAACCTTGCAGGATCGCGACCGCCCGGTACGGGTGCGGGGCCCGGGGAACGTGGCGTTGATCGCCGCGGGGTACCGCCGCACCTTCGCGCTCACCACCGGGGGCGACCTCTGGGGTTGGGGGACGGTGAAGGCGGACCGGGTCACGCGGGCCGCGCTCCTCCCCTATGCCCGACCCCGGCGGGTGGACATCCCCGAGCCCGTACGCGACTACCGCATCGGTCAAACGAGCTGCGCGCTGACGCGCCCGGGAAATCTCTGGTGCTGGCGGGGCCAGTGGAGCGCCACAACCAAGGACTCCAAGACCATCCCCCGCAAGCTTCTAGGCCTGCCGACAGTCGCGGACTTCGACAGCGGAACAAACCACTTCTGCGCCGTGGACCGCGAGAAACGTCTCTGGTGCTGGGGGAAAAACGGACAGGGTCAGTTGGGCAACGGGACGCGAACCGACAGCGCCCAGCCCGTCCGGATCACCGGGCTACCCGCCACGGCGGCGGTGGTCTGCGGCGACAAAATCACCTGCGCCATTTCAGTCCGCGGCGCCGTCTGGTGCTGGGGCCTGGTGGGCCAGTCGACTTCGGTGGGCCAGTCGACTTCGGTGGGTCAGTCGACTCCGGCGGGCCAGTCGACTCCGGCGGGCCAGTCGACTCCCATCGTACATCCTACGCCCCTTTCCGGGCTCAAGGACGTCGTCACCCTGGTTCTCGGTTCGCCGGACACCTGGGCGCGCACCCGAGACGGCCGCTTGGTCAGGTGGACTACCGCCGGAGCCCAAAACGCGCCGCGACGAACGATCGCCAAGACCGGGCGGGCCGCCGGGCTGCGGTTCGGTTCGGAGCACCGCTGCGTCCTGGACACCAGGGGTCGCGTACGGTGCTGGGGCGACAACGCCAAGGGGCAATTGGGGGATGGATCATTCCTGGCGCGCTCCACCCCGACTCTCGTCCCCCGACTTCCGCCCATCTCTCACCTCTCGGTGGGCTCCTACCACACCTGCGGTCTGAGCCACCGTGGCCGGCTCTGGTGCTGGGGCGACGACACGTCCGGACAACTGGGCCTGGGTGGTCCAACGGCCTGGACCACCCCACGCGGCGCCCAGCCGACCCTGCGTGGCGCACAACATGGCGCCGCGGGATCCCGGCATGCCTGCGCCGTACGCCAAAACGGCGACGTGTGGTGTTGGGGTGCTCCCTCCTATGCGAGCCAGTTGGAGCAGGGTCAACGAAATCGGTACACCCCGCGCCGGGTGGACGGCATCGGCGACGCAGTGGCGGTGGCCTCCTTCGCCACGACCACCTGCGCGCTCAAGCGAGACACGACAGTCTGGTGCTGGGGCGATGGAACGAACCACACCCTGGGGCGCCCCCCAAACAACGATCAGGGCCCCAAGCCCCGCCCAGTCCACTCCCTCAGCGGCGTGACCCGGATCTCCATGGGACAAGACCACGCCTGCGCGGTTACGCGCGACGGCACCGTCTGGTGCTGGGGCGGGCTGTTTCACCGGCGCCCCACGGCCACCCTGCCACAGGAGGTCTTTCGGGACGGTGTGGCGCTGGATTCAGGTTGGGCGCACACCTGCGCCATCCGTCGGGACGGGTCCGTCTGGTGCTGGGGGAAAAACCCCTGGGGAAACCTCGGAGACGGGTCCCGAAAATGGCTCGGGCGGCCGGTGCGGGTCCAGGGATTGGTCGGCGCCCGTTCCATCGCCGTCGGCAACGGACATAGCTGCGCGGTCACCTCCGACGGGAGCGTCTGGTGCTGGGGCGACAACCGACACGGCCAGCTCGGCACGGTCACCCCACGCCTGAGCACCACACCACGCCGCGTCCCCGGACTCCCGAAGGTCACGGCGGTCTACGCCGGCACGAATCATAGCTGCGCGGTCACCTCCCAGGCTACGCTCTGGTGCTGGGGGCGCTGGGCATCCGCCCGTGACCACGGCCAAGCGCCGCACAAACCGACCCTCGTCCCCGGGCTGCGCGATGTCACCTACGCCTGGCTGGGGCAGCGTTTCACTTGCGCCCTGGACAGCCGGTCCAACGTCAGGTGCTGGGGCGACAACCCCAACGGCCAACTCGGACGTCGCCCCGTCCCCCACCACCGGCGCCCCGTGCTCATCGGCGCCAGATAGGGTGCACCGCGACTCCCTCTACTGCTGGGTCACCACGTAGAGCGTATCGGTCGTGTCGTAATAAAAAGTCCCGCGGATCTCCGACAGGGCCGGTCGCCCCGACACCGAAGAGGCAAAAGGCGCGAAGGCGGAATAGCTCATCTGGTCGTAGAAATCAAAGCAGTTGCCGATCTCCAGCAGGTGCAGCAGGGAGCTGGTGAGGGAGACAGAGTAGCCCACAACGTCACCCACGCCCGATCCGCAAGCCGTAACCAGCGTATCGTTGACCCAGCCGTGGTCGTTGGACAGGTCCAGATACATGGACACGAGCTGGGTCGGATCCGGCGCCGTGGCGGTCTGCCACCCGCTTATGCCGTTGATATCGTCCGTCTGCACAAAGGTTACGTTCCCGCCTATGTGAGTGTAATCATAGAGGTAGGCGATGTGGCCGGACATCAGGGAGATACTGCTGCTCGTCCCCGTGCCCGCCAGGCCGTACCCCGCGTGGGGGCCGGCGGAGGGCAGGGCGTCGAAGTCCGCCGCGAGGGTCCCCGAGTCGTACCAGGTGAGCTGCGGGATCCGAAGCACGTGATACGTGGTCTGGGTAAAGAGGATGACCCGACCCTCGGGCTCTATGGCCACGGCGGCTCGAATGGAAGTGGTGGGCGCGTAGGGCTCACCGGCGTAGGTGATGACCCAGGGAGTGGACCAGCCCGCCGCCGTGGTCGTCAACCAGCGCAGCTCCGGCAGGTTCTCCTCGCTGCACGTGGAGCTGCACCCATCGCCGGAGGTCGTGTTACCGTCGTCGCACTGCTCTTGACCGATCCACACCACGGAGTCGCCGCAGGTGGCGTTCTGGCAGGTATTCCGGCAGGCGTCGGAGTTGACGGTGTTGCCGTCGTCACACTGCTCGCCCGAATCCTCAATGCTGTCACCGCAGCCTGGAAGGACGCAGGTGGTACGGCAGGCATCCGGTGTGACGTTGCTGTTGGCCACGCCGTCGTCGCACGCCTCGTTCGTGTCGACTACGCCATCACCGCACCAGGGCAGACGACAGTTGTTCCGGCAGGCGTTCGGCGCGGTGTCACTATTGTTAACGCCGTCATCGCACTGCTCGTTGACGTCGAGCACACCGTCTCCACAGGTTACCGCGGCGTCCATCTGCCCCGCGTCGGGCGACCCCGCATCCGGCGGCGCGGCGTCCACCGGTCCGCCGTCTGGCAACGCTCCATCCGGGAGCGCCGAGTCCTGGGCCGCCCCATCCAACGGTTGAGCGTCCCGGCCTCCGGTGCCGATGCCAAAGTCAACGATGCACCCGGCGAAAAGTACCGCAATGGCGACAACCACGCCCCTCGCACTCCTGCGTAGATTGATACTTGCGTTCCCGGCTTTCATGCATAACCCCCAAGCTGCTGCTTCAGACACAGATAGCTTATCGTCATCAGAGGTGTTTGTGAAGCGGCGGGTTCGAGGCGACAAAAGGCCCGACGACGCTCCATGGCTTCTCCCACGCAAAAACAATAATGCTTGCCGTTAATACCGGATTGCGTTATCAATGAGCAAGGATCAACCATGCCCCAATCCACGCCCCAATCCACGCCCCAATCCACGCCCCAATCCACAAACATCCCCCATCCAGGTGAAATTCTTGTGAAAGAGTTCCTGGTTCCTCGCGCAGTGACCCAGTACCGCGTGGCTGTGGACACCGGCGTACCACCGCGACGCATCAACGAGATCGTACATGGCAAACGCGGGATCACCGCCGACACAGCCCTGAGGCTGGCGCGCTACTTTGACAACGATCCGCTGTACTGGTTGCAACTTCAGGCCCGCTGGGATCTCCAGCGCGCACGAGACCGCCTCGGATCTCGGCTCACCGAGGAGGTGGGACGCCTCGGTCAGTCGGTGGAGGCCCGCCCATCCAAGCGCGTCCGTAGCGACCGCAAGATCGCAGAGCCCTCGCCCAAGCCGGTTCAGCCCAAGGCCAAGCCGGTCCAGCCCAAGCTGGCTGATCACCTGCTGTAAGGGCCCGTCTAAAAATTATTCCTCGATTCAGGACTCCAAATTTAGGTATCGTGACTCCTGGAGGTTTTCATGCCGCTCTCGGGTACGTTCGACACCATGCAGCTCACCGACGTGATCCAGTGGATCCACACCACCAACCAGTCGGGCACCCTGACGGTGTCGGTGGACCTGGAGGACACGCACCTGGTCTTCACCGAGGGCGAGGTCGCCGCCGTGGGCACCGACGATCCCCTACGCCTGGATCTCGGGCAGACCCTGTTGGCCCGGGGGATCATCACCGAGGAGCAGCTCGTCGACGCCCTCAGACGCACCGACGACGACCACTCCGTGGTGGATAAGCTCGTCCAGAGCGGCGCCCTGAACGCCGACGACACAGGCCGTTACCAGGTGGCGCACATTTTCGACTTCGCTTTGGACCTGTTTCTGCACGATGAGGGGAGCTTCCTCTTCTCCCCAAAGTCCTCCTCCCAGCAGCTCCTCTTCCCTACGGACATCCCCGCGGAGAACTTCCTCGCCCACCCCATCTCTACCCAACAGCTGCTGCTGGACGCCATGCGCCAGCTAGACGAGTGGCAGCGGATCCAGGCCGTCTTCCCCAACCCCTACGTCATCGTGCACGGACTGGAGGGGGATTCGGACAACCCCGTGTGGCGAGAGCTCCGCGGTGCCGGGGGGCTGCTCTCGGTGGGCGAGCTCACCCTGCGCGTGGGGCGAAGCCGCTTCTTCGTGTACAAGCTCCTGTACGAGGCCTACCGGGCCGGGCTCGTGGCCATGGACGAGCAGTCCTCCATGCCGGCGGACACGGCGCACGACGAGCCCGTGGAGATGCTCCTGCGCAACGCGCGCATCCTCGTGGCCGAAAACCAGCACGAAGAGGCGCGACAGGTGTTGGCCACGGTGCTCAACGTGGAGCCGAACAATCGCGAGGCACGCACGCTGCTCAACGATCTACGCGCGGCGCACCTGGTGGACCTCTACCAGCAGGTGCCGCCCCATCGGGTGCCCGTGCTGGCGCTGGACGCCGACGCGCTGGCCGCCCTGGACCTCACGCCCCGGGAGAAGTACCTGGCCTCCCGGCTGGATGGGGCCTGGGACGTGGCCTCCCTGGTGGTGGCGACGCCCCTGTCCGAGCTCGACACCCTGCGCACCCTGAGAAAGTTCCTCCACGCCGGGATCGCACGCCTGAAGTAGCGACGTGCTATTTGAAAGGGAGTCACCCGGAGGATGCTTGCTCCAGCAGCCTGAGCACCCAGCTCGGAGGTGGGTCACTTAGAACCTGGACTTCACCGTCGCGAATGATCGCCATCCTCCGGAAAGGATCATTGCAGCTGGAGTTGTCGACCAGATGAGCTTCGTCGGCGAGGGCCATGGCCCCGGCGACGTTATCGAATGTTCGCCGAAGCCGCGCGCGGACCTTCTCTTCGGGGACGCCGTGCCCTCCCACGCTCACGCGCTGTGAGATCCGCGCCAGGTTCAGCTCGGGATCGTCGAGGTGGATGAATACCAGGACAATCTGGTATCCCAGCCCCTTCGCGCTGGCGGTGAAGTCGATCTTGGAGGGATGGGAGAATACCGTCTCGAAGCAGAAAGACAGCCCATGATCGAGCATGTCCTGTCGCATGCGCTCAGCGAGCACAGCGGCTTCGTAGCTGACATCGTCTTGTGCCTGGGGCGCCAAGGTACGTGCGATCCGGTCGGCATTGATGAAGACCAGCCCTCTGGGTTTCAGGAACAGCTCGTAGAATGTGGTTTTGCCCGCGCCGTTACCCCCCACCAGAAGCCACAGCTGTTTGTCGCTCAAGATTCCACCGGCACGAACAGGCCATCCTTGAACTCGCCGACTTTCCGCGTACCGTCGGTTGCGATCTGCTCCAGGAACCCGGGGTGGGATTCGCTTCGCTGGTACCGGACCTTGGCACGGGTCACCTGAGCGGGCGAGGATTCGTCATTTCGGAACTGCTCAACGTCTGCAAACACCTCGTCAGAGGAGACAGGCGCGCTCGAGGTGTGATCGACGACGAGCTTTGCCAAACCTTCCCGCACGGCGAGCAACTGCTCCTGACTCAACATGGATTCGATGGCTCGGCCGAGCTCGGCCCAGTACTCAATTTGGCGCGGAAGCGTTCGCTTTTGCAGTCTCGCCGTCGCCTTGGCTTGTCGTACCAGCGCTGCATCCAGACGCAAAGGACTAGAAGTCGACATGATTGCCTCACTTGTGCAGTAAACAGCACCATACCACTCATGTAGCACCACGCTGCAATAGTAGCATCACGCTACAATCGTAGCACTGCGCTACAGTACATTCAAGGCCTGGCGAAGTGACAGAGTAAGAAAGTCAGCCCGATGGCGACGTGGTCTTCACGCGCAGCTCTACGTCAGTGAGGAAAAACAGGCAGAAGAGCGCGTCGCGCTTGGTGGGCTCCTTGCGCTCGAGGATCCGGCGGAGTCGTGCGTAGAAGACGCCATTGACTCCCACCATGAGCAGCGCCTCGGCCAAGGGCGCGCCCTCCTTACCGGCTACCCCCACGTACTCGCGGAGCAGGCCGTCGGCCCGCCGCACCGCCGACACATAGTCGCTCCGCTCGATGTCTCCCTCCATGGCGAGGATCTGGTCGCGATCCGTGGGGGCCTCCCACAACTCGGACAGGGTGAGCCCCCGGGGGCTCGCCACGGGCTTGGCGTCCTCGAGGCGAAAAGCCTCCAGATCCGTGCGGGTATGCAGGGCATGGACCAGGGTCTTCTCCACGCTCGGGCTCACCACCGGAGCGCTATCGAACTCCGGCGCGGGGCGGGTTTCGGACGGGTCCTTGTAGACGCCCTTGGCCTTGAGATCCAGGAGCACCTCGCGCGTGATGGCCTTGAGGGAAGAAAAAATTCCGCGGCCGTCCAAGGCGCAGGTCTCGAACCGCGGCTCCTCCCTGCGACGCAGCTCCTCATCGAGCTGCGCCACGTCCATGATGTTCGGCAGGTCACATTTGTTGTACTGCAGCACCAGGGGCACGGTCTCGGGGTTCATGCCGTGGCCCCGCAGGTTCTCGTCCAGATTGTGCAGGCTCTCGATGTTGGCGATACGCCGAGCCTCCTGGGAGTCGGCCACGAACACCACGCCGTCAGCCCCCTGCAGCACCAGCTTCCGGGTGGCGTTGTAGTGCACCTGGCCCGGGACCGTATAAAGCGACATGCGGATGGTGAAGCCGCTGATCTTCTTGAGCTTGACCGGCAAAAAATCAAAAAAGAGGGTCCGGTCCACCGCCGTGGCCAACGACACCATCTCCCCGCGATTGTCCTCCGGCAAGGAGCGGTGGATGTGCTGCAACGAGGTGGTCTTGCCGCCCAGACCCGGCCCGTAGTAGACCATCTTAACGTTGATCTCCCGGGTGTGATGATTGATGGATGACATGGGACCCCGTATCGGTCAGGGAGCGCCGTCAGACGCAAAGTAGATGGGGTTGGTGAGACCGAAGGGCGTCTTGCCCGGGTGCAGCGGGGCCAGGTCGTTCTCGCCTCGAGCGTGAAACACCACCCAGTTGCGCGACCGCGCCTGGTCCACGTCAACCGCCACAACAAACTCGTAGCGTTGGCCCGGTCCGGGCTCCAGATCCGGCCCCAGCGGCAGCGTTTCGGTGGTCTCACCGTTGACGATCACCTCCAGCTCGGTGGTGTGGATCCAGCTCGTGGTCTGCACGGTGACCGCAAAGGCCACCGTGGCGTCGCCGGTGGTGATGCTCTCGCCGATGCGCTCGCCCGCGGGCCCCTCGACGTTGACATAAATCCCACCGCTCACGAACACGTCCCTTTCGAGCAGGGCCTCACGCAGCAGGTACGGCTCCACGGCGCTGGGGTCGTCGTGGCCGAAGTGTACACAGGAGCGCGGGTACCCCGTGGGCGCCAGCCGGAGAAAATGGTTGTCCGAAGAGCCCACTACGATCATTTCGCGGCCGAACTCCAGGAACGAGAACCAGTCCGCCACGCTGTCGTCGCGGTTGGCGTCAAAGGAGGAGTTGTTGAAACCTTCGATAATATCGAACTCATCGCTAAACAGCTCGTTGCCCTCGCCGGTCTCGCGATCGTAGTCCGCGGAGTTGAAATAGCCGGTCAAGGAGCCGTCGCGCGGGTGATTTACGATGATGAGCGGCTGCTCGGGCAGGTCGTGCACCATGGCGAAGACGTCGCCCGGGTTGCGGTCGACCCAGTCCGGCGCGCCGTTGTTCAGCTCGTCGGGCCGGGGCTCGAGGGGCAGGATACCGAAGTGACCCCATACGAATGTCGTCAGCTCCAGGGACGTGATGCCCTTGGCCAACCCCTCCAGGCCCAAGGCCGCCACCAGGGGCTGCGGCGCGTTGACCCACTCGTGATCGCTAAACACCGGCAGGTCCAGACCGTCGGCCACCTGGCCCCTGATCTTGTGCTCCACGGGGTCCTTGGAGTCCGCTGAGAAGTGCGTGTGCACGTGGAAGTCGGCGCAAAGATAGCCGGTGGTGTCCACGCTGCGCAACAGAGGAGCGACGATCTCCGCCGGCGTCGTGGTGTCCACCTGCACAGTAGTATCTACGAGCTCGTACTCATAGCCGCGGCTGACAATTACCCGGTGCTCCCCAGGCGGTACAATGAGCGTGGCGTCGCCGGTGGCGCTGAAGTGCTGGTGGAGGCGCCCACGCAGCTCATCCTCCACCCCGTAGCTGTCGGGCGTGGCCGGCGCGGGGTTGGTGGGGATGACCTGGATCCGCACCGGGATCCCATCTAGGGTGCTGGCGTCCGTGGCCGTGACGTGGATCATTCCGTGCGCGGCAAACGACAGGGTCGCCTCATCGGTGCTTGGCCCCACCTCCACTCCATCGCTCACCGGATAGCCCAGGAACTGGGGCACCAGGGTCACCGTCTCGTCGGGCGGCGCGTGGATGGTGAACTCCCCCGCGCCGTTGGTGCGCGTGCGGCTCAGGTACTGGCCGTCGGGATCCAGCTCGTGGACCCAGGCATCGGCCATGGGCGCACCGGCGCCGTCTAACACCACACCGTCAATGGCCCGCCAGGGGGCCTCGCCGTCCACCTCGCGGATCACCTCCCGCAACCCATCGTACTGGGGCCCACCTCCGATGATCTCGGCGTGGTCCCGCTCGTGGAAGGTACAGGGCGGGACCAGGAGTCCGCCGCCGATGAACAGCTGTAGACCGCTCATCTCGATGGCGAAGGTGATGGGATCGTTGGGCGACCGCCAGGCGAAGTTGAACTCACCGCTGTCGAAGGCGACCCAGTCCACACCGCCGGCCGGACGGTCAAAACCCTTGCGCTCGGTGGCCATCTGGCTGTGGTTGAAGTGGAAGAAGCCGTAGAGCTCGTATCGCTGCATATCAAGGTGGCGATCGGAGGTGTTCATGAGGCCCAGCCGAATTTTCAACACGGGCGAGTCGGGCTCCAGGATGAAATCATAGTAGCCGGGCATCTCCACCTCAGCGCCCAGGGCGGCGCCGACCATGTCTCGCAAGAAGGGGATCTGCTCATAGGTTCCCTTCACCCGCACGACGGCGTCCCCACCGTCCGACCCGTCTTGGAGCACGGTGATGGACTCGGGGTTGATCATCTCCGCGGCGATACCCATGAGGGTCTCACCATAGTGCGACTGCCCCTTGGGTCGTCCGTCGGCGCCCACCTCGTCTATGGACAGGATCTCCCCGCCGAACCGCGCGTACCCATCAGACAGACCGCCACTCTCGATGTAGACCGCGATGCGGCTGTTGATCAGGAGAAAGTCCCCTTCGCGGATCTGCTGTCGCCCGGGGGCGGGCTGTACGATCCAGCCCGGATCCGAGATGCGCGCGGCCCGGGCCTCCCCCGCCGCCATGGCGCCCAGGGGATCGGCGTGACCGTCCGGATCCCCGGTCTGAATGTCGTCCGGTGAAAGCTGGCACAGCAAGGAAGTATTGTTATTATTGTCGCCGGTTCCCGAATCCCCACAGGCAGCTACCGAGAGCACGAAGACCGTGCACAAAATCAATGTTTTCGGAATTCTCATGCATCTTTGATACCATGTCTGTGGACCCCTCACAAAGCCCACACTGCGAAAACCGTGACCAAACAGTGACAGACCACCGAGTCGAACCCCGCGTAAAACCGGGTAGTACATCTCAGGAATCGGAGGCTCTACCATGGAACCGAAATTCGCCGATCGAATCGAATGGGAGCTGACCCGGGCATGCGATCTTCAGTGTCGCCACTGCTACAACTCACCCCACCAGGCGCGCCCTCGGGAGCTTGACACCGATGAAGCCCTGACCGTAGCCGCCGAGCTGGGACGGCTCGGTTGCCGGGTCGTGACCCTTTCGGGCGGAGAACCCACCGGGCGCCAGGATTGGGCCCAGATCGCGCAGGTGCTCTCTCGATCGGGGGTCATCGTTCAGCTCATCACCAACGGCCAACGCTTCGGCCGCACCGAAGCCCGCCTGGCCCGGGCCGCCGGCGTGGGCGCCGTTTGGCTGAGCGTGGACGGATACGCCACCACCCACGACGCGATCCGCCGGAAGCCCGGCGCCTTTGCGCAGCTCGAGGTAGCGGCCCGGGGCCTGTTGGACGCCGGCGTGCCGCTGGGATTCCTCACCACCGTACTGCAAGACAACGCCACCGAAGTCGACGCGCTTGACGAGCTGGCGGACTGGATCAAACAGTGGGATCCGGTGGTGTGGCAGGTCTGGCTCGGCGTGCCGCAGCAAGGACGCGGAGGCTGGCTTTCCCCCGACGCGCTACCGGGCCTCGTACAAGACCTCGCGACGCTGCAAAAGAACCATCCCTACTTGACGGTGGGAGACAACGTGGGTCTGGGCAATCAGCACGCTGGCCTCCGTCGGGCCGACGATCTCGACGCGCCCCTCACCGACCAGACCCCGCCCACCGGCCACTGCGAGGCTGGGCGCGGGGTGCTGGGGCTCCGCAGCGACGGCACCATCACCGGCTGCCTCGCGCTGCCTGGAGCCCACGGCGTGGGCAACGTCCGTCAATCGCCGTTGACCCACCTGTGGCGCGCCGCCGGTCGAGCCCGGCGCAAACGACTGGCCCAAATCGCCGGCGCCTGCGCCCTTTGCGACCACGTGACCCAGTGCCAGGGCGGCTGCCACGCCATGGCCTTGGCCACCACCGGACGTCTGGACAACCCCTACTGCTTGATCCGGCCGACCCCCGCGACCCAACGGTCCGCCCGACGCGCCGCCACCATAGCCGCGTCAGGCATGGCCGCATCCCTGGCCGTGGCGTCCATGCTGGGCACCGGCTGCGGCCCCAAAGAGGCTCCCCGCCAGGCCGAGCGACGGGTACCCCTGGTGACGATCCCAGATGGCGGCGCCAACCGCACGCAGCCCCCGGACCAGCCTCCGGACCAGCCCCCGGGCAAAACCGCCCCACCCGCTCCGGGCGCGAAGGTCAGTCCCAGCCCCAATCCCACTCGCCACCAGCCGCCGCGCGCTGGTCGAGTACACCCATGCCACTACTCGCATGTGGGCTGCTACCACTTGCGTCATCTTCAGCGCGGCTCCCAACCGCCCCCACCGAGGCCCACCAAGCCCCGCCATAAGCCGTGAGCCACAAGCCACAAGCCACAAGCCGCAAGCCG
>JAOZUO010000200.1 GCA_029938605.1 Deltaproteobacteria bacterium | reverse complement strand
CCGAAGGTGGTTCCGATATTGCGCCTTCGGGCGCCAAAGACGGCAACATCTGGGGGACCTTCGGCCGAAGGTCATCCCGATGTTGCGCCTTGCCGGGCACATGGACCCGGATTTGAAGTTCCCAGCGTGAACTGCGAAAAAGTCAGCTCAGCGGATCAGTGAGCGATCCTGAGGGGCGTTGCCCGTCCGCTTGATTTCCCGGCCGGCGCTGGTACTGTCGTGGATATGAGCGACGAGAGTTCAGCGGAGGGCGGGGAGCAGGCTGTATCGCCGGGGGTTTTCGCCGCCTTTGATGAGGAAAACCCGCCGGTTTTAAATCCGGAGGTGGGGCAGGTTTTGGAGGGCATCAGGCTGGTGGGGATGCTGGGCGAGGGAGCCATGGCCACGGTTTTCCGAGCGGAGGTCGTCGACACGGGGGAGCCCCTGGCGGTGAAGGTCCTCAAGGCCGAGCTCTGTCAGAACATCGACGCCATGCGGCGCTTCGGCAAGGAGGCGCTGGTGGCTCAGGCCGCGCGCCACCCCAACCTCATTGAGATCACCGACGTGCTGTATCCGGAGGGGTTTCCGCCGGTGCTGGTCATGGAGCTGCTCGAGGGCGCTGACCTGCACGACAGCGTGGTGCGCAAGGAGCGGTTCACCGCCGACGAGGCTATTCCCATCGCGCTCCAGCTCTGCTCGGCCCTGGGTGCCATGCACGGCAATGGCATCGTCCACCGGGACCTCAAGCCGGAGAACGTATTCCTGGTAGGGGGCGATGACGGCTTCCCCATCGTGAAGCTGTTGGATTTCGGGCTCGTGAAGTTTCTCTACGGCGGAGATGCCTTCATCCACACCCGCCCCGACGCCACCATCGGCACCCCGGCCTTCATGGCGCCCGAGCAGTTCGACAGCCCGGCGGTGGAGAACACCGCGGACATCTACGCCCTGGGCGCGATCCTGTACGAGATGCTCACGGGCCGCCCGCCCGTGGAGGCGTCCACACCGGCCGAGGGCTACACCAAGGTCATGAACGAGGATCGGGTCGCGCCCTCCAAACGGGTGGAGGACCCGGAGGCGGCGGGCATCACGCCGGGACTCGATGCGCTGGTCCTGCGCTGTTTGGAGCGCAGGCCCGAGGACCGCATCCAGGATTGCCAGGAGCTCTCGGAGCTGCTGGGGACCTGCCTCGAAGGCGGCGACGTGGTGCTCCCGGACAAGCCCAGATCAAGTAGTAAGCTGGTGCCCATCCTCGTCGGCGTGGCCTTGGGGAGCGCCGTACTGGGAGGGCTGCTGTACGTGGCCTGGACGTCTTGAATTGAGACCCGGCCAAGTGGCCTGGGATTGTAGGATTGAAGGAGGAGTTCATGGAGACTGTTACATTGGGTCAGGCGATCCGGAACGCCATCGCCGTCGAAAAGGGCGCCAAGAAATTTTACGATCGATTGGTGCGCAACTCCAAGGATCCGGAGGTGCAGGCGTTTTTTGAAAACATGGCCGCCCAGGAGCAGGAGCACGTGGACTGGATCTCCGACGTGGCCGAGAAGCTGGACGCCGGCGACCTGCCCCAGAGTCCCGATTCCAAGGTGCACGGCGTGGAGCGCGCGCCGGGATGGTGCGACGTGGATGACATCAATCTCGCTGAGGCCGTGTCCCTCGCCCTCGAGGCGGAAAACAGCGCCGCTCTGTACTACGATGCCATGTCGGATATGACCCAGGGTGCTGCCCGGGATCTATTCCTCAAGCTCACCAAGATCGAAGAGCAGCACGCCGAGGCCCTCATCGCTTTTCGCGACAAGCATTTCCCTTGAAACAGCGCGGGCCAGTTGGGCGACTACGATCGCCCGCCGCTGATCATCACCTATTCGTTTCCCTGAGCCCGATGGTGCCCCGGCCCTAGCGGAGGAGAGTCTCCTTGCGCGCCGTACACATCGTGAAGATGGGGACCTTTACCGTGCCCTTGGGGACGCCGGCCTCGGCGAGACCCCAGGGCGGCACCGAGCGGTATTGTAGGGCTACCTCCACGACGAGCTTCTTCGCCCGGCGGGTGGCGGTGGAGGCGGGGACCTTGTAGGTCTCGGTAAGCGTCTTGAGCGGGGGGATGCGGCGGTCGCGGCCCTTTTTCACCGTGCGCCAAAATAGCGTGGTGTCCCTCCCCTTGGCGTCGTAGACGTGGGTGCGGTAGACCACCGCGCCCGGCCTGATCCGGTCGGTCTTGTCCCGGGCGCCGCTGTGGAGCAGCACCCGCCCCTTGGGGTCGGTGACCTTCACCTCGAGCCACACCTGGCGGATCTCGGTGACGCCCGTGGGGATGGAGTGGCCCGCGCCCTTGTTGGTCACGCGCACGACCACTTCCACCACGCCGTCCTTACGGGTGACTTCGCCCACCTCCACCTTGGCCGCCTGTCGCAGCAGCGCCTCGCTGCGCTTGCGCTGGGCCACGACATCAGGCGCCGTTCCCTGGATAAACATCAGGTTCGGCCCCACGAAGAAGTGATCCGACACGTGCTTACGCGGCCCCCCCATGTTGGACGCCTTGCCCGGGTGGCGCGTGGGTTTGCCGGCGGGGATTGCGCCGTCGGCCCTGAGCGTCACCAGCGATCGGGTCATGTGACAGTCCTGGCATACGACGCCCGCCTTGGCGTAGGGGCTCGCCTTCCACTCCGCGTAGGTGGTCTCCAGATGGATGCCGTTGGTGGGATGCACCACCTGGTGACAGGTGCCGCAGTACTCGGCGGTGCGGTAGTAGGGGTCGTGCTTAGCCTTGTGGGAGACGGGGCGCGCGTTGGCCAGGGGCCCGCGCTTGGTGAGCGAGGGCGCAAAAATGAAGCCGGCGTTTTGCACCTTGGTGTGACCGGTGATGGTGTGGCAGAAGTCACAGTTCAACCCTTCGGCGGCCACGCTGCTCACCCGGGTGTCCCCGCGCTTGTGCAGCGCGTGCTTGAAGGGGATCTGCCCGGTGGTGGTGCCGATGGGCGTGTGGCACCGGCCGCAGAAGGTCTCCAGCTTCTTGTCGTCTCGGGAGGCGGTCATGAAATAGAAGTCGTACACGGGCTCGGTGTGCGCCTTGGCGTGCATGGAGTGTTGCCACTGCGCGTACTGCTGCGGGTGGCAACCCTCGCAGCCCTTGGACGAAAAGTGCTTGGTCGCCCGGGCCTCGGGCGGAGACCGCCTCGATTGCCGGGCCGCGTTGTTGGTGGAGCTCGGCGTTTGCTTCGAGTCGGATTGCCCGCAGGCCGTGAGCACCAAGACCCCCCAGAGTCCCATCCAATGGGGGAGATCGGGTCGGAGGTTTCTGTTGGTGGTGTGCATTGGGTGGTTCCCTGGCTTGTGGTTCCCTGGCTTGTGGTTCCCTGGCCCGGCTACGGTTCTAGAAATCCGGATCTGATGCTAATCTCCCACAGTGAGAAGGTCAATCCACGGCCGCATGCACCGAAGGAGGCATCATCATGTTCAAACCCCGATGTAGTGTACTGTCGATGGCGCTGGCGAGCGCTTTGGTGCTGGTCGCCGGTACGGGTTGTGGAGACGACGACGGCGGGACGAACGACGCGGTGGATGGAGCAGTGGATGGTGACATCGTTCAGCACGACGCGGCGGTGGGCATGGACGCGGATGTCACTTTGTGCGATGGCGTGGACTGCTCGGGACATGGGACCTGCTTCGTCATCGCCGGCAGCGCGAGCTGCGACTGCGAGTCGGGCTACCACGCCGAGGGGCTGACCTGCGTGGTCAACTCGGTGGACTGCAGCGAGGCGGCGGTGCTCTGTGTGGACGACACCGCTGGTCCGGACCAGGAGTTTGCCACCATTCAGGAGGCCGCCGATGTGGTGGCGCCCGGCGAAGTAGTGCTCGTCTTTGACGGGTCCTACGCCGGTTTTGACCTGTCCACGTCCGGCACCGCGGCTGACCGCATCTGGGTTCGCGCCCTGGGCACCGGCGCGGTGATCGACACCGATGGCCCCAGCGGCCACGGGGTCTGGCTGCGCGATGTCAGCTACGTGACCATCGAGGGGTTGCGCATCGTCGGCGTGAGCGGGCGGGGTGTGGCCCATCGTGAGGCGAGCCCCACCGACCCCTCCGTAGGGTTGATCATCCGGGGCAACACGGTGCAGGACGCCGAGGGAGGGGGCATGTACCTGTCGGAGGTGGCCGACTCCCTCATCGAGGGCAATTCCATCTCCAACTGCGGTTTCTCCAGCTCGGATTTGACCCACGGCATCTACCTGGCCAACGCCGGCAGCGACGGGACCATTCTGCGCGGCAACCACATCTGGGGCAGCGGCACCGCGGGCATCCACTTCAACGGAGATCTCTCCATCGGTGGCGACGGCATCATCAGCGGGCTGGTCGTCGAGGAGAACGTGATCCACGACAACGGGCAGAACGGCCTCAACATGGACGGCGTTCAGGACTCCCTGATACAAAACAACCTCATCTACGGAAATGTTAGCAACGGCTTGCGCGCCTACGCCATAGACGGGGCCGAGGGGCCGCAGGGGCTGGTGATCGTGAACAACACCTTCCACGTGCCGGCCGGCGCCGGGTGGTGCGTGCGCATTACCGAGGATCTGGGCGGCAGCGTGGTGTTTAACAACATCCTCATGAACGACGGCAACAACGGATCCATCGCCTTGGACAATACCGCCGGCTTCGCCAGCGCCAACAACGCCGTGGTAGACACCTTCACGCCCGATCGCGATGACAGCTATCTCTCCTTGAGCGAGTGGCAGGGGCTCGGCTATGACGCCGGCTCCTTCCTCACAACGCCGTCTGCGCTCTTCGTAGATGCCGCGGCGGGGGACTACACGCTGCTCGGGGGCGGCCCCGCCGTGGACGCGGGGATCACCACCTTCTCTTCCCAGTCCGCTCCCACCACCGATCTCACCGGCGCTCCCCGGGACATCTCCCCGGACGTGGGCGCTTATGAGGGGAGCTGAGGACCCGTCCGTGGGTTTGAGCACGCAGAGGATGGGTGGGGCACTGATCTTTTCTTGCGACCAGGCCCGGTTTCCCGATATTCTGGGGGCTGGAGACGGTATGGGTTGTAGTGTGCAGAGGCGGATCCTGTTTGGATTCGTGATGGTGGTACTTTGGGGCGGCGTGTGGGGCTGTGTCTTCGACCCGTCCGGGCGGTTGTTCGACAACAGCAACGTCAACAACGCGACCAACAGCAACAACGCCAACATCAACACCAACACCAATGAGGGAAACAACAACACCTCGGAGGCCGTGTGCGGTGACGGAGTCATCGAGATGGGCGAGGGGTGTGACGACAGTAACCGGGCGAGCGGGGACGGCTGCGGGAGCGACTGCCAGGTGGAGCCCGGCTGGGACTGCTCCAGCACGTTCTGTGTCTCTACGTGTGGAGACGGACTGGCGGTGGGCACAGAGGAGTGTGACGACGGTATCATCGCCTCGGGGGACGGCTGCGCGAGCGACTGTACGGTGGAGCCCTTTTTCGCCTGCGAGGGGGAGGCTCCCAGCGTGTGTCACTGTGTGGTGTACGTGGACCAGGCCCAGGTGAGCCCGACGCACACCGGCGGGTCCTGGGCAACGGCGGTGGACACGGTGCAGGAGGGCATCACCATCGCCACGGCCGGATGTGAGGTGTGGGTGGCCGACGGCGTCTACCACGTCTGGGAGAGTTCGGATATTGACACCGTTGCTCTCAAGAGCGGTGTGGCGGTCTACGGAGGATTCGCCTCCATCGAGACCCAGGTCTCCCAGCGGAACTGGCTCGTGAACACCACGGTGTTAGATGGTGCCAACGCTGCCGAGACCGAGCAGGTGTTCCATGTGGTGACTGCCGACGCCGTACAGGGGGCGACCCTCGACGGCTTCACCGTCACCCGGGGCGATGCCGTGCTTGGCCGCCACGGCGGCGGCATTTTCGTTACCGATAGCTCGGTCACGCTTCGTCGGCTCCGGGTGACCGCCAACACCGCGGATCTCTACGGCGGTGGCATTTATTGCTGGGACTCCACGGTGACTCTGGCTCGCAGCACTATTGAGGGAAACGACGCCGACGACGGCGGTGGCGTCAACGCCGATCACAACACCCAACTGATCGTTGACCAGTGTCGATTTCTGGGAAACCGAGCCGACTATTACGGCGGTGGGCTAAGAGTATACGACCACTCCTCTGCCGCGATCACCAGCTCCCTGTTCGCCCAGAACCAGGTCAACTACAGCTACGGTGGCGCCATCGTCAACTGGAACGCAACGGACCTGACCCTCATCAACTGCACGTTCGCCACCAACGACGGCGCCGTTGGCGGCGGGGCCATCTACAACCTCTCGGCCAATAGCTGTACGGTGCGCAACTCCATCCTTTGGGGCAACACGCCCGAAGCCTTGCTCGACGTCAACACGACGGTCGTCCTGACCAGCACCATCATGCAGGACAGCGGCTGGGCAGGAGCGAACGGCAACCTTGGCGTTGATCCCCAGTTGCCGCCGAGCTACGAACCGGGCGCGTCCTCCCCGGCCATCGACACCGCCGACGACGCTTTTGCGCCGCCCGTGGGTCTGGGCGGCAACGCCCTGGTGGACATCCCCGGCGTCGGCAACGCAGGTACCCTCGCCGACATGGGCTGTTTCGAGTACGTCCCCTAGCGGCCGCCGGGGAGCATGTGGATGACGGCCGGGGCGATGAGGTGCTGGTTGAAGGCGCGCACTACCTCGCCCATGCCGCGGGGGAAGGCCCGGAGCACCACGTCGAAGTGGCCACTGTCGGACTCTATGGCGTGGATCTTCACCACGGAGGACAGCAGTCCGAGTGCCTGGCGCACGAACCGGTTGTTGCCCAGCTTGGGTTCCTGCATGAAGTCGAGCACCAAACGGCTGCCCTCGGCCTCCACCAGCACCGGGGAGCGGCCGGGTAGGTATCCCGCCAGGGTACCTGGGTTGGACAGGTCCAGGGCACCGGACTTGATGAGCGCCGCCACGGGAGTCTCCGCGGGACCGGTGACCTCCAGGTTCACCTCCTCGACCCGCAGGGCCACCAAGGCCTGGGCGTCGCTGAGCTCCACGCGGTCGATGTACAGCACAAAGGACGCCCGGATGGGCGTCTGCATCTGTTCTACCTCGAGGGTGATGTGCAGCCCCGGTGGCTTGGCGTCGATTTGGAGCGCCTTCACCTTGCCGGAGTCCACGGCCTGTTTGCCCAGCCAGCGCAGGGCCGCCAGGGGGATACCGAAGCGAAGCGATAGGGCGTTGCGCAAGGCCCGGCCCAGCTCCTCGGGGTGATTGGAGACAAATTCGCGTGCGGCTTTCAAGGCGACCTGTTGGATTCCCATAGCCTCTGACAATACTGCGACTTGGTCGGAAGGTGTTCCAAAAAAACAGGCTCGCTGGAAAAGCACACCAGTAGCTTGACGGATCCGCCCAGTTTTCCCTACTATGGGCTGGGCGAATTGCTCGAGAAAACCAGGAGGATGATACGGATGTCGGACCTACAATCCATTCGGCAGCAGGTGACCGCCAAGGTTGATTCCCTGCGCCAGATGATGGCCGCGCTTTCACTCAATGAGCGCATCGAGGTGTGGCACGAGTTTGTACAACTCACGCCCGCACAGAATCAGCAGGTCCGAGACGCTGCCGAAGCCCTCGCCAAGCTACCGAAGTCGGCGGAGCTCTTCGGTAAGTCTGCGACGATTGTTGCCTCGGCTCTGTCGGCCGGGGGCAAGCTCTCCGAGGCCCAGTCCCTGCTCGTGGACGCGCGGCACTCTACCGGCCGGTCCGGCGGGGCGCTCATCGCCTACAATCTGTTCCAGGTCCGCTCCCGTCTTGGCAACTACGACGAGGCCATGGACATCCTCAACTCGGCCATCCGCGCCGACGCCGCGGCCTACGGCCTGCATGACACCAAGAAGTATCCGCCCCTGCGCATGATGGGCGCCGGGAGCCTCGGCTGCTCCTTCCAATGTGAGAACCCGGCGGGGGGCAAGCCCGTGGCTCTCAAGGCCCTGTGGGATCAGTCCGGGGCGGCGGGTGAGTCGATCTTCGATGAGGCCAAGGCGTTGCCGAACGTGCAGCACCCGGCGGTGCTCAAGCCCGTGGACTTCGGCTTCTCGGATCCTGCTACCCCGTCCAAGCCCTTCTTTGTCTTCGAGCGGATCCCGGGCGCGGTCAACGCTGAGTCGTGGCTGGAGAAGAATGGCCCGCTGAGCATGGAGCAGGCCAAACAGGTGGGCAACACGCTCATCGAGATGTTGGCCCATGCCCACGCCGCGGGGATCTGTCACTTGAACCTGAACCCCGGCAACGTGCTGCTCAAGCGCATGGGGCCCAACCTGGAGGTGAAGGTCACCGACTGGGGTCTCGGGAAGGGCGTCGCGTCGCTCAAGGGGCACGTTCTCAAGACGTCGGATCAGAGCGGAAACTCCGCCTTTGGTAAGAAGCTCAACGGCATGCTGGACTATCTGGCGCCCGAGCAGCAGGGGCATTTGCAGTACGGCACCCCCGGGCCCATGGCGGACTACTACGCCTTCGGCAGCACCATGTACAAGCTCATTACCGGGAAGCAGCCGCGGGACATGACCCCCGATGCCATGGCCGCCAACCCGGAGATCTACCGGATCCTAGAGACCCTGCGACGTGAGGATCCCGCCACGCGCACTGAGTCAGCCCAGGAGTTGCACCAGTGGTGGCACGATCCGACGATCCTGGAAAACAAGCAGGTGGCCCAGAAGGAGGCCGCCCGGGATGCCGAGATGGTCGCCCTGGGCGGTGTGCGCGTGGAGCCGGAGGAGGCCGCCGCAGCCAAGTCCAAGCTGCCGCTGATCCTCGGCATCGTGGCGGGTGTGCTGGTGATTGGGGGCGGCGGCGCCTACTTCGCCCTTGGTGGCAAGAAGGAAGAAGAGAAGGGCAAGGACCAGAAGGTTCAGAAGGTCAAGCCGGCGGTGACCCAGAACGAGATGGACCGGCTGGAGAAGTGGTACAAGGGAGCCCGGGCGGCGGTGTACAATTTCCTGGCGCCCACCTGCCAGCCCCTACACGACAAGGGCTTCAAGTTCGACACCAAGATCACTCCCGTTTTGATGAAGAAGGAGAAGAGGGGCAAGATTCGTACCTACCGCGTATTCAAGCTCGCCCTGGTGGGATCGGGTGGGGGTGGGGGTAAGGTGGACATCTTCGAATGTCCGGGGCGGCTGGCCAAGATCCACGGTGAGCACACGGTGACCATCGACCTCTGGGTGCGGAACTTCCGGGCGAACATGTTTAGCCGAAGTCATCGCCTGGGGGTGGTTAAGTTCTCGGGCAAGTTCCTGAAGTATCTGGACAAGACAAAATACAGCTCCGCAGTCCTGTTCAAAAACGGACTGGCCCTTCCGCGGCTGCGTAAGGCCTCTGATCCGGGCATCGCCGCTTTAGGGCGCCTCAACCGTGGCAAGATCAAAGGTCGCGTCCTCACCGTGTCCAACATCACCTTCGAGCGCGTGGGCGGCAACAAGAAGTCGCGCGGTATCGTGGGGCACTGGCGGGCCAAGATACGCAACGAGAAGTATGCCAAGGACATCAACGACTGGGCCGTGGGGTGCAAATCCCACATCACCGAAGCGCTGGGCAAGCTCATCGAGGTCAAAAGGAAGCACAAGGTCCACCGGCGCTTCGTCATGAAGACCCAGGACTGGGTGGCCGGCTTCTGCAAGGCCCTGGTGACCATGAACTCCTCTCTGAAGCCCTACGCCGCTAGCGGCGTGGCCAGCGCCTCGGGAATGCTCCTTAAGGCGCGTTCGGACTGGAACGCCAATATCCACAAGCCCCTCGTCAAGGTCGCCACCTCCATGGAGACCACCATCAAGACGCCTCGCATGTAGTTAGGGCCCGTCCCGTTCCGGTAGTCCCGCTCCGATAGCCCCGTTCCCACCTTCATTCTTTGCTGGAACTAGATTTTTTCCACGACCAGCTCGCCGCTGCGGGCCCGGAATTTCAGCAGGTACTTCTGCTCGTTGTCGTCGGAGAAAAACTCCACGAACTGCAGAGTTGACGAGCGTGCTTCAGTGATGAGGAACTTGAGGTAGTCCGGCCGGGTGAGCCGGATGTCCTTAAGGACCGCGATTCCCTGGTCGTCTCCCACGAGTTTCATGAATGCACCTTGAGAAAAAGGGTAGCCGATTTCGGCGTTCGCGAACAGGAATTCGTAGGGGACCCTGAAGGTGGCGCTCCTGGACGGCGGTGCCACGGGAGGGCTGAGGACGTAGCTACTCCGAGGCGGTCCGGAGGCCGGTGTCGTTTTTGCTGGTCCTGGGAGCCAGGGGAAGCGGCCCGGAGATGGAGTAGGAGCCCTTTCTGTCCAGCTCAACTTCCAAGGGGACCTCGGCCAACTCTGGGTTGCCCGACGGGTCTAGCTCTTCGGCGATCATCTCTTCGACAGTCATGATGCACTCATAGTGTGCAAGGGATGTGCCTGAATGGACGCTGGCCGCATATAAGGCCCGTAAATCCAGCTGGTTATGTTGGGCGGGGTAGCGGATCCGGGGGAGCCCCCAGTGCGACCATTGCTGACATCTCTGTCGCAGTGGAACCTGTGGGTGACACCTGGTTTGCATGGGCTTGGGGTTGGGCTTGGGGTATGGTAGGCGTATACTTGTGTACACCCCTCCCAAGGCAGTTGTGGGAGTAAGAGAGTAAGGGAGTATTGCCGTGATCGGGACCATCTATCTGGACAACGCCGCCACCTCTTTTCCCAAGCCTGAGGTGGTGCGAGAGGCCATGGGGAGCTTCTGCAGGCAGTCGGGCGTGAACCCGGGGCGTTCGGGTTGCGACCTTGGGTTGCGGGCAGAGGCCATGGTCTTTTCCACCCGGCGCCAGCTCAGCGAGTTCTTCAACGGGAGCTTGGTGGAGGCCGGTCGTCCTCCGGATCCCAATCGCCTGTGTTTTACGTCCAACGCCACGGCGAGCCTGAACCTCATCGTAAACGGTGTCCTGCGGTCCGGCGACCACGTGGTGACCACCGTCGTGGAGCACAATTCGGTGATCCGCCCGGTGAATCACGCCACCCGCCGTGGGGTGGAGGCCACCTATGTGGACTCCGACGATGAGGGGTACGTGGATCCCGAGGCCATCCGGAGGGCGATCAAGGGCAACACGAAGCTGGTCATCGTGAACCACGCCTCCAATGTCATCGGCTCGGTGCAGGACATAGAGGCCATGGGGGCGGTGTGTCGGGACGAGGGCGTGGCCTTTGCCGTCGACGCCGCGCAGACGGCGGGGATCCTGCCCATCGACATGGCGCGGTGTAACATCAGCTACCTGGCCTTCACTGGCCACAAGGGGCTCTTTGGTCCCACGGGTATCGGCGGGATCTGCGTGGCGGACAAGGCGGAGATCTCCAGTTCCCTGTACGGTGGCACCGGCGTGCGCTCAGCGGATCCCTATCACGTCGACGAGTGGCCCCACCGGCTGGAGGCGGGCACCCCGAACCTGGGCGGTATTGCCGGGCTCGACGCGGCCCAGGGGTGGCTCAGGGAGCAGGGGATCGACAGTGTCTATCGCCATGAGATCGGCCTGCTGGAGCGCCTCATGGCGGGGCTGGGTGAAATACAAGGGGTCGTCCTGCATGGCCACACCAGGCTGGAGCGGCGGGTGGCTGTGTGCTCCTTCACCATTGAGGGTCGCAACCCCGCTGAAGTGGGCTCATTTCTGGACGTGGACTACGGCATCCTCACGCGCACGGGTCTGGAGTGCGCCCCGCTGATCCACCAGCGAATGGGCTCGTTCCCCAACGGAACCGTCCGGTTCTCCATCGGTCCCTTCAACACCGAGGACCACATAGAAAAGGCCATCCGCGCCGTCTACGAGATCGCCCACCAGTAGCCTTTCCATTTCGACAAGTTCAGTTGGCAAGTTCAGTTGGTGGGTAGACAAGCCTGCCGTGCGTGTCTACGATACACACCGGAGGAGTTTGCCTATGTTGACCGGATTGACACGTACCCTGTGGATTTGCCTTGGCGTCGGGACGCTGGCGCTGGCACTGGCGGCTTGCGAGGACGGCAAGGTGGCTAAGCTGCCCGAACCCGAGCCCCTGCGAGCGGGCGTAGGGCGCGTGCGTATGCCGGTACCCGTGGGTATCGGAACCGTGGGCTACGGCGACGCCCTGACCTTAGAAGCTGAGCCATCGCCCTTCGCCGAGATGTACGCCGCCACCACCAAGATCCACGGCCACCCGGAGTTCAAGGCCGTGGTGCTCACCCGTGGCCCGGACTACGAGATCGTCTTCATGCGGTCGGACACGGTGGGCGTATTCCAGCAGTTCCGGCGGGCGGTGGCCCTGGAGGTGGAGGCGCGGCTGGGGCGGCCCTTTGACGACGCTCTGGTGTTTGGCGGTACGCACACCCACTCCGGCCCGGGGCGGCTGGTGGATGGCGGCAACGTGTATGACATCATCGCCGACGAGTTTCATCCGGAGTTCTACTTGCGGATGGTGACGGCGGCGGCCGACGCGGTGATGATGGCCTTTGATGACCTGGCTCCGGCTCGGGTGGGGCACACCTGGGCCTCCAACGCCGTCGCCCACAAGGACCGGCGCTGTGACGACGGGCTGGACTACACCAACGACGCCCTCCCGGTGATCGTGGTGGAGCGGGAGGGCGTGATTGACGCCGTGGTCTTCTCCTATGCTGTCCACGGCACAGGGCTCAACGCCGACGAATTGACCCTGTCACGGGACGTTGCCGGCGGTATTGAGGAGTTCGTGGAGGCGGGCTTCGATCACCCGGTGATGGCCGTGTTCTTCAACGCCTGGGGCGCTGACATGGCGCCGACCTCGCCGGAGGTGGACACGCAGCCCGGCGCGACCCTGCCCGAGGGCCACCTGCAGCTCCTACAGGTGGGGCGATCGGTGGCTGACTCCATCCACGAAGTCCTCTCCAGCGTCACCTGGGAGGAGGATCCACAGATCTTCGCGGAGGTGCACCGGGTGAAGATCGACCGGGAGGCCATCGGTTATGCGGAAGATGAGTTCGAGTACGAGTGGGGCGGCGTGTACTGTGGCGGCTCCAATACCCTGGACTGTGATCCCGCCACCAATGACTATCCCTGGTACGACGACGCTTGTCTGCCCTTCCCGGAGCAGTTCCCGGCTCCCAACCAGACGTCACTGTCCGCCGGGCAGATCGGGTCCCTGTACTTCGTGACCTTCCCCGGCGAGCCGGGGACGCTGCTGGCCGAGGAGCTGATTCGTCGCATCGACGAGAACCTCGGGTACACCAACGTCGCCTTCTTCGGCTACACCCAGGACTACAACGGGTACTCCATTTTGGAGGACGACTGGTGGCAGGGCGGCTACGAGGCCGGTGGCGCCATTTGGGGCCCGCGCCAGGGCTCGTACCTGGTGGACATGGCCGAGGCCACCTTCGCGCTCACCCTGGACAACGGTCCCAGGGTACAGCGAGATCCCCTGGCGCCGCCGCCCATCGAGCCCTTTGTCGTGACCCCGGATCGGTACGACCCCTATGTGCCCACGCCGCCGGTGGATCTGGGCACCATCGTGACCGACGCCTCCGCCCTGTACGGCGCCACGGACATCGTGTACGTCACGGTACTGGGCAGTGACCCCTGGCTGGGCGCGCCCCTGGCTACGCTGGTGGACGGCGCCGGAGACCCGGTGCTCGCGGCCAACGATGTCCCCATCACCAGCGACGGCTACGCCTTCTGGGTGGAGCTCGCCGTGGACCCGCCCTATAGTGAGGAGATGTCCCCCACCTCCCGCTCTTTCTTCTGGACCATCGCCATGCCCATTCAGCAGCCGGTGGTCGGTCTGGTCCCGGACCTGTCCGGTGGTACCTATCGCCTGAGGATCACCGTCCCCAC
>JAOZUO010000199.1:8852-13947 GCA_029938605.1 Deltaproteobacteria bacterium | reverse complement strand
TGCGGCTTTTTGCAATTGGCCCCTCGCTTGCAGTCGACGGCCTGGGCTTGACCGGACAGGTCGTGGAGGCGCTGGCGTAGGCGAGCCAGTCCCACCCGCAGCCGCAAGGGCTGACTCAGTGCCGGTCCGTGGGGTTTGGTGCGCTGCACCAGGGGGAGCCAGCGGTTTGAGAAAGCGGACAAGGTCTGACGGAGCTTCTCCCGCCATCTGCGGGCCTTGCTTTTGAAAGAGGAGGCGTCCACGTCCACCTGCACCAGGGACGTGCGACGGACCAGGAGGGTCAGCCCGATGGACTCGTTGGAGGCTCGGGCCACGCGGTTGAACACTCGGGTGAGCCCGGCGATGGACGGAGTCGTCGGGCGACTCCCCGGTGGTGCGGCCAAACGCAGTACCGTGCGGTGGGCCATGTCCCCGAACCGCGCCGCCACGTCCAGATAGGACCACAGGGAGTCGGTGGCCTCGGGAAACTGGTGAACAAGACAGTCCACGCTACAGGCGACCGTACGAAGGATCTTCCGCAGGGCGGCGGGCTCGGTGATCCGGTCCTTCTTTTCGTCGGGCACCGCCCGGTCGATCTTTTGCATGAGCGACCGCAGGATGTCGTTGAGACGATCGAGGTGGACCACCAACGTCTTGCGCGCAGCCTTGAGTGACAGGTCACCCACACCGCGAGGATCACACGCACACCCCGGACCCAGCGCGATCTTTCGCGCCACGGGCGCCGGTCGCACTCCACCATCGACTCCCTTCGCCGCCCCGGTCCCGCCCCCAGCTCCGGCCCCGGGCTCCGACTTTCCTTCTCCCGCGGGTTTCGCTTTCTGCCCACAAGCCAGAAAACACATCCCAAGCAAAGCACAGCAAGCGAGTCCACCAACCGTCTGTCTCATGGTCGCACTATGACACAGCACCCCTGGCGATGTCACCGGCAGGGGTTGGGGGCAAGAGTTGTCGCTCTGCATTGCTCCGCTGTTCCCAGCCGCCGGCGCCGGATGAAGCAGTGCTCCTCGGGTGACTTGACCGTGGGCAAGACGCGCGATGAGGCCCGCGACATGTGCGCCTTGGTTCGCAAGGACAAGCCCACCTCACACCAGGGATGACACAAATTGGGGATGGGGCGGTGACTGTGACACTGAGCATTGACCCCCGGGGTCGCTTCCTTCGGGCTGGCGCTTGAGGAGCTGCTTGACGCTTGTGTCTACCTGTCCTGTGAGCTGATTCAACGTCGGTGGGCAGTCCGAAGGAAAACCATTGGATCAGCGCCATCCGGCTTTGGTGTTGGGATTGCATTGCGGTTGCGAGGTACATACTCCCACCGCACCTACCTGCTTACGAATCGCTACCCTACCCTACACTCAAAGCGGACATCATCCATTCCTGGAGTGACAGAACGTCGATGAGCAATTCCATTGCAGAGTCTCTTCTGAGCAACTCCATTAAGGTATTTTTGAGATGCTTTCGTTCCGGCTTGACCACGGTGCGTCTTCTGAAACCCGTAACAGATCGAGATTCTTAGGCTTTGTGACTGGATGAGGAATAAACCCCAAGTTCTTGAAGTTACTTTACAAGATACCTTCCTCTGGGTAACACTCGAAGGACACTAGACGCCCCATGGCATCAGCAAATCCTCAGCGGCACGTGGACTACGATAACCCTCCTGTAGTGGAGGTGATGTGTGGTGTTGCGTTTCGGCCCATCGTGGGCTTCTCGGCAGCTCACTACGGTCTTCTGTGGCAACAATTCGGTGGAGAATTCACCCAAACGACAGACCAGCCGCCGATAACCTACGGCCTCCAGCCTCCACTACCCGGAGAGGTTCGCATTGATATTACCCCCGGGCCCGAGATCCCACGGGTGTGGTTCCCTACTGAGGATGGCCGTCGTCTCATCCAGGTGCAGCGCAACGGCTTCCATTTCAACTGGCGACAGCGAGAAGACGGTGACGAATACCCCTGTTTTCCTAAAGTATACAAAGAGTTCAATGAGCATCTCGCGACATTCGAAGCTTTCTTAGGAAAGTTCGATCAGATGACCTTGCAGCCAGTTCAATACGAACTCACGTACGTGAATCGGATCCCCGTCGATGGGGTATGGAGTGGCTACCAGCAGTTGGGACGGGTGCTTCCCGACTTGCATTGGAGGGAGGAGGAAGATAGGTTCCTCCCTACTCCTGAACATCTGACGTGGAACGTGGGCTTCCCGATGGAAAACGAAGCTGGCGTACTGGTTGTTACGGCTCGTTCAGCGCGTCGTCGGGACACGGGGGAGATTGTTCTCGCGCTTGATCTCACTGCGAGAGGGCTCGCCGGACAACTCTCCATGGAGGAGTGGTTCGATATCGGACACAAGTGGATCGTGAGAGGGTTTACGGATCTAACCGGCCAAGACATGCATGAGAAGGTCTGGCATAGGAAGGATGATCCAGCATGAACGAGCGTGCCCACCAATTTGACAAGAATCAGTCACACGACACGATTGCACGCCTCATGACCTACCGCGATCAGATAGCGCCTGGTGGATCGTGTGCATTCAACCGCGCAACGATGTCGCCCGGGGGCACGCTGATGACGGATTTTGAGTTCAGTATTGAACCGCCGCTCCTTGAAAGGTGCGCTTGTCGTTTTCCACAGGATGCTGCGGTCCAATTGAATCAACGTCCCTCCGATCAGGAACGCTGGAACACGTATTTGCAGGACCTCACATCGGAGCCTGTCCTAGCGGAGCAGACACTTGCCAATGCCGTCCGCTCTACTTGGTGGAGGCTGTGTCGTAAGGTCGGCGGTACTTTACGTGCACCGATCGCCGGGCCTGGAGGAGAGCTTGGTTTCCAGCTAACCTGGAACACAGACAAGATCTACCTCGATATTGATATCGCCCCCAACAACACCTTCGAATGGTTTTGCAAGCTGCGTGAGACCGGCAAGTGCGAGGGTTCGGATGACGAACCATTGACTACTCCACCTGAAAAACTTATTAGGCTCCTGGTCCGGTTCTGTCTTGCGCGATGAGTTCGCCACTCTTTGAATCCTTGCGGGATGATGCTCGTGTCTTTCGTCTGGCAGAGACAGGCTCACAGTTTCTACCCGAGGACGCGCGGCTTCCTACGTACGGGATCTTCCAGCCAAGCACGGCAGATATCGCTGAGGGAAAGGAGCTTGGAAGAGAACCGGGCATTTCGGTCTGGGATGAAGCGTTTTCCACTGTGCTCCAGGCTGCCGCCATTTGGTACGACAACGAAGACTACCCTGAAGGAGTCAAGGCGTTTGCGTTGGTTGTCGATACCATTCGGTCTCTCGGGGCCGAATTCGAGCGAACAGTCGATGTTGTGGCCAGCCCAATTAGTGACGACACCAGGCCAGGGGCGGACGGTCACTGTGCAATCGAGGGATTGCAACGCCCGAATGGGTATCCTAAGAAGCAACACAAGGCACTTCTGTTAGGCCTTGCTGACGCCTGTGTCGAGATCCCAAACAGCGATTAGGTTTCGTATTGCGTTGCTCTCATCGGTCTGTTCCGACAGGTACAGATCGGGCATGTGAACGCTCTTCACTGCGGCGCGTTGTGGCGAGGGCAGATCCCGGGATTGTCGCTACGCACGAGATCCGTTCATTATACTATCATTCGGGGAGGGGCGGCCTGCCAATGACGAAATTCTGCCCGATAGCGACTGTGGCGCGACTGACTAATGACGTTTTGTGTCAATGGGCTGTAATAACCGCCTACAGACCCGAACCTCCCAACTTTATCTTACCTCGAACCCTAGATTCTGCCCACGGATACGACGGTCACGAACGGTGGAACGATCAAAAAAGGGAACTGTCGGACAGGTGGATCGTCCGTGGGTTTCAATACGGACACACAAGGTGGCGTATGGCCTTCGCACCACGACACAGCTCTGCTGGCGATGTCACTGACAGGGGTTGGGGGGTCGGACGGTGCGGAAGGTGGTCAGGAGCTGCGTCAGGGCTTTGCGGATTGGGGAGGTGGGGGAGGCGATGGATGCGGGGGTGGCGGCGCCGAGCAGGAGGTTCAGGTGATGGATGCGTCCCCCGATGGCGAAGAAGAGCTGTAGCGAGCGAAGTCGTCGTCCCCGGTACTTTACGGGGTACACCTCGTAGGCCACTGTGGTCCCCAGGCGGGCGGGGCCGGTCCACTGCAGGGTGCGGACGCGGGAGCCGGCGGTGGTGAGTAGTTGCTTGCGGGCGAAGAGCGCGAGGCTGGTAGCTGCCGGCTGTTTGCGGGTGGTCCACAGCAGGTTGGCCTGGATCTTCTGGGCCTTCTGGCCCTTCTGGGCCTGGCCCCGGGGCAGGGAGAAGGCCATGATCGTGGCGTCGTGGCGGAGCTTTCCGCCGGTAGCAGCCATGACCTGCCAGGAGAGCGGCGCGGTGATGGCGAAGCCGTGCACGTAGTTGGTCAACCGCGCGCCGGCTTGCACCCGGTGGGCTACGGCCACCAGGTTGCGGTAGAGCTTGGTTCGTACCGCGCCGCGGATGGACAGGCGACCAAAGAGGGCGCAGAGGGTCCGTTGGGCTCGCTTCACCTGGGGATCGGTCGGGGGCAGGACCAGCACCTCCGCGGCCATTTGCAGGCCCTGGCGACGGTAGCCCTTGGCCATGAGCGCGTAGGCCTGGGTGAAGTAGTAGGCCACGTTGGCCACCGAGGCGGGCTGTCGGCCCGACCGGGGCGTCCCATCGGCCACGATGAGCCCTTTGGGGGAGACGCGGAACTGGTTGGACTGGGAGTCGATGGCGTGCTGCCATCCCCCGGAGCGATTGCGGGCGGGGACCACCGCGGCGATGCCGGTCTTGGACCCTTGGCGCACGAGCTTGAATATGCCGGCCCGGTCCAGGCGCAACACCGAGCCCACCCGGACCCGGGGAGCAGAGATCGCACCCCGACGGTCAGGGGATTGGGTTCCGGTTTGAGGTTGGCAGGCCGTCGTGGCCAACATCAGGGTCGAGCAGAGGTAGAGTGTTCGTGTCACCAAATCAGCAAAGCACACGCGGCGTGGGCGGGCAAATTCAAGCACCTCCGGGTCGCGTTGGTCGCGTTGGTCGCGTTGGTCGCGTTGGTCGCGTTGGTCGCGTTGGTCGCGTTG
>JAOZUO010000199.1:0-8752 GCA_029938605.1 Deltaproteobacteria bacterium | reverse complement strand
GGGGCAGCCCGATACACACGAGGGAGCAGCGAGCCTGGTGGTCGCGGGGGGTACCGGTCGAAAGGCCCCGGTCCGAGCGGATCCGTACCTGGTAGGTCACCAGGCGCTCGCCGTCGAACCCTTCACGTCGCCAGAGATCCAGGAAGCAGAGGCGTCGCCCGGAGGTCATGATCCGGTATCCGTCCAAGGGGGCCCGGGCGGCGAGGGCAGACCGCAGCACCGCTCTGCGTCGAAGGGTGAGGACCGTCAGGAGTCTTTGGGCCTCGGCCTTGGGCAGCATCGCCTCGGTCACGATGGTGCGGAGCTGGGATGTGGTGAGGGAGGCCACCAGCCGGGCTCCCCAGAACCGGTCCTTGTCGTCGGCCCGGGCAAAGGCCGCGTTCCCCAGGAGGGGGCGGAAGGTTCGGCCGGTGAACTCCTTGGCGGGGAGCCAGCCCACCGAAGGCCAGCGCTTGAGCTGCCGACGCCGCTGGCGGCGTAGCCGGCGCCAGGGCGGAGCACCGGCGCCGAAGGTCAGGGCCTGGTGCAACATTTGTCGCATGGAGACCAGTGACCGGAACCCCTCGCCCAGGGGCTTTGGCCGCCCGCGGGCGGTGGAGCCGAGGGCAGCGCGGAGCCGCGTGAGGCGGTGCTCCACGTATCGGGGCCCGGTGGCGCCGAAGTGATCCCGGCCCACCTGACCCGAGATACGCGTGAGGTTGAGCCAGGCGGCCACGGGCCAGAGCCCGCGCAGCTCCCGTCGCCGCTGGTGGTTCACGTAGTCGTTGGGATCGTCGGCCCGGCGCCCTACAAAGCGGAAGGGGCCGAGGTCTTCGCTGCCGTCATCGCGGGTGGCCACGGCCCGGAGGCTGCCGTCGGACAGGCGGTCCAGCGGGCCCAGGAGGCGCTTGAGATCAGCACGGCGAAGTGGTGTGTCCCCGGCGCGATTGGAGGTGTCTCCCAAGGTGTCTCCCAAGGTGTTTCCCCGGCGGAGGCGCGAGGTCGCCGAGACCCGTAGCCCACTCTTCTCCACCAGGACCAGGTGGCGTTCGGGGACGTGGAAGCCCAGACTGTGAAGGATCAGGGTGGCCACCAGCTCAGCGGTGGTGGCCAGGCGTCGGTGGCCGGGGGCGTCGAAGCTCAGCACGAAGCGTTGGCGCTGCTCGTCGACGATGGCCACCCGTAGGCCCGCGGTGGTGCGAGCGGCCCACCGAACGGTCCAGGGCGCCAGCAGCGACGGTCCGGCGGTGCGGGCCGCGCCTCGGCGAAGCTCGGCCGGGCTGCGTGGGCGGAGGTGGTTGCGGTTGACGAACCAGCTCGAGTCCGGCACCTCGCCCCAGGCGTTTACGTTCTGGGCCGGGGTCGGTAAGCGCGCGGCGAGGAGGCGCTCCAGGGGATCGGTGATCTGGGCCGCCAACACCGCGGCCCACCGACCTCGGCGCCAGGGTGCGGGCGCGCGGTCCAGGTGGCGTCGATCGTCGTCTTGCCATAGCACCGGCCGGACGGGGAACCGACGCAGGCCGACCCCTGAGCACCCGACGCTCGGGAGCGCTACCGCGGCTATCAGCGTCCACCAGACCCATGCTGGTCCCACGACCCCCAACGTTTTTCCGGGGCGTGGAGCTGCGCGGCGTGCGCGGCGTGCGCGGTGTGCGCGGCGTGCGCGGTGTGCGCGACGGATGTTTCCCCACCCGATCACGGCGCACCTCCCCAGGCGAGGAACACGGAGGCGCCGTCTCGGCTGCCGGCTACCTGGAGCCGCATCCAGTTCAAGCGGGTGATGCGTAGGGCCAGCGCGGCGCCGCCGGCCACGTCCACCGCCGACCAACTGAAGCCGGCGAAATTTTCCCGGAAGGCGCCCCCCCAGTCGACAAAGAGGCTCAGCCACAACCGCGGATGCAGTGCCTGGTGATACGCCGCGGTGAGCGCCGCGAGGGACTCTCCGCAGAAGCGCCCGGTGAGGAAGCCTCGCATGGACGACGGGCCGCCGAGACAGGGCAGATGCAGCAGGGGGACGTCGTGATCGTCCAACCGGACCACGGCTCGAAGCTCGGCACGAAGGCCCAGTCGGCGGTGCGCTCCGGCCAAGCCCCCGAAGGCTTCGAGGATCCCGCCCAGGTCCAGATGGTGGCCGGTGTCGCGGCCGCCAAGCCGTGCTCGGGCCCACAGTCGGGCGCGGAGCCCGGTGGCCGGTATGGGGTGTCGGGTGGCCCTCTCGCCGCCCCCGCGCTCCCCCAGACCCACGCCCCCCGCGCTCCCCACGCTCCCCACGCTCCCCACGCTCCCCACGCTCCCCACGCTCCCCACGTTCAAGGCCACCAGGGCGGTGAAGGAGGCGTCCTGTCGGACCACGAGGTCGGCGCTCATTTCGTCCACCAGGTCCTGGGTAGCGGCCGTGGGTTCGGGCAGATTGAAGTGATTTTGCCGCAGCCAGTCCGCGCCCACGGCCAGGTCCATCGCCAGGGTGCGCCAGAGCCGGATGTGCACCGTGGTGTCAGCCGTGAAGATCTCGCCGTCAAACCGGGCCTCGAGGACCTCGCTGTCCAGGCCGGCGGGGGGGCGTCGATAGCCTCGACCGAAAAAGGGTCGATCGTGTCGACGATCGTAGCGGGTGTGTATGGCGAGGCCCAGACGTGCCCGGTGGGTGTCGGCGGGAAGTCCCAGGGGAAAGATCTTCAACGCGGTGTGCCAGGTGTCGCGGTGTCCGGCGGCGGCCTCGACGTGTAGCCCGGCTCGGCGCGGTTTGCCGAAGAGCAGGTTGGTAGTGAGCGAAGCTCCGGCTTTGGGGGTGAGCCCGCGCTCCCAGACCAACATGGGGAGGGTCACCATGCGTCCGTCGAAGGCGAAGCACACCTTGTGTAACAGGGGGGTCAGGCCGCTGCGCTGGAGCCAGTCCAATGCGGCGACGGTGGTGCGCGATACCAGGGTCACTGCCACTTGCGGCAAGAACAGGAGTGTTTGGGGCACGACCCGTAGTACGTGGCCCGGACTCCGCGCGGGGGCGCGGCCGTCGTAGGGCTCTTGGCGGCGCACGTCCGGCGGCGTCGAAGACGTTGGGCGTGCGTTGTCGGGCACCGCTGGGCGGCGCGCGGCGGTGGGGTCGGGCACCGCTGGGCGCCGCGCGGCGGTGGGGTCGGCCTGGGCGGCCCCCACCGCGACCAGCGACGCCAGCGTCAGCCCGAGCGCAGCGAGTAGGCGGAACATTGCCACCCAGGATTGCCCGCGCACGCGGCAATGTAAAGCACCCTTGTGCTTGATTCCAATGGCTGTGCTCGGCTACAACTCTATGCCTATGCGAAACGTGTGTTGCAAAGTGATCCTCTGGGGGCTGCTGATCCTGTGGGCGCTGGCGGGGGTGGCCTGCAAGACGCGGGTTCAGCACGGACTCGTGGAGCGGGAGGCCAACCGCATGGTGGCCGTACTCCGGCAGGCGGGGGTGGAGGCTCAGAAGATCAAGGAGAAGGGCCGGGGCGCCAAGTTCTCCGTGGAGGTCCCGCGAGGGCAGGTGACCCGCGCCATCAAAATTCTGCTCCAGCACGATCTGCCCCGGCGGAAGAAACCAGGCTTCGCCGAGGTCTTCGGCAAGGCCAGCCTGGTGCCGACTGCCACCGAGCAGCGGGCGCGGTTTCTGCACGCCCTGTCCGGTGAGCTCGCCCGAACGCTGGAATCCGCCGACGGCGTGCTTGAGGCGCGGGTGCACCTGGTGCTGCCCCAACGTCACCCGCTGGCGCTCAGGGACCAGTCCCAGGCGAAGCCGCGCGCCGCGGTGCTGCTCCGGGTGCGGTCCGGCAAGGCGCCCATCACGGCCCAGGAGGTGCGGCGGCTCGTGGCCGGGAGCGTGCAGGAGCTGGATCCCGCCCAGGTCGCCGTGGTGGTGCGACAGGCGCGGCCCGCGCCCGCTGGGGGCGCCACCCAGAAGCTGGCTCATGTGGGGCCGGTGAGCGTCTCAGCGGACTCCAAGACCCTCTTGCAAGCCATCCTGGGCATTGGCCTGTTCGTGATTCTGGCCCTGTCGGGCCTTCTCGTGGTGCTGGTGCTTCGGGGGGGCCGCCGACCACGCCAATTGGTGGACGCTTCCCCGGACGACGACGACGAGCCATCCACGGGATCGTTGTAGGCACAGGGCCTACTTTTTCCGGAAGATCAGCGGGTAGATGAAAGACTGGGAGGCGCTTGTGAACCGGGGGAATCGGGCCCGTCGGAAGGCTCTGGCCACGCAGCGTCCAGTGGGTGTGCCCTTGAAGGATCCGATGACGGAGACGCTCGACACCCGGCCCGTGGAGCCGCGGATCACCACCCGCACGCGGCAGGTGCCCGGAACCTTGTAGCGTTTGCCGCAGGCGCGGGCCGCGCCTATAACGCGTCCCACGCCGCCGCGGATCTTGGCCGGTGACAGTCGTTTGGGCACGTTCGAGGCGCCCGAAGAGGAGGAGCCCGAGCTGCCCATGGAGCCCCCGGCCCGCCGGAGCAGATCCTGAAGGGAGCTCGAGCCCATGGACATAGAGCCCGAGCTCATGGTGGCGCCCGAGCTCATGACGCGGCCCGCACTCATGACGCGGCCCGCACTCATGACGCGGCCAGAGGAGAATCCTCCCCGGCGGCGACGCCTTTGGCGCCCGGCGGTGGACATGGCCTCGCTTCCCATGGCGTCCATGCCATCCATGGCGTCCATGGCGTCCATGCCATCCATGGCGTCCATGCCATCCATGGCGTCCATGGCGTCCATGCCATCCATGACGTCCATGCCATCTATGGCGTTCATGCCATCCATGGCGTTCATGCCGCTCATGGCGCTGTCCATGGCCTTGTCTACGGCGTTGCCCATGGTGGCGCCCATGGTGCCGGAGGACTTCGAGGCCAGGCCCTCCGACTCGTGGCTTGGCGAGGGGGATCGCAGCAACAGGATCACGGCGAACACCGTCACCGCGATGGTGGCCACGCCCACCAGGGCGAGGGTCGGTATCATCCAGCGTGGCTGGGCGTCCGGTTGGGGGGTCACCAGGATGGGAGCGGCGCCCAGGGCGGCGGCTCCGGGAGGTGCCCCGGCCGCTGCTTCGGGCTCGTCGAGTCGGGCTTCCACCCGGGACCAGAGGGATTCGAGCCTCGCCTCTTCCACGGGCGGATCGGCGAACCCGCCCAGGAGCGAGTCGATTCGGCGCAGATCGGCCAGCTCGGCCCGGCAGGCGCTGCAGCCGGCCAGGTGTGCCGAGACCTCTTCGACCGCCTCAGGGTTCAGGAGGTCGTCAAGGAAGGCCGAAAGGCTCTTTTTCGTCTCTGGACAGTCCATCCTTCGGTGCTCGTTCTCCATGCAGGGTGCGGCTCAGTTTCGCTCGGAGCAACCGCCTCGCCTCGCTGATTCGCCAGGCGACGGTGCCCTCGGCACAGTCCACGATTTCGGAGATCTCCTTATGACTGCGGCCCTGGATTGCGTAGAGCACCAGGGTAATTCGCAGGTCGGGTTTCAGGGTGTCGATGGCCTCGATGACCTTACGGTAGAGGTTCCGTGCTTCCAGGCGACGTCGGGGGTCCTCATTGCCCACCAGCAGTTTGTCCACGGCGTACGACAGCATGGCGTCGTCATCCAGGGAGACGTTCCGGGTCCGGTGCGCCCGGTTGAGCAGGTTCAGGGTCGTGTTCACCGTAATGCGGTAGAGCCACGTAAAGAAGTCGCTCCGGAAGTCGAAGCTGTCTAGACCACGGAAGGCCTTTATGAAGGTCTCCTGGGTCAGGTCGTCAGCGTCAGCGTGGTTGTGCGTCAACTGTAGGGCGGTGATGTACACCCGCCGCTGGTAGCGACGGACTAGATCTCCGTAAGCCTGCCGATCCCCGTCCCGGGCGCGGAGGATCAGCTCACGGTCCTGCTGGCGACGGTCAGTGCTCACGATTGGGCACGGCCTTTATGATTCACTTGTGTCGACAACCCTTGGTACCCTTCTGCCACGTTGGACCCTTCTTGGGGCCCGTATCTTGGTAGTATTGGCCACCGTTTTCGGTTATTCCGCTGGTCTGGACCGGGCGGTCCGGCGGACCAGCTCCTCCTGGAGCACCTGGGAGGGGCCGAGGATCGCGTCCAGCTCAGCGAGGTCCCGGCGGGACTCGGCCAAAGCCGTGAGAACCTCCACGGCGGTCTGACCACCCCAGCGTTCCTCCAACTGCTCCTCCAATCCCACCAGGTGCTTCCGGCTCGCCGCCCTCAGGTCCTTGGCCTGGGCTCCAATGACCTGCAGTTCCTCGAGTAGGGCCGTCAAGGTCTCAAACAGCGCCTCTCCATCCAGGTCGCGCACAACCAGGTCCAGGTCCAGGCGCCCGAGCTCATGTAGCTGGGCCAGCAGTTCCAATCGATCAACGAGCATCGCCGCTACTATACTGGATGTGGCCGGTGATTGGCCATAGTTGGTGATTGGCCTGACATAGTTGGTGATTGGCCGACCACCGGTGCCTCGGCTTCGGTGTCCGATTCGGTGTCCGATTCGGTGTCCGATTCGGTGTCCGACCCCAAAAGTTGCCACGTGTCGGATAATGTCCTACATTGTATCTAGATAACACACATGCATGGAGACGAGACCATGAAACTGGATCGCCGAGAAAACAAGATGTACCTCACCCGTAACACTGAGTACCACGTGCGCAATCGCGAATGCGTGGGCGTGCGGGACCGTCAAACGGGCAAGTGGATTAGTCGTCATCCCGCCCTGCGCAGCTATCTGTTGGGGGGCATGGACCGCAAATCCAAGGTGTTCAATTTGCCCCTCCAGGGCGCGCGGCTGGTTTTCGCCAACCGGATCCGAGACATTCTCACGTCGCCGATGGTGGACGTGTACCGGCCGGAGAAGCCCTGTGTGGAGAGCTACACCTGGCGCACCCGGGTAGGCATCATCGAAGCTGCCGCGTAGTACTGCTGGTCCGGGACTGGTCTGCAACTGGTCTGGGTCTGGTCTGGTCTGGTCTGGGTCTGGGCTGGGGTCTGGGCTGAGGCCCGGTCTCGCTAGTCTTTGGTGATCCGTAGCTTGTTGAGGTATTTCATGATGGCCTCGATGACCCCATCCGCCTCCAGGTCCTGCATCATCTCGTGTCCGCTACGTTTGAACCAGTGGATCTCCCGGTTCGGCGACGAGACCTGCTCGTAGATCACGTTGGCCGCCACCGGTGCGATGATCTGATCCTTCTTGGATTGCAGAATGCATATGGGAGTCGTCACCTCGGCCAGGCGGGACTCGATCTCCTGGGAATAGGCGTAGAGGGAGGCGAAGGAGTCGGTGGTGAACTTCAGGTAGTTCTCACTGTTCACCTTGAGGGAGCGGTCGTTGAAGGAGTTGGGGCTCGGCCAGGTGGGCACCACCTTCGCCAGGATCCCGGTGAGGCTCGACAGGGGGTCCTTGAATCGCAGGGAGGCGGCCACGGTGACTGTCGTCGCCACGAGGTCCGGATGATTCATGGCCAGGTTCAAGGCCACGAGGCCACCCATGGACAGCCCCACCACCGCCACGCGATCCACCTCGGGGGCCAATTCCAGCAGCGCCTTTTGGGCGTCCACATACCAGTCCCGGGCGGTGACACCCTGGAGATCTTCGTAGGAGGTGCCGTGGCCACGCAGCACCGGCATGCGGTACGGGATCCCGGCCTCTTCCAGGAGGGGCACCAGGCCGTCTACCGTGCGTAGGCTGGAGGTGTACCCGTGCAGCAGCAGCACGCCCAGCTTCTCGTAGCGCGGCAGCTCGGGCACGGGCACCTGCAGGGGCACGTAGTTGCGCTCGTGATCCACCAGGTCGGAGATGGCGCCCATGAGCCGGTTCGTCTCCCGGCGCCAGAACACGTGATCCGCTTCGTTTTGCTTCGATTTGTCGAAGTACAGGGGTTTGCCGTAGCGCACGGTAATGGGTACGGGGCGCGGCGGCTCGAGTATCTCCAGCCGCGGGTAGATCTCCGGCGGGAAGGAGGCGCCCGTGCCGGACACGCCCACGGGAACCACCGGAACGCCCGCCTCCAGGGCCAGGCGCAGCACGCCGGTCTTGCCCTGCAACATGCCCGTGGCTGACTCCACCAGGTGGCGGCCGAGATCCTCCTCGCCGGGGATGGTGCCTTCGGGGAAGATACACAGGGCCTTGCCGTTCTGCAGGGCTGCCACGGCGTTGTTCATGCCTTGGGGGTCGCCGCCCCGGTGGATGAAGGGGGAGTCGGTCAACTTGATCAGGTGCCGCAGGATGGGCCAGGACTCGAACTCCGACTTGGCCAGGAAACGGAGACGCCGGGGGCAGGTGGCGCCGATGACCTGCACGTCATTCCAGCTTTGATGATTGGAGGCCAGGATGAAGCCGCCCGTGGTGGGGACGTTCTCCAGGCCCTCGGCCTCCAGCGCGTTCTGGCTCTCGAACATCATGCGGAGCGCGTTGCTCAGCGTGTGATAGATGGGGTCGGAGACTGACTCCAGCTTGTCTAGCCGCTCCAGGGTGTCTACGGCCAGCCCGAGGGCGGCGTCGGCAGGGCTCAGGGCGGCAAATGCGATCTGTTCACGGTTCATAGTTATACCTCTCATGGAAGTCCCAATTGGACGGCTCACTATAACACAGCGCGTTAAGAGCGGCCGTTCTTTTCGCACTGTGTCATTTTCCCGCGGTTCCCCCCATACGACGCGGTGCGTAGAAGAATAAGTTGTTTTGTTTTAGGCTGTTATGGCGAACAGGCTAGGGCGCCATCTCGTACTCACCCTCGGCGTAGAGGCGCTCGCCGTCGGGATCGATCACCCGGAATCCGTCGTCGTCGGCCTGGAGAGTGG
>JAOZUO010000198.1 GCA_029938605.1 Deltaproteobacteria bacterium | reverse complement strand
CCACCAGCCCGGGGAGGGTAACGCCGGGAGGCCGGGGTCATCCCTGGGCCTGGGCCTGGGCCTGGGCCTAGGCCTGGGCCTGGGCTTGGGCCTGGGCTTGGGCTTGGGCCTGGGCTCATGGTATTTCGCGCCGGTGCCAGAGCTCCCGCAACGCCCCGGTGAAAAACCAGCTTCAACCGATAGGGCTGGTCCAGTCCGGCAGGCCGGGAAACGGTCCCCCCCACGGAGACGGACTTTCGCTCAACAATAATCAGCGGCGGCGGCGCGCCCTTGGGCCAAGGCAGCTTGTCCAGGGCCTCGCCCTTGCCTCCACCGCCGGTGTCGGCCAAGCGGGCCCACCCCGGAGAAACCCCCAGGGCCGCGGTTCCATCCGACCCGGCTAACCCGGCTGACCCGGCCGACCCGCCGGACCCGCCGGACCCGCCGGACCTGGACGAAGCTCCCATGGCGCCCAAACTGTTGGCTCGTAGCCCAACGACCCGCAGACGGAAATCCACGCCCGCCACCGCCGAAACGGTAACCGACAAAGATCCTCCACCCTGTCCCGCGAGCCGATACACGTCCACGTCGTCAGGCCTCGAAAGGTACCCCACCACCGTCTCCCCGGAAACCACCTGATTGGCCTGCTCCAAGCCATCGTTGGGCTCTACCTCGTCGCTGCGCCGCAAAGGGCGCCAGTCCACCGTAAGCAGATAGTGGTCGTTGATGTTGGTCTTGGGATCGGCACCAGCCACCTGCTGCACCACGGCGTAGTAGCGGCCGGGGTCGAGCACCCGGTTCGGCAGCACCTCGTCGAACCGCTCGGGGCCGCAGTCCACCGCCACCACCTCCTCGAACTTGTCGTCATAGATCTGCAGGGAGGTGTTGATGTACGGGATCCCCTTGAGCCGCGCTGAAAACAGCACCGGCCCCTGGGCCTTGATGGTAAAGGAGTAGACGTCCACATCCGACTTCGTCGCCGAGAGGCGCTTGCCGATGAACCCCTTTACCGGGCGGCCCTTACCGATGGGGTTGGCCTCCTCGAGCTTGTTGTTGGGCTCCCTCTCCTGGGCCAGGGCCGCGGTACTTTCCGTGGGACGCAGCAGGTAGTAGGCCAGGACTCCGCCGCCCAGCAGAACCAGCAGAAGCGGCAGCAGCAGGATGGATCCCACGCGCCTTCGTTTGAGCTTGTTCTCGAAGCGGTCCAGATCCTCCCGCTTGAGGTTGGTCTCAGAGGTGAAGGGCGAGCTGGTCACCACCTCTATTCGCGGAATGGAGGTCTGACTCCATAGATCGCCCCCCAAAACCATGGCGTTGGGCACGCTGAGGGTGGACATACACTCCTCGAGCGCCTTGCGCAGCTCCCGGGCGGTGGAGTAGCGCTCGGAAGCCTCCTTGGCCATGGCCTTCATGATCACGGCTTCCATGGCGCCGGGAATATTCAGGTCCGGCCGCCGCTTACAGGGCGGGACGAGCACCTCGGTGAGGGTCTTGGTCAGAACCCCCACCGGAGTCTTGGCCGAGAAAGGCGTCTCGCCGGTGACCATGCGGTAGAAGGTGGCCCCCAGGGCGTAGATGTCCGCCCGATGGTCTACGTTCTCGCCACGGATCTGCTCGGGCGACATGTAGTAGGGCGTGCCAATAACGTTGCCCTGCTGGGTGATGTTCGCCTGGTCCGGCCCCTGCTCACGAAACAGCGCCAAGCCAAAGTCCAACACCTTGATGTAGTCGGCGCCGTCGGTACCCTTGGAGACGATCACATTCTCGGGCTTGATGTCCCGGTGCACGATGCCGGCATCATGGGCCTCCTCCAGGGCAAGGCACATCTGCACGAGCATGGGCAGGGCACGCTTATAGCCGAGGTGTTCTTCCTCCCGGCACAGGCTGCCCAGGTCCTGCCCCCGAACGTACTCCATCACCAGAAACAGCGATCCCTCGTGCTCGCCGAAGTCGAACACCTGGACCGTGTGGGGGTGGGACAGCTTGGAGACCGCCTTGGCCTCCCGCTGGAACCGAGCCACGATCTCGGGCTCCCGGGCGAGCTCCTCGTGCAACAGCTTCATGGCCGCGATCTTGCCCATGCGCACGTGCTCGACCCTGTAGACCTCCCCCATACCACCGCGACCGACGATGTCGAGTACCTTGTAGCGCCCCTCCACCAACGCCCCGATCCAGGAGAAGGTGCTGCTCGGATCCACGGGCACATCCGCGCCGCAGGAGTGGCAGATCCCTGTAGAGGACGCCGATAATAGGCTATTGCATTTAGGACACTTCAAAGCCAGCCTGAATCACGCAAAATCGAATCTCACCCACGTTAACCGAGCACCGCAAGCACGTCAATTTCCACCCTTTTTTCCGCCTGCCCCGCCGCCACCGGACCCGGCACGACGGTACACCGCGCGCACCTTGGGTGAAATCTTCACCGGGTCGAGCGCAAACCCCGGATCGAGCCGCAAAACAGCTCTGGCGGCGACCAGGGCGAGACCTGAACGGGCCAGGGCCACAAAGGCGGTACACCGAAAGTGGTGCGTGCGAATGAGCAGCTCCGGTGTGAGCCCCGACAGACGCACCACCGGAGCCAACCCCACGGCCACCTCGAGGTAGCGCCCCGCCCGCAGGTGTTGCTTAGCCTGGCGCAGCAGGACCTCGGCCCGACGCATGGTGCCGGGATCGCCGGCGGGCAGCCCCGACGCCAGGAACCAACCCAACAGGCGCATCCGGATCAGCGGCACCACCAGACTGCGACTTGGGCCGACCCCGGGCCGCAAGTCGTTGTACTTGCGGATACGTCGCACGAGCCGCATCACCGCCTCGGACCGCGGCGTACGCTTCAACAGCCGAGCAGCCAGCTTGGTCAACGTCATCCGGGCCGGCAACTTCACCTTCACCAGAGCCGGGAAGATGATCACGTGGCCCGGCGGGGCCGGGCGGCGCGCATCCTTGCCATTGATCCAGGCCAGGAACCGGGCCTTCGCCCCATTTCCCAGGTAGTCCCGGGCGAGCGCCTCAAAGGTGTCCCCCGCGCGGATCCGGTAGCTCCAAGCCGTTGGCATCTTAATGGTGCTGCCCACCTTCAGCTCAGGCGGCCGCTTCGCCAGCCCGTTCAATCCATTGACCAGCAGCAGGACACGGGCGGCCCAGGGCTTGCCGTAGTACCGTTTGGCCAGCTTGGCGGCGGTCTCGCCCGGCTTCACCTGGCGGGACAAGGCGCGGGGCGCCGCGGACAGGACCACCGGCACCGCACCCACCGCAACGGCGAACCCCACCAGGCCGGCGATCCCTCCGCCCCAACGTCCGCCCCAACGTCCGCCCCATCGTCCGCCCCAACGTCCGCCCCATCGTCCGCGCTCAGCACACCGGCTCATGGCTTCGCCCCCTTCTTTGCAGGAAGCTCCACGCGAAGCGTGACCACCTCACCGGCCCGGATCTTCACCGCGCGGGTCACACGCCCAAGCTTGGGGTGGAGAAGCACGACGCGGTGGTTGCCCGCCGGCAGGATCAGGGGACGATCGAAGGGCGTGGTCTCCACCACCCGTCCCCCCAGGAGCACCTTGGCCCAGGGATGGACCACCACCCGCAGTCCGCCATGTTCGACCGCTCGGCCGGACTTGCCGCCACTCGCTATTGGGGCAAATACGGGTGCCAATAGGCCGGACCGCGTGGCGGTGGAACAGGGCTTGGAGGTCGTCGACCCCTCGCGGCCCGGCCAGGCGGCCAGCACCACCACCAGCAGCGTCAGCAGTAACAGACCGGACACGCCGCCTACCCAGGCGGCCCAGGGGACGCCCAGGGGCGGGCGGTCCGAGTGGCGACGCGGGGGTCGCGGAAAGGTGGCCCTGTAGCCGCCACCAGCCGTGGAGGGCAGCGCCGCCTGGACCTGCTCCTCGCTGAACTCGCCCACGGCCTGCAGATAGCCCAGTAGCTGGGCCTGCTGCCCCATGGCCACTCGCGCCGCCACGAACCGCTCCAGGGCCAGGGCGAGCTGCTGGGCCACCGGGTAACGATCCCGGGACCGCTTCTCCAGGCAACGCAGGATGATTCGCTCCAAGGGGCGCGGCACTGCGCTGTTGAGCTGGCGCGGAGACGCGGGTTTGTCCGAGCGGATCTTGTGCAGAACGCTGCGGCTCTCTTCCTGCAGGAAAGGCTTCGACCCGGTGACCATGTGGTAGAGCGCCACGCCCAGGCTCCAGATGTCGGTACGCCCGTCCAGCTTCTCGCACAGGATCTGCTCTGGAGACATATAGGCCGGAGTCCCCACTCCCGACCCGGCCTGGGTGAGATCCTTGCTGTCGGCCTGCCGGGCGATGCCAAAGTCCATGAGCTTAATGCCGCCCTGGGCGGTGAACATGATGTTCGCCGGCTTCACGTCCCGGTGGATCACTCCCCGGGAGTGTGCGTAGTCCAGCGCACGGGCCACCTGGGCAGCCACCACGGCGGCGACATCCACGGGCAGGCGCTGATGCCGATCCAGCACGTCGTACAGGTCCACCCCCTCGACGTGCTCGGTAACCATGTAGGGCGTGTCGCCGTCGATGCGGTACTCGTAGATGTGCAGGATGTTCTCGTGCTGCAGGGCCGCGAGACTCTGGGCCTCCCGCTCAAACCGCTCCACCAGGGAGGGCTGAGCGGCGATCTCCGCCCGCAGCACCTTGATGGCCACCGACCGGCCCAGGCTCTCTTGACGGGAGCGATAGACCACCGACATCCCGCCCGCGCCAATCTCCTCGTCGATGGTGTACTCCCCCATGCGCCTTACCGACGCGGACGCCGACGCGGACGCGGACGCGGACACTGCCCTCGGCGGGGTGGGAGGCGGCGTAGCCATGGACGCGGCGGCCAGCCTGCTTCTGACCACACGCTCAGGCGACCGCGTACGCTTCGCTTTGAGCTCCGGTTCCGACGTAGATTGGGACTTGAGCTCCGGTTCCGACTTCGACTTGGATTTGGACTTCGATTCTGACTTCGACTGGGACTTCGACTTCGGCTCTGACTTGGACTCCGGCTCCGATTTGGACTTCGATTTGGACTCTACCGCCTGGCTCGCGGCAAAAACCGACGGCACCTCCGCCCTGGGCGGCGGCGTCAACTTCATCCCGGATCCCGGCCGAGGTCGCGGGGGTTCTTTCTTCTTGTCGTCGCTCATTGTGATAGGTCAGGCGACCGTCGCCACCTGACGCAGCCGCCTCCTGCAGTGTAGTGCCGCTCACCCACGGGCACAATGGTCAAGTGCGCCCCATTCCGCTACACTGAAATATAGCCCAGAAAGGAACAGACCATATGGTTCCCCAAACAACAGTGAAGCTGATCCTGTTGGGCCTCGCCACTGCCTTGGCCCTGGCGCCCACCGCCGGCTGCACCCGCGCCCTGGGCACCTACGAGCGAGGCGTCTGCGGCAACGGCGAGGCGGAGCCGGACTACGGCGAACAGTGCGACGACGGCAACCACCTATCCGGCGATGGCTGCACTCCAGACTGCCAGTTGGAGATCCCACCGGGCTGCGGCAACGGCGTCCTCGAGCCCATCGAGGACTGCGACGACGGCAACCGCGCCGCGGGGGACGGCTGCGACCCCGACTGTCGCATCGAGTACACAATGGGCTGTGGTGACGGCTGGGTGGATCCGGGCGAGGAATGTGACGACGGCAACCACCTACCCGGCGATGGCTGCACTCCAGACTGCCGCATCAACTGACGCGGGGGGCAGTCCTGTTACGGTGACGATGGAACGAACGCTGGTCAGGATCTGGCGGCGATATTGAATATGATACTGAACGCGATCGAGATGATCGAGATCACGATACCGGCGACGGCCAGGCCCTTCCCCTTCTGCGTCCCTCCACTCTTGTTGATCTGACCCAGGGCGACCGCCGAGAGGATCAGTCCCAGAATCGAGCACAGGAAGGAGAGGATAAACCCCGCGATGGCCATACCGTTGAACTTGGCGGGCATACCCGGTCCTCCGGGATAACCGCCACCCTGGGGGGGATAACCGCCACCCTGGGGGGGATAGCCGCCACCCTGGGGGGGATAGCCGCCACCCTGGGGGGGATAGCCTTGAGGTGGAGCGCCCTGGGGCGGATAGCCCTGGGGCGGAGCACCCTGGGGTGGAGCGCCCTGGGGCGGATAGGCGGCAGGAGGCTGTCCGGGCGGGGGTCCGCCGGCGGAGGGCTGTCCGGGCGGGGGTCCGCCAGCGGGGGGCTGTCCTCCAGGGGGTTGTCCGTATGGGTTGTTCATCGAGCTCCCTCTCCTCTCCCGGGACGGTTGGTCCGGCCGGTTGGCTCGGCCGGTTTGGTTACAATCCGAGCGACTCGATCGGTACCACAGAACGAAATTCAGATAAACCACAATGACGATGGAAAACCGCGCGGGGGTCACCACCAATTGCAAGGCGGGCGCTGATTGCGTATACCAGATGGCATGATCGACAGCGCCCCCACCGAACCCTTCGCACCCGCCCTCGACCTGCTGCGAGCCCGGGATCCTGCACAGGCCGCCGCGACCTTCGCCGATTTGGCCGGGACCCATCCATCCCTGGCGGATGAAGCGCACCTGCTGGAGCTGGCCTGCCTGGCCCAGCTCAACGACTGGGACACCATCATCGAGCGTACAACCGACCTCTCCGTCGGCCTCGAGCTGCAGCTGACCATGGCCCTCCGAGGGGCGGCCCTGGCCATGCGGGGACGAATCGAGGAAGGGCTCACCGCGACCCAGAAGGCGTTGGGCCTACCAAGGCGCCCACACCTGCCCGATCCCTCGGGGCTGCTGCTCGGCCCCGCCTGGGAGATCATCGACTCCATGGACCTGCCGTCCCTGGGTGAGCACCTCGCCGACCAACCCGACGCCGAACCCATCCTCCGCCTGCTTGAGGGCGCCACAGCGACCCCTAACGGGACTACTGACAAGACACCTGACAAGACTACTGACGAGGCCCGTGGCGAGGCCCGTGGCCAGACCCGCGACGAAACCATTGACGAGCAACTGCTGCAGGCTACGCGGGTGGTGATCCGGCGAGACAAGACCGAGCGGGTGATCCGCGCAGAGCAGGGCGTCTACCTGACGATCCACGACCCGGCGTCGGACCGCTCCACGGTGCGGCTCTTCGAGGGCCGGGGTCTCGGCGCGATCATGCAGGACGTAGTCCACGACTACCTGGACCGCGGCTTTGAGGTGACGGACTGGACCCTGGTGGACTCGCTGGAGAACCTCGAGACGACCCTGCTCGAGGCCCAGAGCCGGGGCGACCACGAGGCGGCCCTGCGGGCCGGACGGGACCTGCTGATCCGTGCACCCGACGACGCTCGACTGGCCGCCCTCGGGCTCGGCGCGGCGGTGGCCTACGGCGGCTACGCATCCAGCGTAACCCTGTCCCAGCGCAGCCTCGCCCTCGGGGAAGAGCCGGACTGGGCCCTACGACACCACGCCGCGATCCTGCGCGGCGCAGGTCACCGGAGCCAATGCCTGGGTGCGCTGCTGTATCTTCGGGAGTTCTACGACCCCAGCAGCATGACCGCCGACGCCTGGGAGCTGCTCGCCGATTGCTTCGTGGGCCCCCTGCATCGGCCGGGCGTGGCCGAGGACCTGATCGGGCAAGGGCTCAAGGCACATCCCGATCACTTGGAGCTGCAGCTATTGCGCGCTCGCGTGCGGATCGACGCCGACGACATCCCCGGAGCCCTGGAGGTCCTCACACCCGCCCTGGCCGAAAGCAAGCCGCGGGCGGAGGTCTTCGTGCTCGCCCTGCAAGCCCACCTGGAGGGTGGCCTGGAGGGGACCGAAGGGGTCGCCCAGCGTGCGGCCAAGCACCATCCGGGCAATGGTCTGATCAAGGCGCTGGCCTTGGAAGTGGCGGACCGTCCGGGGCCTTCACTCAAGGAGTACCGCGGACTGCTCGAAGGAGCCGACGGTCCGGCCATGGAGCTGGAGCTACGACTCCACGCCATGCGCGCGGCGCTGCGAGTAGGCGCCTACGAGGACTCTCTCCGACTGGCGCGGGAAGCGCAGACCCAAATCGGAGAGCCCGACCCGCGCTGCCTGTCGGTGATGTACGACAGCCTGCGGGCCCTGGAGCCAAGCGAAGATCGGGAGGACCTGGCCGAGATGGTAACCCAGGCCCGACGCAGGGCCGCCGACGCCACCTGGCCCCGAGAGACCGCGCTCAGGGCCATCCTCTCGGCGGGCATCTACTTAGACCCCGCGGTACTCGAAGATCTGTGGGCCGAGCTCAAACCCGTCGCCTGCGAAGAGGAGGACACGCTTCGGCCACAAGCCCCGCTCTTGGGCGAAGGGCTGGTGTGCCTGGCCACGCAGACCGGCTTTGTCACGCTGTTTGACGAGCTCGGCCTGGCGCCGAGGTTGTCGGGCACCACCTCGGACTGGGTTGCGGACGCCAAAGCCCTGACCACCGAGCGCACCGCGGGCCGGGTGGCCGTGGCCTCCGGGAAGTCCACCGTGTTGTGGGTGCGGGTGACCACCGCGCCGCTCCAACCCGCCGACAAGGGACGCTTCGCGCGCCAGGGCACCCAACCCTTCACGGTGACCAGTGGACGGGTGTTCGTGGGTCCGGGGGAAGCGCTTCGAGGCGGGGACCCCGAGCCCGTGGGACACACCCTCGGCCAGGAGTTGGGTGGGCGCAGCTTCTATCTCGACCCCGGACGGTATCGGGTCACGGTGTATCAACGAACGATCCAGTCCTGGCCCAGGGATGACGTCCGGACGGAGCCCTGCGACGTGATCTTCCAGATCGAGAAGGGGTAGCCCACTCCTGTCTGAGGCCCACTCCTGTCTGAGGCCCACTCCTGTCTGAGGCCCACTCCTGTCTGGGGGCCCAGTCACCTCACGGTGATGCAGTAGACTTCGGCGTGCACCTGCAGGGTGGTGATGGGGGAGGCGTTGCGGTACTCGCAGCGCCAGGTGGCCTTTTTTAGCCTGTTAGATAGGTGTTGGGGCCCCACCTGGGTCAAATAGCCGATCCAGGCCGGGGTCGCGCGACACCCGCCGGTGAGCAGAATGTCCCGACGGTCTTTGCAGCTGGCAAGGGCGGCGCCGTACTGGCCCGGTCCGATGGCGAGGGAGCCCCGCTGCGCATAGGGATCGGTCTTGGAGGAGTAGGCGCCGGGCGGACCCTTGGGGCCCACTGGGCCCTGCACGCCACGCGAACCCTGGATGCCCTGGGATCCCTGCTCCCCGCGAACCCCCTGCGGACCCTGAGGCCCCGCGGGACCAAGCACGCCCTTGGGACCAGCGGGCCCCTCCGGACCGGAGGGCCCCTTGCCGCCCACCCCGCCCTGGATCCCCACCGGGCCCGCCGGACCGGGTGGACCATGGGGCCCAACGGGACCACGTAGGTTGGCCCCGGGCAAGGCCGCCAGGGCCTGGGCCACGGCGATGGCGTCGGGACGCGTGCCGTGCCGCTCCATCCGGTGGATACGACGCTCCAGCTCGTCCAGGGCCTCCTGCACGGAGCGCACCCGCCGGCCGTCGGCGCTGCGATGGGTCAACTCCGCGGAGGTCACCACCGAACCGGAGCTCACGGCCTTGGCCTCGGCCTTCGCCTTCGCCTTCGCCATGTCCCCGGAACCCACGGGCTCGCGGGCCTGACCACAGCCGGCAGCCCCAAGAACCAAGACGGAGACGAAGACACAGACGGACATCTCCTGTAGCACCAACAATCGCATGCCCCCGGATCGTACCGTGGGCAGGCACCGTGGGGCAAATTTTCCTCCGCCGCTGGAGCCGCCCCTATTTGTGGGGTTTGTCGGGCTTCTTAAGGCCCCAGCCCGAGAGCTGGCGGCCCGTGGCCTTGGCCGGATCCTTGAAGGGCACGATCTTGATCTTGTCCAGACGGATCCAGTCGCTACCGACCCGCACGTTCCGCAACCGCCGATGCACCAGGGTCAACACCCGTGGCCCATGCACAAAGGTCATGGGCTGGGAAGACCACAGGGCGCGCTCCAACTGGGCGGAGTAGCCGGCCCTGCGGCGTCGCGACAGGGAATTACGCATCTGGCCCAGGAGCTTGTCGACGGCCATACTGCCCAGCCGCCCATAGTTGCGCTTGGACGTGGAGTGAAAAAGTCCCGACAGGTCCGCCACCGGACGGGCCCGGTAGCTCAAGGCCGCGGCCATGAACTTGCCCGAGCGCAGAAGCCGCTTGAGCCGCCGCCAGTCCGTCTGCACGGGCTCCAGCTGGACGCCGCTACGCTTGAACTCGGCGGCGATCACCTTCAGCTCATCATCCATCACCGTGGAGGTCACCGGGCGCAGGAGCACGATGCGCATGGGCTGATCATCCAGGTCGCGGATCTTGTCTCCGTCGCGATCCCGCCAGCCGGCGTTGTCGAGCAGGTTGCGCGCCCGCACGGGATCGTAGGGCCAGGGCTTGAGCTTCGGATCCCCCAATCCAGCGGGTCTGTAGAAGGGCCCGGACACCGGACGCGCCAGTCCGCGGTAGGCCTCCTTGATGATGCGCGCCCGATCCATGAGCATGGTGAGCGCCCGTCGCACACGGAAGTCCGACAGGACCTTGTTCCGCGTATTCCACAGGATGAAGTTGAACCCCGGAGGCTCGCTCCACATGCGCTGGAAACGTCGCTTGGCCCAGAGGGTGATCTGCTCCGGATAGTGGTGTCTGGCCACCTGCGGGAGGATATCCACCAACCCCCGCTTCAGGTCCGTCAACGCCTTGGACGGATCCGGGAGCAGCCGGAAGATCACCTCGGCCACCTCGGGCACGCCCCCCCAATATCGCCGGTTCCGCAACAACCGGATCTCCTTGGACCGCACCCACTTGCCGAACCGGAAAGGGCCGGTGCCCACGGGACGGGTGTTGATCCGATGCCCCCGCCCGATGGAGCGGCCCGTGAGGTGATAGGGCATGATGGGCAGCTCGCAAAGGTGGTCCAGCAGGTAGCTGTTGGGAAAAGCGAGGGTGATACGCACCGAATAGGTGGACAGCGCATCCACCTGGTGGAACTGGTTGATGAGGTCGACCCGGAAGGGGCCCATGGGCGTCTGCCGGTCGTGCATACGGCCCAGGGTGTACCAGACGTCCCGCGAGGTGAAGGGCTTGCCGTCGTGCCAGGTCACATCCCGTCGCAGCTTGAACTTGTACACCCGGCCATCTGGAGACACCGTCCATTCCGTCGCCAGGTGCGGACGGGGCTCCTGGGTTTTCGGGTCCCGCCGGAGCAAGGACTCGAAAATGGTGTGCATGGCGATACGATGGCCCCACCGGGAGATCTCCAGCAGCGGGTTCAAGTGCTTGGGCTCGGCGTCTATGGCGATGACCACCTGCCGCTCCCGAGGGATCTTGGGAAGCGAGGCCGTGACCTTGCCCTTCGGCTTGGCGCCCACCACGCCGGCGTCCACCAGGAGGCGCTTTGCCAGACGACGAGCCGCGAGCTCCTTTTCGTGCGGGGTCTTGGCGTGATCTACGTTACACGCCCAAGCCACCCCCGCCAGCAGCCCAATCGCCACGCACTGATGCCAACGATGCATGGCACAGGTATGGCGCAAGTCATCCCAAGGCGCAAGGCCGTGAAGGCTGAAGGGAAGGGCACCAATTCCGTGGGGGAGGTTCAGTTCCGAAAAATCGTAGGGGGGTCAATAGATCGCACGGGCGGAGCAATAGACCACAGGGGGGCAGCCCCCCCGCGGGTTCTCAGTCCCGTTCAACAATGAGGGCCGCACCCTCACCGCCGCCGATGCAGAGGGTAGCGCAGCCGCGCTTGTCGTCCCGGGCCACCATGGCGTGCAGCAGGGTTGTGAGGATGCGCGCGCCGGAACAGCCGATGGGGTGGCCGATGACCACCGCGCCGCCGTTCACGTTCACCTTGTCCATGTCGAGGTTGAACTCGTCGTTGGCCGCCAGGGTAACCACGGCGAAGGCCTCGTTGATCTCCCACAGGTCGATGTCCTCGGCCTTGAGGTCCGCCTTGGCCAGGGCTTTTTTCACAGACCCGGCCGGTGCGGTGGTGAACCACTCGGGCTCCTGGGCGAAAGCGGCCTGGGAGACGATGCGACACATGGGCTTGACGCCCAACTCATCGGCCTTCTCCTTGGACATGACGACCAGGGCGCAGCCGCCGTCGTTGATGGAGGAGGCGTTGGCCGCGGTGACCGTGCCATCCTTCTTGAAGGCCGGACGCAGCTTCGGGATCTTCGCGGGGAAGGAGTTGTCGATGCCCTCGTCGGTCTTGACCACCACCGGATCGCCCTTGCGCTGGGGTACCTCCACGGGCACGATCTCAGCGTCGAAGCGCCCCTCGTCCCGAGCCTCGGTGGCCCGGCGGGTGGACTCGATGGCGAAGGCGTCCTGGGCCTCGCGGCTGTACTTCTTCTCCTCGGCGCACAGCTCGGCGAACAACCCCATGTGCTTGTCCTGGTAGGGATCCCAAAGACCGTCGAAGACCATGCCGTCCACGGCAGCCTTGGGGCCCATGCGCATGCCCCACCGGGCATCGGGCAGATAGTAAGGGGCCTGGCTCATGCTCTCGAGGCCACCGGCCACGATCACGTCCGCGTCGCCGACCTGAATGGCCTGGGCGGCGAGCATCACGGCCTTGAGGCCCGAGCCACAGACCTTGTTGATGGTCATGCACTCCACGCTCTTGGGCAAACCAGCGTAGATGGCCGCCTGGCGGGCCGGGGCCTGTCCTTGGCCGGCGGGCAGCACGCAGCCCATGATGCACTCGTCGACGACGTCGCCGGAGATGCCGGCGCGCTCCATGGCGGCGGTGATGGCAATGGCCCCAAGCTTGGTGGCAGGGATGGTTTTCAGCACACCGCCAAAGCTCCCTACGGGAGTCCGGACGGCGCTCGCGATGACGACCTCACGCAAATGATGACTCATGAATACTCCTTCTGTGGGACGGCTCTGACCCAACGCCGCCAGCGGGGCGCCACCAGAGCGCGGAATTGATCTGCAATCTATTTTTTCCGCGCCGAACTTACCGTCCAACGGTGGTGATCGTAAAGCTCGGAATGCGAGTTTTTTTGGCGGATGATCCCTGCGCCCCCTGAAGGAGGGCGCGCGGCAGAGGCGAGGTGGATCCCTTCTCAAATGTGCTTGTTGTAACACTATAATTTTGCTTGACAATGGGCTCATTTGGCATTATCAGGATTTTGATCGATTTGTCTAAATGGATAGATTTCATCCCCTACGACCGGGGCTCAGCCGCCGGGTCAGGCACTAGTAAAATATGAGTGAGCAGACGTCCTTTTACGAAATCGACGCCAAGATGGAGACCCTACGGGAGCTCTTGGATCAGGCGTCCGAGCAGACCACGGCCCAATTCGACGCGGCGTTAGATCTCTCGTGGATCTACCACGACAACGCCTTGGAAGGGATCGTGCTGCATTTTCACGAGCTTAAGGCGGCCGTGGACTCTCGGATCATCAGCGACTCCACGCTGATCCCCATGTACGATGAGATCTGTGCCCACAAGGGGGCCATCGATCTGGTGCGGAATCTGGCGACTCGCCGCCGAGTGGCCTTCGACCTGAACACGATCAAGATCCTGCACCAGACGGTCACCATCGATCACAATGGTAAGCAGTATCACTATCGCAAAGAGAATCCTCTCCACCGGCTGTACTTCCACGAGATCGTCCAGCCGGAGAAGATCTCCTACAAGCTCCGCAAGCTCGTGGACTGGGCCCTCAGCCCCGAGTTCAAGAAGATGCACCCCATCCGGCGGGCCACGTCGGTGCATCAGCAGCTGATCATCATCTACCCGTGGATGAAGAACTCGGGCAAGGTTGCGCGGCTGCTCATGAATATGCTGCTGTATCGGGATGGCTACCTGCCGGCCGTGATCCACGCCGTGGAGCGACAGCACTACTATGAGGTGCTGCGCGGCGACCTCGAAGGGGTTACGGGCCTGGTGTTGGCCTCCCTGGAAAACGGCATCGACAGCGCCACCCGCTTCCTGCGTGAGGACTTCGACGAGGACGAGGAGCCCAACCTAGCCACGGGCGGATAGTCCGATCCGCTCCCGTTCGTCTTAGGGCCCCTTAGAACAGCTTCTTGGAGTCCAGCAACAACGTCACCGGTCCGCT
>JAOZUO010000197.1 GCA_029938605.1 Deltaproteobacteria bacterium | reverse complement strand
GCCCATACAGGGTGACACCATGACGCGAATCCACTCACTGGCAGTCCGTACTCCTCATGCCGGCATGAAGCTTGGGCCCATGTCCGTGCCCGTGTCCGTGTCTTCCGTCTTCCGTCATCCCGAGTCCGATGCCCCGGCCTCCGACCACAAGCCTGTGGCCCCTGGCCCGCGCCCTGCGCCCCGCTGCCCACGGACGCTGGCGCCTCCGGCGCCAGCGGAGAACGTCTGTGATCAAATGGCTGCTGGATTCGGGACTTGCGCTCGGGGGTGGGTGCGGTAGGCTGGCCACTGCTTAGGGTTACCTTAAACTATGCCGCTTTCCATCTTTTTACGCGACCAGTTCAGCCTCCCCGTTCGTCATCGCGGCAATCAAATCTGCTGTGCCAACAAGGTACAGGTGATTTCTCTGAATGCCGAGGGCGTCGTCGCTCGGGTACAGGGAGCGCAAGCATTCGCTGTAAAGATGACGCGGTCGGGGACCTCGCTCTCGGTGGCGTGTAGCTGTCCCTACTTTGACGAAATTGCTCTCTGCAAGCACCTGTGGGCCACAATCCTCACCGTGGAGCGGGAGGTCGGCCCCGAGCTGTTCGAGGAGGTTTCGGAGCTCGATGAGGTCCTGCCGGATGTTGGAGATGACGATGACGATGACGATGATGAGGACGCTCTCGACGATGACGATGACGATGAATATGAGGACGATTTCTACGATGAGGACGAGGAGACGGTGCTGCTGCTGAACGAGGAGGGTGACACCCGGGAGGTTTCGTCTCGAATCGCGCAGTTCCTGGTCAGTCATGAAGGGTACCAACGCGTCGAGGATCCGGCGTCGCTCACCTCCTTGCTTGTCAAGCAGCGGTGGGAGCGTACCCTGCGCAATATTTCGCGGCAGGATCGGCCCCAGCGAGCTGTTGCCCCGCCGCGCGACACCGAGGAGGCGCTGCCGCTGTACTTCTTAGAAGTCGGTCACCTGGATGATCGTGACGGCCAACCGGTGATCTCGGTGTGGTTGCGTAGCCGCAAGAAGTCGGGCGGGTGGGGGCTGCCGCGCCCTCTCAAGCGCAAGGACCTGCCCGCGGTCACGGATCCGGACCATCGTCAGCTGCTAGCCATGCTCATGGGGGCCCAACGCGACTTTTTTTACAGCTATGACCACCGCTCTTCGACGAACCTGAAGTGCGTCCTTTCGCACTCCACTCTGGATGTCACCCTGCCCGCGCTGTGTCGCACCGGACGGATGCGGGTCGTACCGATCTATCCGCGCTACGCCTCTATCAATAAGCTCAAACCTCTGTTGGCCGCTGCGCTCGAGGCACCGCCGTTGCGTCTGGACGAAGGCCCTCCTTGGCGGTTCCGGCTGGTGGTTCGGCCAGGGCGCTCGGGCGAGCCGCTGCTGGACGAACATCCTGCGGGGTCCAGGGCACCGGCGCAGGTCGAGGGGGATCCGGACACACCGTCCATCGTTATCGACGGAGAGCTGTACCGTGAAGAGGAGACCCTCGCGGTTACGGAGCCGATCCGCTTGTACGACAATGGTTGGATCCTGCTCGCCGATCGCATCGCGCGGCTGGATCACGGCGGTGGATTTTCCTGGATCCAGACCCTGCGGCAGGACGGGCGGTTGTCGTTCCCCGGTGAGAGCGCCGTCGAGGCCCTCCGGGAGCTCGTCTCGCTGCCGGCACTGCCGGATCTGGAGGTCGATGGCGACTGTGGAATCCGTACAGTGAACGGCGAGCCCCGACCCATTGTGTCCATCCACCGTGCCGGAGCCCGCGCTACGCTCCACGCCAAGCCGTCCTTTGAATATGACCACAGCCTCGTCGAAGCCCAGTCACGCGTCTGTGGCACGCTGTCGGGCGACGGCACCACCTTTCTTCGCCGTGACTTCGAGGCCGAGGAGCGTCACCTGCGCGCGCTCGTCGAGGCGGGCGTTACCCCACTGGGTCGCCGGACCGACGACGCGTACACCCACCGCCTCGGGGCCGGCGACTTGCCGACCGCAGTGACTACCCTCATCCAAGTCGGTTGGCGGGTGGAGGCCGAAGGACGGCTCTACCGGCAGGCGGGAGACCTCCAGTTCCGTGTCAGCACAGGCATCGACTGGTTCGACCTCAAGGCCGAGGCCGATTTCGATGGGGTGTCCGTTCCTATGCCCGCCTTGCTCGAGGCCGTCTCACGGGGCACGCGGGAGCTGGTTCTGGACGATGGATCGTTGGGCTTGCTTCCCGAGGACTGGCTGCGGCAGCTCGGCCTGCTCGTCGGGTTGGGGAGCAAGCGCCGGGGGCAGCTTCGCTTTGGACGAAACCAGGCGGCCTTGCTGGACCTGATGCTATCGACGCGTCCCGAGGTGGACGTGGACCGGCAGTTCGCCAAGATCCGGCAGGAGTTTCGCTCCTTCGAGACCGTGGAATCGCGAAGGGAATCGCGGGGGTTCACCGGGACTCTGCGCGGCTACCAGCGTGAGGGGCTGGGCTGGCTGGCCTTCCTGAGACGGTTCGGCCTCGGTGGTTGCCTCGCCGACGACATGGGCCTCGGCAAGACCGTGGAGGCCCTCGCCGCGCTTTGGGAGCTTCGAGGCGAAACCGACGAGCACCGGCCGAGCCTGGTGGTGGCGCCCAAGTCCGTGGTGTGGAACTGGGCCGCCGAGGCCGCGCGGTTCACGCCTGGGCTCCGTGTCCACGAACACACCGGAACCGGTCGTAGCCGCGATCCGGCCGAGCTCACATCCTATGATCTGGTGCTCACCACCTACGGCGTTTTGCGCCGGGACGCCGCGCTGCTCTCCGAGATCGAGTTCGACTATGCCATCCTGGACGAGGCCCAGGCCATCAAGAACGCGCGCACCGCCACGGCCAAGGCCGCTCGGTTGCTCCAGGCTCGATATCGCCTGGCCTTGTCTGGGACGCCCATCGAAAACCACCTGGGGGAGCTGTGGAGCCTCTTCGAGTTCCTCAACCCCGGCATGCTCGGCCGCTCGGCGGCCTTCGGATACGCGCCGGACGGCCACGACCTGGACGACGAAACCCGGCTGCTGTTGGCTCGCGCTCTTCGCCCTTACATCCTGCGCCGCACCAAGGCGCAGGTGGCCACCGAGCTGCCCGAGCGCACTGAGCAGACTCTCTATTGCGACCTGTCGGCGAACCAGCGCAAGATCTACGACGAGCTGCGCGATCACTATCGCCAGGCGCTGTTGGCAAAGCGCACCGGCCACGGCGGTGGAAGTGGGCGCTTCCAGGGCTCCAAGGTGCACGTGCTGGAGGCGTTGCTCCGCCTGCGCCAGGCCGCCTGCCACCCGGGCCTGGTGGATCCGGCCGCCTACGGCGATGGCCCCAGCGCCAAGCTCGATCTGCTCATGGAACAGCTGGTGGAGCTGGCCGGCTCCGGACACAAGGCCCTCGTCTTCTCGCAGTTCACGAAGTTGCTCGGGCTGCTGAAGGTCCGCCTCGACGAGGTGGGGCTTACCTACGAGTACCTCGACGGTCGCACCCGTAAGCGTCAGCCGAAGATCGAGCGTTTCCAGGCCGATCCGGACCTGCCGCTGTTTCTCATCAGCCTCAAGGCCGGCGGTCTGGGCCTCAACCTCACCTCGGCGGACTACGTGTTCCTCCTAGATCCGTGGTGGAACCCGGCCGTGGAAGCCCAGGCCATCGACCGTGCCCACCGCATCGGGCAGACCCGCCCCGTGGTGGCCTACCGGGTGATCGCCCGCGACACCGTGGAGGCGAAGGTGCTCGAGCTGCAGGAGCGCAAGCGCGACCTGGCCGACGCGATCATCAACGCCGACAACCGCCTCATCCGACACCTCACCATGGACGATCTCGAGCTGCTGCTGGGATAGGTCAGCCCCGCGCGAGGCACCTTCAGATGACGCGGCGGTTCAGATGACGCGACGGTTCTGGGGCCGCGCGAGGAAGGCTCGAAGCTGCTTGAGGGTTTGGCCGCGCAACTGGTCGCGGAGCCGGTCCTCAAGCCGCTTGTACGTGGCCGCTAACCCCAGCAAAAGCACAAACCGCTTTTTCGCCTTTCGTTTGACCTTGTAGTGTTCGTACAGGTAGCCGTTGCGGACATCGAGCACCAGCACCTCGCGTTGCACGGTGACTTGAACGTGGTGCATGGGCAACACCAGGTTGGAGACGAGCAGCGGCGCAAAGGCCAGCAGCCAATTCGGCTGTATGTCTCGCACCACAGTGGTGCTCGACAGCACCAGCACGTCGGATCGCGCTCGTGCCGACAGCAGCCGCAGCTTCTTGAGGCTGATCACCACCTGTCGTCCGTGGCTCGCCATCGACCGCCTGTGCGGGGAGTCGGGACGCGGTCCTTCCACCAGGAGCGATGGAACTTCGTAGACCGCGCGCACGCCCCGGAGCTTCTTCATATGACGGGGCAGCGCCTTGTCCCGGGGGCCCATCTCGTACAGCGCCAGCGTCGCGGGCAGCCGAAGCTGGGGCCGGGCCTTGAACGCCTTTTGGATGTCCTGGTCGGTGATCTCCCGGGCGTCGTTGGGGTCCACCACCACCCGTGGTCGGAAGACCTGAACGCCACAACCCGACAGTAGAATCGTACCGATCAACCAGCAAAATAGTCTCATGGCAATCTCCTGATACAGCGGAATATTGGCCCGCTCTCCAAGGAAACGCCCGCCAGTGCCAAAGCCTTACGCTGCTCGGTGAAACAGAGCATTGACGATCTCCCCATCATGGAGAAATTTGAGTACTGTGGTCGCGTGCACGGGTGTTAGGGAATAGCGAATAGGTCCGAGCGAAGGAGAAGTGTGATGAAACGATTCGAGCTTTCCGATGGAAAATCGCATAAGTTTTGGCAGATTCGGGTCTATGGAAGCACCTACGAAGTACGCTACGGTGCCATCGGTAGCGCAGGACGAGTCCAAGAGAAGAACTTCGACACGCCAGACGCTGCCGCGAAGGCGGCGGAGAAAGTGATCGGCCTGAAGGTCAAGAAGGGCTACGTGCAGGTACGCTCGGTCGACGATCCTGGGCAGACCGACGATGGCCAGACGCCGAAGACGACAGGGGCAACGCCGACGAAGACCGTGCCCGGTATGCAGGGCTATCTGACCAGAGTGGAGGCGGTCGTCGCGGAGCTGCGAAACGACGACCGGCTCACCGTCACAGAGTGCAAAATCGAAAAGCCCGCCTCAAAAATGGACATTGAGGAGGCGAGGAAGCTGTTCGGGCACGAACTGCCCCATGGACTAGAGGCGTTCTACCTGGAGATGAATGGGTTTCACCTAGAGTGGGAGTCCGAGGAAGAGGACTGGGTCACCGGCCAGATTCGATTGTTGCCGATCACCGAGGTGTTTGGAGACTGGAAAGAGCAAATCTGGTTTGAGGAGGGCGACGAATTCAGTCAGGTGAAGCCCTTCGACTTTTTTGTTCCCGAAGCCTGCGCCGCGTTTCATCCGGATGCTCAAGGAAGCTGGTCAGTGCACTTCCACTACTGCGGTGAAGAGCTGGAACCCATGGGCATCGACTTCCCCAAATACGTCGATCTTTTGCTGGCAGCGCGGGGCTATTTTTACTGGCAGAAGTCACTGTGCACTGACGCGTCGGATAGCACGGAGGTCGAGGAATTCCTCGAGGAAGCGCCCAAGTACTTTTCAGATTTCAGCGAGGACCTGTTTCAAGTCGACGCAGCGGAATCGTCTGCCTCACTGGACTTGATCAAAGCGGCCGACAAGGGGTCCCTACCCGCGCTAAAGAAGGCACTCGCCGCAGGGGGTGACCCGAATTTCTGCGACAAAGAAGGACGCCATCCGCTGGACATCGTCATCACCTACTACCGCAATGAAAAAAAGGGACTCGGCATGACGACCGCGCTTCTCAAGGCGGGGGCGGACGTCAACGCACCTGACGAGAATGGCTACACACCCCTGTTTGCAGCGAGCGGTGGGGCCTATGACGGAGTCATCAAAGCCCTGCTTGCAGCCGGCGTCGAGGTGGACACCGTGTGCGACAACCGCACGGCTCTCTGGCAGTCGATCTTCTGGGAGCAGGAGGCCATCGCCCTGCAGCTGTTGGCCGCGGGTGCCAACCCCGACCTGGGTGCCGACGGCGATGGGAACGGCGTGCAAGACCTTGCCCAAACCTGGGGAAACCAACCGGTCCTGGCGAAGCTGGCCGGTGACTGAGCCGGATCAGGGTCAGGGTCAGGGCTAAAAAGTAGCCAAGACAGGTCTCAGCTGCTCTTCCGCCCCAGGGGAATCTCCCGGGCGGGGTCGGTCTCAGCTCCGATCTTGCCGGCAATGCCCGTGTGCTTGGCAATATCGTCGTCGGTCACGAGGCGCACGTCGAGGAGGTGTTCCTGACGGTACCCGGTCCGAAGATAGTTGATCTCGGCGAGGCAACGACTCCAGCCGTCGAGCCACAGCTCGAGCGCCTTGTTCTTCTCTGGAGACGCCTCGACATGAATGACGAGGTCGATGTCACTTTCAGGGCCCGCGCTCGCGTTCTTCGTGCTGCCCAACACGTAGAACGCCCTCACACCAAACAGTGCCGGATCCATTTCTTCGGCGATACGCTCCGCCATCTGGAGCCGCCACCTCCAGTACAGATCCGGTTGCGGCGGCTCTGGGGCAGACTCGACCTGTTGACGCTGTTGGGGAGCATCATCGTCCGAGCTCGGATCGGTCAGAACTCCGAGCGCTTCGTCGAGATCCGCGTTGAGCAGGACCGAGAGGATCTTCCCGTTCGTCTCGCTCTGCACGTCGATCACCTTCACCACGTTCTGCAGGTGAGCAAACGCTGGCGCGACCGAGGGGAGCAGGTTCTTGGCATTTCGAAAGAAAGGCTCGTTGAAATGAATTCCTGGATCGTCGGGGTATAGCGGAAGATACCGAATCGCCGACTCGACGAGATCTTGGAAGAAGTGCGTCCCGAAGGAGAGATCCGGGACGTAGCTCCCAGTCTTCTTGGCGATCTCGATGAGCATCGAGGTATTGCTGATATCCGAATAGGTGACGTTTACGCCGAGCTTGATGTCGCCGCGACTTCCCCACCGCCCCGGCCCCATCAAGATGAACTGACGCTTCGGCAGAAGCTTGTTCACTGTCCCGACGGCTCGCCCGACCTGCAGCAGTTCTTCGCGGCTCGGTAGCTTGGCGTAGGTCTCTGGATCGACATAGACGATGTGTGTGATCTCTGGCAACCAACCATTCGAAACAAACCGATCCGCCGAGAACAGGATACGCGACGGTGAGATGTCTTTCGGAATCGCCGCTGGGCTCTCTTCCCGGAGAAAGCTCTGTGGCCTGCACTGAAGAAGATAGAGATCCAGGCCGTCGTGAGCGAACTCGATATCCACCGGAGTCTCCAGGGTGGATGCGAGGACGTCGAGTAGCTCACCGACCTCCTCGACGAAGGTCGTCTCCCGAAAGAGGGCCCCGAACGTCGCGACGAGCTCGTCCTTTTCCAAATCCAACAGCAACCGAGAAGGCTTCCGGAGGATCTCGTCTTCCCGAATCGAAAAGACTCTCTCGACCGCTGGATACTGGCCGTCGATCTCAATGAGGAGCTCTCGGATTTCATGGGTTTCGAACTTCTTTGTCTCGAGATTGAGCACGTCGATCATTCGCGGTGAATACGCGACCACCTCGTCAATCGACGTGTTTGCTCGAAGCTCTTTCTTGCCGGGGACGACGAGGATCGGGTAGTCGTCCCCCACGCGATCGACCGCCCTCGTTCCAAGCCCCGGCACCATGCGAAGCAGGCCGTCCGTCCTCTCGATTCGAGGAGACCAGCGAAACTCGTTGTTGCTGAAAGCCACGCCCGCGAAGGCCGGAAAAAAGTACTTCCCAACGCGCTGGCCGACGACCGTCTGTATGAGGACAGCCATCTCTTCCTTGAAGTCGATGAGCCCCCGTATCTTTCGGTATTCGATGGGATCGGGGCTGAACGTCGAGGCATAGACTTCGGCGATGGCGTTCATGAGTTCGGAGAGCCGCTCCTCTCGCGTACCCACGTTGGCGAGAAACAGGCTCTTGTACTTCCCAGAGAACGCTGTGCCTAAGCGGTCCTCGAGCAAGCTGGAGCTCCTGACGATGAGCGGTGTGTCGCCGAAATCGTCCAGCGCGATCGTGAGCCCCTGCACGAGCGAAGCAGGAAACTCGGAGCTCTTGAAGAGCTGAACGATGTGGGGGTACTCCTGCCTCACTTGCTCGATGGGCTTGTACTTCTGCTCCATCACATCCTCGAGGTTGTTGTGCCACATGAAAGCGGACACACCATCCGAGGCGAGGTACCAGGTCTTGGGCGTCTTCACATTCTTGATCAGAGCGTTCTTGTCTCCGTGCTTCGCGAGGATCTTGGTCGCGATGAAGAGCCCTACTGCTTTGCCGCCCAGTCGGCCTTGACCATTTCCAGGCACGATCGTGTGCTCGATGAGCGCTTGAAAGTCCTCGACGTCGACGTGCTCTTTGGCGATCTTGATGAATTCCAACTGCTCGGTGAGCATGCGACGGACCAACGAAACACGCAGGCCGTTGAGAATCGAGAGCGGTATCTCAGACCCGTCGGTGAATGCGTGACGAAACCTACGGATCCCATCAGCCAGCTCGGGGAGGGTCGTCCGCTGATCGTGCGAGAGCTTGACAAAGAAACCGGCTTTGCTTTCCTGCGCCCAGCGTTGAACGAGCTCAATGATCTCTCGGCTGGAGAAGTACTCTGAGGCAATCTCGAAGGGCCGTTCAGAAAGCAGAACGGAGTCCTTCCGAGCTACGCGCGACCCCGCTTGATTGACTTCACCAAGCGAGCCCTTGATATCTCCGAACTCCTCGTCGAGGAGCTCCTGTGCTTCCGGCGACCCCATCCAGTAGAGTTGGTTGAGGATCTTCCTCGACATGCGTACGAAAAGCCGTTTGTCCGTATGGCGTATGAGGTTGACAGGGCCGCGCCAATCCTCAGAGGGCTCGTTCCCTTTCCCGGCTGCGCCGTCGGCCGGCTTCAGGTCGAGCAAGCTGCGGTAGAATAAATGGTTTCCGATTCGTTTCGCAATACTGTCGAGAAGCCGCCGCTCCTCTCTGAGAAAGGGCCCCTCATCGAGAGTGGGAAACTCCTCGGTGTAGTAGACAGAGATCCGCCCCACCGTATCCTTCTGGATTACGATGTCCGACGACAGAAACCACGGTGTCGGCTCGAGGTTCTCCGGGGTGTAGCTGTCCTGTTCGTAAACCACGCTGGAGAAGCAGCTCTCCGGGAATTGAAACCCCGGGCTGACTGCGGTGCAGATCTTCAGGAATGCGTCTGCGATTGGAATGTCGAATCTCTCGACGATTTCTTCGATCTGATAGAGGCAGCGAAGCTCTTTGGCTCGTTCGTTGAGAGAATCGAGGTTGCCTGCCTGAAGGGGCGATTCGTCAGTCATTGTGCTCCACGACGCCGCGTCTGTTCCTTCCATCTGCTCGAATCAAGAGAGGATGGGCCGTGCGGATGTGTTTTACGTAGGTCGTCTCGCCTCGTGTCTCTTGCGCCTCGAGCCAGGCCCAGTCGATCGGGGTCTGCTGTTGGTCCTGCACCGAGAAATAGAGGACTCGAAAGCTGATCAGGTTGTGGAAGAAGTGAGACCCCTGGCTAAGATCCGGGTTCATTTGAGGTATCGTCGTCTCGACGATGACCCTCGCACCGGTGATCTGTCCCCATTGCACGGGAATCCCCAACCATGGGTCGGAGCTGCCCCATCGGCCAAAGCCTATTAGGACGTACCGGCTTCCATCCTCCATCAGGGACCGGTTGAGCTGGCCGATTTCGGCGGCGATCTTCCGAGTCTCGGCAGCGCGAAAGCTCTGGGGTTTGACGTAGATGATATCGCGCAGGTCGTCCCGTACGCCGTTGCCCATGGCTTTGGAGGATGCGAGCAAGACATTCGCCCCCTCGAGTGCCTCCGGGGACAGCTCGACCTCTTCGTCGGAGACCATCATCGGACGAACCTGGAGGAGCCCAAAGCGCGCTGGCGTCGCCTTCTTGGCATCCAGGGTCGCTGCGAACTCGATCTCGACCGGCAGCCCAAGGTGCTCTGTCGCGAGCTGCACTACGCGCTGTACGACGGCGTTGATTGGGGCGACGCCGAGCGACAGCAGCGGGGAGAAGTCCAGGACGTAAGGACCTTGGCCCGCCTGGCCCGGATACAGTTGGTCGGATTGCTGGTCGTAGGACGAAACCAGATGCCTCAGTGTGTTGTCGGAAACTGCCTCGGAAAGCTCGTGCTGGTTCAGGTACTCCGTCTCACGAATCGGATCGGGGAGCGGAGGTTGCCCCATGTGCACCGCCCAGAATTTGGTCTGGGTGTTTTTCAGGATCTCCCGAGGACCGGCGAAAGGTGGAGGGGACTTGGGATAGGCTGGCGAGTACGTCCAGTTGAGTCCACCGTCGACGATGGTCTTGCCGAGACCGAGCGCCAGGTTCACCACGCCATCCTCGGGGCGCGCGTGCCCTGTGGGGTAGTAATTGTAGGAACGTCCAACGCCGCTCATCGTCGGGTAGAATCGGTCTCTGTACCGTTCCCCAACGACCTCCTGGATAATGACGGCCATTTTTTCGTCGCGCTCCGAGCCGCCGACCTCAGCGAGGTAGGTCCGCGCGGCCTCAAAGAACGTCGACGCCCAGACGAACTTGATGGCTTCGACGAGCTTGGCGAAGCGCATGTCCGTCGAGGTCTGGTTGTTTGGGATCATTTTTGTGGCATAGACGCCAGCGAACGGGTGAGCGAGATCATCTTCGAGCAAGCTCGATGACCGAACGGCGAGCGGTTGGTGAACCTGCTGGGCCAACGCGCGCAGATCACCGATGAACTCGGCAGGCATCGCTCCACGTTGAAAGGCGTGAGCGATTCGATCGTCGGGCTCACCTGAGAGCGCGATGGGGAACAGATCGTTGCGCTTCATGAAGGCGTCGAAGAGCTCGGTCGTGAGCACCACCTGCTTGGGTACGGTGACGTCGATGTCGGGGAATTCGTCCGCCGAATAGGACGCGAGAATCTCCGAGTGTAGGCGCACAAGCCCGCTGGCTTTGCCGCCGAGCGCTCCGTCGCCGATGCGGGAGCTCGATGCATCGGAGTCGAAAAAATGACGATCGAATGGAGGGATGCTGAGAGAGGGGCCAATCTTCATCATATCCCCCTGTGTGGAGGTTGTTCTATACCCAGCCGCGCTGGTGGCACGCCATCGCGACTCTGTCGATGGCAATAATATACGCCGCGTCACGCATATACAGCTTCTTTTTGCGGGCGAGGTCGCTGACAGCGATGAAGGCCGACGTCATCTTGAGGTCGAGCTTACCGAGGACTTCATCCATCTCCCAGAAGTAGTTCATGTTGCACTGAACCTGCTCGAAATAGCTGCACGTGACCCCGCCGGCGTTGGCCAGGAAATCGGGAACCAAGAAGATCCCGCGCTCGTGAATGACCTTGTCGGCTTCCGGTGTGGTCGGTCCGTTGGCGCCCTCGGCGATGACTTTGACCTGTGTAGAGATCTTGGCGACGTTTTCACCGGTGATCTGGTTCTCGAGGGCGGCGGGGATTAGAATGTCGACGTCCTGCTCCAGCCACGCCGCACCGGAAAGGACCTCGTAGCCGAGCTCTTTCGCCTTGTCCTTCTCGATACCGCCGAAGCGATCCGTGATGCTCCGAAGCTCGTCAAGGACGACGCCATCTGCTTTACGGAACGAGTAGGAGGCGCTGTCTTGCTGGTCCCAACAGGATACACAGACGACCTTTCCGCCGATCCTCTCGAGTAGCTCGATGGCGTACTGCGCTACGTTGCCGAACCCCTGAACGCTGGCTCGGGTGCCGGCCGGGCGGATGTCGAGCTGTCGCAGAGCTTCGCGGATCGTGTAGACGAGGCCGTAGCCGGTCGCCTGCGTCCGGCCCAAGGAGCCGCCGAGACCGACGGGTTTTCCCGTGATCATCCCGGGGAATCGACTGCCGAGGATCTTCTCGTATTCGTCGAGCATCCAGATCATGTGTTGGGCGTTGGTCATGATGTCGGGCGCCGGAATGTCGATTGCCGGACCGATGTTCTTCGCAATTTGATCCACGTAACCGCGGCAGATGGCTTCCTGCTCTTGCGGAGTGAGGCTGTGGGGGTCGCAGATCACGCCGCCTTTGGCACCCCCAAGGGGGATGTCGACGACAGCCGTCTTCCAGGTCATCCACATCGAGAGAGCGCGCACGGTGTCGACGGTCTCCTGCGGGTGGAAGCGGATCCCGCCCTTACACGGCCCGCGCGCATCGTTGTGCTGAATGCGAAATCCTTGAAAGACTTTCGTGTTCCCATCGCTCATGCGGACGGGAATCGAGAAATGGTACTCCCGCAACGGGCTCCTCAGAAGCTCGCGCGTTCCGCTGTCCAGATCGAGAAGATCAGCGACCTTGTCGAACTGAACTCTGGCCATCTCAAAGGGATTGAACGAACCTTGGGCGCCCATAGTTGATCTCCATCGTTGAAAGGGGTTTCTTCATACCATCCACTCGGGCACTGTCAAGACATAAGAGGCCAATGTTCTGCGATTTGGAAGGCCGGTAAATGTATAATTGTTACAGCCACTTATGTCACAGGAGGGTGACCTGGAGACCCTAGTCACGCGCAGGAGATTTTATCCTCTGTATGGGCTCCCCGTAGTGTACGGAAACTCGATCGACACTGAATCGGGCGGACTTGGCTTGCAAGGTACCGAGGTCAAGCGCGATAGCCGCAGCACGCGCGGTTTTTTCAGACCCTTTACCAGGGCGATTTCGTCGGGCGTGACGTTATTGGCGACAAGAACAGCGAATTCACCAGGTCTTGAAGCCCATCCAGGCTGCGGACCTTCTTGAAGCGCCGGGCGACCTTTGGTGCATCCTCAAAGTTGTAGGCGAGGTGTTTCCACAGCTCGCGCATTTTGTCGAGAATGTGGCCCGGTGACATGCCCGAACGCTCGTAGGTCTCGAGCAGCTTGTCATGAAAATGGCGCAAGGTGTCCGCTCGCGGGCTCGGCAGATCGAGCTCCTTGATGACAGCGGGCAGAAATGGATCCCGCAAGATGCCGCGTCCGATCATCAAGCCGGCGATCCATGGAAAGGCCTCCAGCACATTCAGCGCGTCGTACAAGGTGCGCAGGTCGCCATTGGCGATGACAGGCATCGTGAGCAGCTTGGCCTGTTGTCCAAAATACTCCCAGGCGACCGCACCGCTGTACATCTGTTTGGCCGTGCGGGGGTGGACGATGATCGCGCTCAACGGGAAACGATTGAAGACGGGTACCAAGTCTGAGAATTCGCCCTTGAGTCTGAGCCCCAGCCGGGTCTTCACCGACACCGCCAAGGTCGGCTCGAAGCGACACAGGGTCTCGAGCAATTTTTCGACCTCGTCAGGGAATGGCAACAGCCCTGCACCCTTTTTGCGCTTGGTCTCCATGGGCGCGGGACAGCCAAGGTTGAGGTTCACCCGTCGATGGCCGTAGTCAGCCAGCAGCTCGCACAGTGCTCGCGCCTCCGACGGGCTCGTAGCGATGATCTGCGGCGTGAACCCGTCTCCCACCGAGAGGCCGGCCACCAGCTCCTGATGATCCCGGGTACTGAACTGGCCTCCTCGCAGGCGCACAAATGGACAGTAGCTGTGATCCACGCCCTCGAAGATGCTCAGATAAACCGCCCGAAAGAGGTGTCCGGCCAGCCCCTGCATGGGGGCCATTTCTATTCGCGGGCCAGCTGCCATGACTGTCAGAGTACACCGTTTGTACGATGGGGGTAGCGCCCAATTGTCCGGTACGGGTGTCAATAACCTCGAAGCAGGCTGCTCGCATTCGAATCACGGCATATGGGCCGAGAGCCAATAGGGTCGGGTCAAGGTCGGGTCACAAAAGCCATGGGCACCGTGCGGCGTCTCGCACCCAGCCCGATAGCCGCGTCTCGCGCCCAGCCCGTTACAAAAGTACACATTGAGGTTAGACTGTCCACTATTGGCGGGCAAGGCCCACCTTGCGCCAGGAGTGGCGTTTGGCCTTCACCACCGATGGCTCCTCCACCGGTTCAACGGCCCAGTAGAGCCCACCTGGAACTGGTTCCCCTCGAA
>JAOZUO010000064.1:27446-41740 GCA_029938605.1 Deltaproteobacteria bacterium | reverse complement strand
ACCTGTGGGGACGGCGTGGTGGACACGGGCGAAGAGTGCGACGATGGCAACACCGTGGACGGGGACGGCTGCAGCGCCACCTGCATGAACGAGCCCGATCCTGATCCGTCAAGCAATGACTCAGGGTGTGGCTGCGCCGGCTCAGGCCATCGTGAGCCCTTCGGCGGCCTGGTGTTTTTCCTCGCAATCGGGTTGGGCCTCGCCCTCCGCAGAAAAACCGCGGGGCGGGTGTAGCCAGGCGATGACGCTCTTGAGGGAGGAGGCGAGTATCTGCCGTCGCTTCGGCTCGCAAATCTTTGTCTGGGGATTCTGTCTGGTCCTGTGCCTGGCGGCTCTTGGCTGCTCCAAAAAGAACCGCCGCCATCCCATCCCGGGGAAGCGCCAGCTCATCACCCGGATCCAGGGGTGCGGGGCTGACATGGTGCAGGCCTACGAGGCGCGGCTCACACGGATCTTGAAGCAGCCCGGCGCAGGCGCAGGCGCAGGTGCAGGCGCAGGCGCAGGCGCAGGCGCAGGCGCAGGCGCAGACGCCCGTCCCCGTCCCCGCGCCGCGAGCCTGACTGCCCCGACAGACCAGGCGCGCCTTAGAGACCTGGCCATATGGTTACTACGGCGGCTCCTGAAGCGTCTCCGGCGAATCCGTTCCGAGAAGGCCTTTGGCATCCTGATCCGACGAGGCGCTCTCAAGCCCTTACGGGCCTGTTACGCGTCAAAACGGTGCGCTGCCTTTGCCAGCTGCACGGTCAGGCATCATCCGGGAACTCACCTGCAGCGCACTGAGATCGTCCACGTGCTCACCACCGGCACCCTGCCACCCGGCGCTGCTGGAGGCCACAGCGTCGCCATCGTGACGCCCCGGGTGCCACCCGGACCGAACCCCGTTACGCCTCAGCCCCCCGTTCCCCCGGCTCGGGTGACCGCGCCGGAACCCAGCCCTCCACCAAGCCTGGTCAAAGCGGATCTCTCCAAGCGGGACCCCGCGCTGGACCATCGTCCCAATCGGCCGCGCAGAGGCCCGCCGCCGGTCTGGGTGGTTCGCCACCAGCACCTCACGCTGCTCGAGCCGGCCGGCCGAACTCTCAAGCGACGGGCTCGGGTCGATCTCTCCATACTCTCTGGCAGCCGGAGCGGTGGTGTTGCGAAGCTGCTGCGTGGACCCAACGGTACCGTGCTCATTCACACGGGCCAGGTCCTCGGGTTGCTGGATCGTAGCGATGGAGCACGTCGGGTCTGGGTTCCAAAGCCCGGTCGACGGATAGCCGCCATCGCCCTGTACGGTGACCGGGTGCTCGTCGCCGCCGAGGGCAGCCTGATTGTGCTCGACAGCCGATTTCAGGAGATGGGACGGATACATCTCGGGTTGCGCAACAAAAACAAAGAGGCGCACCACATCCTCGTTCACGGCGATGAGGCCCTGCTGCTGGACAACATAGTGGTCCCCATCCTGCTCTTCCGGGTGGACCTCGCGGACCCCACCAAACCGAAGATCCTTCGGCGAATCCGCGAGCGCGGCGTCGGCGTTCACCTGACCCATCAATGGGTCGATGCCAAGGCCAAGCGCTGGGCGGTGGTGGCGAAAACCGGTGGCCGCGGTGGAAACCACCAATCTGTGCTGCTCATGGGATCCCAAAAGCCCACCGGCCTCCAGAAGATCCTTCCCAGACCAACCCACAACGATCCGCGCTTTTTCGCGTTCCTGCCCAGCCGAGCCGCAGCTCCCGAGGTCCTCGCCACGGCGCTGCTCTATCGCTGGAGACGCGGCCGTTACACTCCGCCCAGTGGGGGCAAACCGGCCCGCTGGGGGAAGGTCACCGAAACCGGCCACAAGCTCCTGCGCGGCAGCTCCCAGGCACCCCACTGGGCAGTGGTGGTGAAACCGGATCGGAAGCGGAAGCGGATCCTGCTGGGTCAACTCCGGGTGAAGAACAATAAGATCCGGGTGACGCACTCCGTGGAGCTCACCCAGAAGCACTGCTACGGTCGGCCCCCTCTCCGCGGCCGCCGCCCTGTCCAGAGGTGTCGACAACGCACCCGCGTGAACGCCCGGCTGGACCATCGGCACCGCTGGATCGTGGTAGCCCTCGGCCGGTGGCTGATCTGGCTCAAAAGCACCCCAGGACGCAAGCCCAGGGTTGCGCACCAGTACGAGCGTCCCGTGCGGGCACCGCGCAGCGTGCTCCTCGCCCCTTAGTCCCTTCGTTCAGAGTCCGGTGACGACACCAGCGTCCGGAGGCAGCACCGAGTCGATGAAGTAAGGCCAGATCATTGCCGCGTCCGCACGGCTTCGCTAGACCAAATCTGCCAACACAACAATCGATTGAAAGAAGCCGGCGCGGTGCACGGCGGCGGTCGCTCCGGCGGCAGAGACCAGCACGGGCTTGATGGAGATGTTCTCGGGGGCTGCGAGACGCTCGATCTTGCGTTCTACGTCGCCGATGACGGTCTTGCCGATGGGGGAGGTCGAGTATTTCATCTCGACCAAGGACCACACGCCGTCGCGTCGCTTGATCAGCCAGTCGATCTGTAGCCCCAGCTTGGCACCCCGGGGTTGTTGGAAGAAGGTACCCATCTCCTTTACATCGACGAGTTCGAGCTCCAAGTGGTCGAGGATGTCCTGCATGGCGTCTTCGCTCAAGCGCTCGAAGGCGTAGCCGTAGTATTGCTGTAAGGTGGCTCCAGCGATGGCACGAAACAGGTTCTGCCCCTTCCGGTTGCGAGCGATGAGCGCCTGGTTTCGGCATATGTAGTGGAAATAGAATCGTAGAAACGGATCCGTCAGCTTGTACAGGCGTGTCCGTCGGCGGCGCTTGCCATCCACGGTTACCGGCGCGTACTCGCGTACGAACTGGGCGCGGATCAGATTGCCCAGCTGGTCCGCGAAGCCGCCGCCCTTTGGCGTGCCCACCTGCCGCGCGAGCTCGCTGAGGCTGGCGGGAGATTTGGCCAATGCCGCAGCGATGCCTTCATAGACTTTGATGCTACGAAACTGCTCTTTGAAGAGCGTTTCGAACTCATTCAAAAAGAACCCGCCGGATGTGAAGCACAGCCGGTTAAGGTTCTTTTCGAGGGATTGGCTCGGGTCGACCTGCTCCAGGTATTTGGGGACACCACCCAGACACATGTAGAGCTGAGCTCGCTCGCGTGTGCTCCGTTTCGAGATAAATTGGCCCGCCTCCCGCGGGCTCAGCGGCCCCAGGCACAGCTCCAGGGTCTTGCGATTGTGGAACGCATTGGAGTGGAGTACATGGCGCGTCATGAAGCTTGCCACCGATCCACACAGAAACAGGCAGAGGTTGGGGTTTCGCGTCCAGCGGTCCCAGTAGAGCTTGAGCTCTGATACGATGCGGGTCCGACCGGAACCCATCCACGGAAACTCGTCGAACACCAGGACCCAACGCCCCTGCTCCACCAGCTCTCCCAGCCCCTGAAACACCTCGCGCCAGTTGCGAGCGCCGAGGCGGACCCGGCCGGTCTGCCGCGAGAGGTCCGTCAGGAACTGATCGATCTGAACTGGGGTTCGCGCACCCTCGATCCCCTCGAAGAAGAGCACCCGCTGCTCACCTTCTACGGCCTTGGCCATGAGCGTCGATTTGCCGATGCGTCGCCGCCCATAGAGGATGATGAGCTGGGCCCGCCGTTGATCGTCCAGGTGAAGACGAAGCTGGGACAACTCTGGTTCTCTGCCGATGAACACGGAACGATCTTACAGAAGTGCAAACAAAATTCAATTAGTTTTGTTTGCACTTCTGGTGTGCATATAGAATGAAGATGTTTCAGTTTGCACTTTTAGTGAAGGTCCTCTCCCAATCCTCCAGTCTCACAATTCGGGAGTCTGTTGGCGGTGGGCTTGACCAAGAGCTATATTACGCGGCATACCTTTCGTTCGAAGTTGTACGTGGAGAGCGCCATGGCCCCAAAACACGATCGTGAGCGGTACCGATTCAACTTGACCTTCGACGCCCAGCTCCTGGACTCCGAAACGGGAGAGGCAGTGACGGACCTGGCCTTGCTGAGGTTGCTCGACGGCATCAAAGACGACATAGACTTGGCTGAGCTGATAGGGTCTGAAGGAATCCGCTCCGGTATTGGGATCCACTGCGCCCGTCCACGGCTGCGGCTCAAAGAGAAGTCAGCCCGCCTCGTGATGGAGATCAAGATCCTCACGGACCGGGAGGCGACACCCGAAGATGTGGCACAAATTGGCGCCGTCTGCACTGAAATGATTGAGGGGCGCTGGGGTGAAAACCACGAGTTCGAGCTACCCGATGCGTTGGACGAGACGCTGATGGTGTACTTCGAGTCCACACCGCACCCACACATTCCGTCGTTGGGAAGCGACGCCATGGTAGCGGTCATGCAGCCCTGGCTAGGCTGGACATACGAAACCCTCGAGGCGCTGGTCCGGCCGGAACTCGAACGCCTACAAACCCAACTCAAGCCACACGCCGTACGAGACTACACTGCCACGGGACTGCAGCGGCAGGTGTGGGATCTGTATGAGGCGGTAGGCGCACAGCTCAGCCGACGGGCGGTGTCACGGGCCGACGTGCCGAAGGTGGATCCACTCGACGACCTGGATAAGCTCGATGACTTACCCAAGGATGTATTCTAGCGTCGTGTGCCAGAAATGCCGTAGACGCATGAGATATACCCAGCGGGCGAATGTGTGCGGGTTGGGGAGAGCCTTGAGCTATCCAGCCATCGGCGATCCGAACGCCATTCCGGAAAACTGGCGCACGGGCCGGGACTTCAACGGGTTCGTGCTGCGCGCCGCCGTGTGTGATTAAAAAATGCAACGCTGATGCCGGCGCCTGGTATGCTCCGAATGCATGCGGAATGCATGCGGAATGCATGCGTAAATTTGCTGACGAACAGGAAAAGGTGCGATGACTCATAAGACGTCGATTGATGAGAATCTGGAAGAGGTGCTCGTCCATAGCTGGCTCGCAGAGGCGCACCGGTACGACGAAGGCGAAGCGCGGTCGGCCGATTTCGCCGATGACGAGAAGGTGCTGATTCCGGAGTTGGCGAAGGCTTTCGAAATCGAGCAAGTCGAGGTGGCCTTCTACTACGGGAGCTACGAAGGGCTCCAGACGGGGCAGGACGAGGGGATGCAGGCGGCCCGGCGAGGGGAGCAGATGCTTGCGGACCATCGAGCCAATACACAGTACTTCAAGGCCACCGCTTTGACCCATCTGGTGAACCTGCTCGTGGCCAAGGATGAGCTCCTCGATGAGCTGGGAGAGATCGGCCAGGCGTACGCCAAGCTCCATGGACTCATGGTGACCGACGAGCTGCTGGCCAAGAAGATTGGCGCCATCAGCCTCGTGGAGGAAGCTGACATCGGTACGATGTTCGGCTGGCCCTCCGACGATCGGACCTACTCCGAGACGACTCCGCAGGCTAACTACATGAGCCACTTTGTCGCGTTTCAGGACGTGGTGGATGCGGACATCGCCATGGGCGTGCTCGACCTGTCCATTGATTCCCCTCAGTCGAGGCAGATCATCTACCGGTGGTTACGGCTCGCCGCTCGGAGAGATATCGGCGGCCTGGACAAGCGCGCGAAGATCACGTGCGACTTCGTCCAGGGTCATATCCGAGAGTTGCTCGTCGCGAGCGTGGCCGGCGTGGGCTATGATCCAAGGTCACCAGAGGACTTCGAGACGGCCGAGAAGCTCGTCTGCAAACGAAAGATCACCTTCTACCACCCTCGCAATACCGACCTGGAGGTCAAGATTGTCGACGACGCGGACGAAATGGGCGCGTTCGTCAAGACCGACGGGAGCACCTTGTTTCACGCCACCTATGATCGTGATCTAAAAAAGTGCGTGGTGAAGCACCAGGGGAAGGTCGACGTGTTCGAGCCCGTCGTCAAAGAAGGAGATCCCATCGGGGACCCCGTAGACGAATTCATCCGTGTGCAAACGAAAGCGGCGCAGGAGCGTGAGCAGGAGCTCTTCGCGGGGCTGCAGTCCCTGGTGGCCACCGGAGAGCTGCCCGAGGCGCTGCGGGGCAGCTTTGAGATGACCCTCCTGTTTAAGCTCAATGGCGCCTGCGACATCGCCCGGGAGTCCGATGCAGAGGAAGGCGACGGGATGGACGTCGAGGGCAAGTTCTCCGGCAACGAGATTGCGCTCTTTCGGGAGGCGTTGGAGTTCGCCGGTTTCTCAAGCCGCTGCTCCGATCTGATCATGGACATCGTGCGGGGCGACGACCAGGAGATTCGGACCGCTTCTTTCAACAACATGCGCGCGATCTACGAGGGCACCGAGCACCAGCGGTGGCGAAAGAGCAAGGAAGCCAAGGCCTGGACGAAGGCGTACAAGCCATACGCGACCACGAAAAAGCTGGCCGCCCGGTTCCTCTCGGTCCTCGGCAAGTAGGAAAGAAGAGGACAGAGTGAACCGGCTCATTGCAACCTGCCTCAACATTTCTCTCTGAGTGACCAGGAGTTCGTGGCGCTGCTCGAAAAGGAGTTGGAGAAGCGGGAAGCGGAAATCACCCCTCTTCTGCTCACTCTGGAGGGCCATTCCTCTCAGCACACCTCTAAGCGGCGTCGCGGTAGTAGAGCTTGAAACTCGCGCATAGAGCTTGAAATTCGCGCATAGAGCCCAGAAATCGCGCATAGAGCCCAGAAATCGCGCACAGAGCCTGAAATTCGCGCATAGAGTTTGGAAATCGCGCATAGAGCTTGGAAATCGCGCGTAAAACCTCTATATTGTGTGTAGAATTCGAAAATCGCGCGTAGAGCTTGGAGGTACCTTGGGAAGACACGCAACCGAGTCGGACTACGAGGCGATCATCGAGATCGTCCGTGGAGCGCCGGACGGTGTCTTGTTGGGGCAGATCGAACGGCAGCTGCCCACGGCATGCCCACGGCGGACGCTGCAGGATCGGATCAAGCGCCTTGTCGACAGCGGGAGGCTCGAGCGGATTGGCGCAGGCCGGTGGTCCAGGTATCGAGTGACCACGGCTGTTTCTGGGGAGCCGGGGACGGATGCAAATCCACGGCGTGCTGTCGCGGCTGAGTCGATGGTGCCGCTCTCAACCGACGGGCGCGAGATCCAGGCCTACCTCCGCAAGGTACCCGCGGCTCGGCGGCTGGTGGGTTACGATCGGAGCTTCCTGGAGGGCTACCGGCCCAACGAGAGCTTCTATCTAAACGAGCAGGAACGGGCGGAGCTGCATCGCGTGGGCAAACCCGACATCGGGGAGCAACCAGCGGGGACCTATGCCCGCCGCCTATTGGACCGTTTGCTCATCGAGCTGTCCTGGAACTCGAGCCGCCTGGAAGGGAACACCTACTCGCTGCTCGACACGCGTCGCCTGCTGGCGTTCAGTCAGCAGGCCGGGGGGAAGGATGTTGCTGAGGCGCAGATGATCCTCAATCACAAGGACGCCATCGAGTTCATCGTGAGCTCCGCCGAAGAAATCAGCTTCAACCGCTACTCGATCCTCAATCTGCACGGACTGCTGGCCAACAACTTGCTCCCCGATCCGGCGGCGTCCGGCGGCTTGCGACGTATCCCCGTGGGAATCCACGGGTCGGTGTTTCATCCACTGGAGGTTCCAGCGCTCATCGAAGAGTGCTTTGACCAGCTCCTGGCCACAGCAGAAGCCATCGCGGATCCATTCGAGCAGGCATTCTTCGTGATGGCGCAGCTCCCATATCTCCAGCCCTTCGAGGACGTGAACAAACGCGTCTCACGCCTAGCTGCGAATATCCCTCTTATCCGTATGAACCTTTGTCCGCTCTCCTTCGCGGACGTCCCGGCCGAGATCTACACGCTGGCCGTGCTCGGCGTCTACGAGCTACGTCGGACCGAGCTGCTCAAGGACGTTTTCCTCTGGGCGTATCGGCGGTCTGCCGAGCGCTATGCCATTGTCCGACAGTCACTTGGCGAACCCGATCCCTTTCGCCTGCGCTTCAGGGACGACATCCGACAGCTCGTGTCCGAGGTCGTTCGTGGTCAGGTGGGGAGGCGGGCCGCGCTGGGGCATATCCAGCAGTGGACGGAGCAGAATATCGCTGCCGAAACTCAAGAGAAATTCATGGAAGTCGTGGAGACCGAGCTTCTAAGCCTGCACGAAGGCAACTTCGCACGCTATCGCATTCGGCCCTCCGAGTTCGAGATCTGGCGCGAGGTGTGGCGCTGAAGTGGACGCGCCTACGTACGGAAGTGGACGCACCCACCCACGTACGGCCTCTTGGACGTTCGTCACAGCATTTTCTAGCTGACTATCGCAAGGCCTGGTAGCAGTGGAAGCAGGGAATAGCGGATGTGGTGTTCCCCGCCGGGATCTACACCCTGGCCCGGAACGTAGCAGTGGTCTGTGCGCATCTCTAGGCTCTGCGTTCTTTCGTATCCGCGATCAACCCAGGAGGGGGTAGAGACGAGGTCTCGTAGAGACAGCACGGCATGCGTCGGAAGCACGTTTTTGCTCCGGATGAGGTTCAGGCGGAGGCGCCCGTGAGGTTTTGGAGGGTGGTCTGTTGGCGGGCGGTGAGTTTGCCCACGGCGGCCAGGGTCCAGCGCTCGGGGCGTAGGATCTCCCGGGCCACCTGTTGGACGTCGGCGGGGGTGGCGGTCAGGATCTGCTGGGCCCGGGCGCGCAGGGTGCGGGGGCGATCGTAGATCGCGCAGGTGTTGTGGTACTCGGCCATGGACTGGGGGCTGTCTAGGCTGGCGCGCACATCCCACAGTAGGCGCTGGCGGGCCATGTTGAACTCGTCGTCGTCTGGGGGATGGTCCCGCAGGTTGGTTAATATCCCCAGCACTTCCTCGAGGAGCTGGCCGGCCGAGTGGTGGGCGCAGGCGGCGCTGAGGTCCACGAGCATGATGTCCTCGAGCAGCTCGGGGGTGGCGTTCACGGAGTAGGCCAGGCCCAGCTCATCCACGATGCGGTGGTAGAGCCGCGTGGAGAGTCCGTCGTCGAGGATGCGCAGCATCAGGGACTGGGCCCCGCTCGCCGGGTGGGGATGCGCCAGGCCCTGGATCATGAGGTTGAGGGTGGTCTGGCTCTCGATATATCGCACGTAGCGGAAGCCCGGTCCGGCTACAGTGTTGGGCGCGGGTGCGGGCGCGGGCAGAGGCGCGGGCACAGGGATGACGCGCTCACCGTAGGGCAGGTCCGCGAAACAGCGTGTCACTACCTCCATCACGGCCTCGGCCTCGAAGGGGCCGGCCACGCAGAGCGTGCAGTTCGCGCCGGTGTAGTGGCGGGCGTGGTGCGCGGCCACCAGCGCCCGGGTGTAGGCGGACACTGACTCCTGGGTGCCGGCGATGGGCAGCCCCAGGGGGTGGTTGCCGAAGGCCAGGCCTCGGGCCAGATCGTCGGTGCGGATGAGCTGCCCGTCCTCGTCCAGATCCTCGAGCAGCTCCTCGAGCACGATGCGGCGTTCGGTGTCTATCTCGTTCCAGCCCGGGCGGATCACCGCGTCGGCCAGTACCTCTAGCAGGGCGGGCAGGCTCTCGGGCGGCGAGTCGAGCAGATAGCTCGTGACCTCGCGGCTGGTCTCGGCGTAGAGGCCGCCGCCCCGTCGTTCGAAGGCTCGGTTCAGGGCAAAGGTCGTGGGATACGCCGCCGAGCCGCGGTAGATCATATGCTCCACGAAGTGACTCAGGCCCGCGGTGGCTTCGTCCTCGTAGCGGGAGCCCGCGCGCACCATGAGCTGGGCCGCGCCCGTGTGTAGGTGGGGCAATGAAATGACCGTGACCCGCAGTCCGTTGGGAAGGGTGTCGATGGTTTGGGGTGGATCGATGATGTCAGTGGCGTTCATGAGTTCTATAGGTCCCGCTTTTCAATCGGCACTCTTATGCCTCCATCCCGGTGGCAATTCAAGCGCTTGGTTGACAGCCGGCGGACGGCTGCGATAAAAAGGCGAAAACCCTACGTTTTTCGAGACTGTGGGTTGCAATGATCGATGGACAAACCTTCTGTGCCAGCCTCTGTTGAGGCAAAAAAAACCGAGCGGCCCACCAAGCGGTCCACCAAGCGCCCCGCCAGGTGGGTTACCAGGGTCGACGACCTGTGGCATCAGGTCTTCGGGCCCTTGTTCAAGGGTTTCGAGACCTTCGGCCAAATTCTGGTCCTGACCGGCCAGGCCTTCTACTGGCTCTTCCGGCGTCCCTTCCGTTGGCGGGAGTATCTGGTGGCTCTGGACTTCATCGGAGTGGGCTCGCTGTCCATCATCGTGCTCGTCGGCCTGTTCACCGGCGCGGCCTTCAGCCTGCAGGTGACCGACACCTTTCGTACCTTCGGCATGGAGTCCTACATCGGCGCCATGGTGACCCTCGCCCTGGTGCGGGAGCTGGCGCCGGTGCTGACCGCCCTGATGGTCACCGCCCGGGCGGGTTCGGCCATGGCCACCGAGCTGGGCTCCATGCGTATCACCGAGCAGATCGACGCCCTGCGCACCATGGCCGTGAGTCCGGTGCAGTACCTGGTGACGCCGCGTATCGTCGCGTCGATCATCATGATGCCGCTGCTCACCATGGTCTTCAGCTTCGCCGGCATGGTGGGCGCGTACCTGGTGGCGGTGATCCTGCTGGAGGTGGACCACGGCCTGTTCATTTCGGAGACCGAGTGGATGGTGGATACCTACGACATTAAGATTGGCCTCATCAAGGCCGCCATCTTTGGCTGGGTGCTCTCGTCGGTCGGTTGTCATCAGGGGATCAGCGCGGCGGGGGGGGCCAAGGGGGTGGGATTGGCGACCACCAGAGCCGTGGTTTATAGCTCTGTGGCGGTTCTGATGTTAGACTATTTTGTTGGGGATATACTGCTGATTATTTACGAATCGCCATCATGACCGCCACCGACTTCACCGAGCGCGACGAACGATATCAAATTCGTGTGCGCAATCTGCACAAGTCCTTTGGCAAGCACCATGTGCTGCGCGGGATCGATCTGGACATAGAGCGCCACAAGATCAACATCATCATCGGCGGCTCAGGCCAGGGAAAGTCAGTGCTCTGTAAGCACCTCATGGGGCTCCTGAAGCCCGACGAGGGGCACATCTTCGTAGACGGTCTTGACATCGTGCCCCTGAACGAGGTGGAGATGAACGGGGTGCGGCGGAAGTTCGGCATGCTGTTTCAGCAGGCGGCGCTCTTTGACTCCATGACCGTGGAGGAGAACGTGTCGTTTCCCCTGCGGGAGCACACGAACCTGCCGCGGAACAAGATCCAGGAGATGGTGGCTGAGAAGCTCGCCATCCTGGGCCTGCATAACGCCGAGAAGAAGATGTCCTCGGAGCTGTCGGGGGGCATGGCCAAACGGGTGGGGCTGGCGCGGGCTATCGTGCTGGAGCCGGAGATCCTCATCTATGACGAGCCCACCACCGGGCTGGATCCCATCGCCACCAAGAACGTGGACAACATGATCGCCGAGACCGCCCAGCACCTCGGTGTCACGTCCATCGTGATCAGCCATGACATGGCCTCCACCTTCCGCATTGCCGACCGCATCTTCATGCTCCAGGGCGGGCGCATCGTGGCCAACGGCACCCCCGAAGAGATCCTGGACACCACCAACGAGGACCTGCGGGTTTTCGTGGAGACCTCCGGCACGGTCAAGTTCCATGGCCAGCCCTCCATGGGGGGGGCCGTATGAAGAACGTCAGCGCGGCGGTTAAGGTGGGCATCTTCGTGGCGATGATCCTCGTGGCCAGCTACATCCTGTTCAAGCGGGTGCACGAGGGGTACAGCGGCTCCCGGGGGATCCAGGTACACGCCCTGTTCAAGGACGGCGCCGGTCTGGTGGCCAAGTCCCAGGTGGTCATCGCCGGCCTGCCCGCAGGCAAGATCTCCGGGCGACGTATTCAGAGCAACAGGGCCCGGGTGGACCTCTTCGTGGACAACAAGCACAAGCTGTACTCCAACGCGGTCGTCTACAAAAAGGCCCTGTCCATGATGGGGCAGTACTACCTGGAGATCGATCCCGGGACGCCCTACTCGCCCAACCCCAAGGATCCGCGCGGACCGCCCATCAAGAACCGCCGTCTGAAAAATGGCGATCGCATCATGCATGTGGTGGAGGCCGTGGGGGTCAACGATATCCTGCCGCAGATCCAGACCCTGGTGTCCACCGTCAACGATCTGATGGCCAAGGACATGCGGCAGATCATGCAGGCCCTCAAGCGGGACATCTCCGGTCTGCTCGGGGAGGTGAAGAAGCTCGCTTCGGGGCCCGTGGCCGACACCATGAAGAACGCCAACCGCATGATCACCGACATCGGCGGTTCGGTGAAGCGGCTGACCGATCAGCTCAACCGCATCGCCTCGGACGTGCGGCCGTTGACCAAGGGCGCGGGCACGGAGGTGATCGCGATTCTGCGGGACGTCAAGGAAATGACGGGGCGCCTCCGTCAGGCGGTCAAGCCAAAGGATCCGGACAAGAAGGGCATCGTGGAGCGCATAGAGCACATCGCCTCCAAGCTCGAGAAGTCCGTGGACCGGGTGACCAACAAGATCGAGGGAGCCGCCGGGGACGTGGGCGGCATCACCAAGGACGTCAAGAAGATCACCGGCACCATCGCCTCGGGTAAGGGTACGGTGGGCACCTTCATCACCGACGAGTCCCTGGCGGCGAGTATCAAGGAGACGGTGCAGGAGGCGGGGACTTTTGTTCGAGGCCTCACGGGCCTGCAGACCATCGTGGGGCTGCGTGCCGAGTACAACGTGCTGGCCAACTCCCTCAAGACCTACGTGACCGTGCGGCTCCAGCCCTCGGCGGACAAGTACTACCTCATCGAGCTCATCGATGATCCCCGGGGCAACCGCACGGTGACCCAGACGGTCACGCGGAGCGACAACCCCAACGACCCGCCCTTGGAGCGGAAGGAAGAGGTCAAGGTCACCGACGCCTTCCGCCTGAGCTTCATGTTCGCCAAGCGGGTGGGCTTCGCTACGTTCCGCATGGGCATCAAGGAGAGCACCGGCGGGCTGGGGCTGGACCTGGAGTTCTTCAACAAGCGGTTGATCTTCAAGACGGACGTCTTCGACTTTCAGGCCAACCTGTTTCCGCGGCTGAAGGTGTCGGCGTCGTGGATGTTCTACCAGCGGCTTTACATCATCGCCGGCGCTGACGATCTGCTCAACTCCCGTTCGCGGACCGGAGCGGGCGGCGGGCGAGACTACTTCATTGGTGCCATGCTCATGTTCAACGATCAGGATCTGAAGGCCCTGATGATGTTCGCCGGCTCGGCCATTTCGGGTGTCGCCAAGTGATCGGGGTACGCCGAGGAGAAGCCCACACCATGCGAGTGTTGCGAAGGACCCACAGGGGATTGGTCATCATCACGGCATGGGTGCTGGCCTTGGCGGGCTGTCTCGACGATGTGGCGTCGGACGGAACTACCCCACGACCGACAGCGTCGGTCAGGTCCAGTGACGATGGTCCAACCGGGGGCCACGCCGGCGCGGGCTCGCGGGGCACGGAGCCCCGGTCGCGGTCGGGAGCTGGTGTTCCCGGCGGGCTGGGCATGCGGGATCCGAAGGGTACAACCTCGGGCTCGCGGCCTACGCCCGGTGTGATGAAGGGCTCGGCGGCCGGCAAGCCCCCCTGGAAGGGCGGGGTCAAGGCCAAGGTGATCATCGAGGAGTTCACCGATTTTGAGTGTCCCTTCTGCCAGCGGGGCTGGCGGGTCATGAACCGCGTCATCCGTCACTACGGTCCCAAGGTGCGGTTGGTATTTCGTCACATGCCCATTGTGAAGATCCATCCCCAGGCCATGCAGGCGTCCGAGGCGGCGGTGTGCGCCCAGCGTCAGGGCAAGTTCTGGGCCATGCAGGACCAGCTGTTCGCCAACAACATGAGGCTCTCGAGGGCGGACCTGATCCTATACGCCCGGCGCATTGGGCTGGACGTGCCGAAGTTCACCAAGGCGTTGGACAGCGGGGCGTGCAAGGCCCAGGTGTTGCGCGACTTGAAGCTCGCGAAAAAGCGTGGTGTCACCGGGACGCCGGCCTTCTTCGTCAACGGCTTCAAGATCGAGGGGGCCTACCCCTTCGCGCACTTCAAAAAGATCATCGACGTGGAGCTCGACAACTGATGCGACTGGTTTGGTTGTGGTCCCTGGCGTTGGCGTTGGTGCTGGGGGGCGGCGGGTGTACCGGAAGTCAGCCGTCCGGTGGCGTCGCGTCCAAGTCGTCGGCCGTGAAGAAAGGGGAGCGCGCCTCGGCTGTCATGGCCCAATCGCCCGAGGCGGCGCTCCGTGCCGTGCCCACGCCCAGCCCCGGCCCCGGCCCCGGCCCCGGCCCCGGCCCCGGCCCCGGCCCCGGCCCCGG
>JAOZUO010000064.1:0-27346 GCA_029938605.1 Deltaproteobacteria bacterium | reverse complement strand
GCCCCGGCCCCGGCCCCGGCCCCGGCCCCGGCCCCGGCCCCGGCCCCGGCCCCGGGATGCGTGGACGCCCTGCGCAAAGACCGATCCCGGGCGATCCCTTCGCCATCGACAAGGGGCTCGACCTCAAGGTCCGCTGGGGGAAGAACCGGAATCGGCGGTGGCAGCACGTCAGCTACCGCGGCAGCGCGGGGGACCGGATCACGGCCCTGTATCGGAGGGTTCGGGCCCGAGGACGCTATCCGGCGGTGATCCTGGGGCACGGACACGGGGGAGACTGCCGCTCCATGGTGCAGTTCTTTGGCGACGCTTTCAAACTTCAGCGCGTGCACTTGTTGGCCATCGACCACCCCTTCCACGGCCACAATCGTCGGGTTCAAGGGGAGGACATTTGCGCCCGGACCTCCGGGCAGCTCGTCGGGCGCTTCACCCGCGCCGTGCGGGACCTGCGCCACGCCGTGCGCGTGTTGCGGAGCCACCCCAACGTCGATCCCAACCGCATCGGCTACCTCGGATTTTCCCTGGGCGCGGTGCTCGGCGGACTGCTCGCTTCCCATGAGCCCAAGCTGCGGGCCGCCGCCCTCATCTCTCCGGCGGGGGATTGGCCCACCCTGGCGCGGTCGAACAGTCTCTGGAAGCTCGGCTGGAAGACCACGCTCCTGCCGCGATGGCTCACCCAGACCGCCTCTCGTCGACGGCTTGCCACGGTGGATCCCGCTCGCTCCATCGGCCGCTTCGCGCCGCGACCGCTGCTGGTGGTGGTAGGACAGCGAGACCGCGTGATTCGCCCGGAGTCCGGCCTGACCGTATACAAGGCCGCCGGCAAGGGCGCCGTCCTGTGGAAGCATGTGGGTGGCCACGGTCCAGGCCGTCGCCTCCGTCGCCGGGTGGCCGTCTGGCTCGCGGGTAAGCTACGTCGGTGAGCTACTTGCGTCGGTGAGCTACTTACGTCGGTAGAGCTACTTGCGGCACTTCTTGACGCGTTTCTTGATGATCTTGTAGCGGCCCTCGAAGTTGAGGGGGTGGTCCCACAGGGGGTTTTGGACGCGACGGGTGGTGGTGACCCATCGGCAGCGCGGCCGGGAACGTACGGGGCGCTTGATGTGGGGTTTGCGTACGGGCTTTTTTACTTCCGCGACGACGGGCTTGGGCTTTTGTACCGGTGTCACGGGCGCCGGGGCTTTGAGCTCCGGCTTGGGGGCGACCTCGGTGGCACGGACCGTGGTCGTGGTCGTGGTCGTGCTCGCCGTGGCGTTTCTGGGGAGTGGGGGCTGGTTCTTGTTGGACATGGCGTGGACCCCGAAGGCGCCCAGGCCGAAGAGGCCGAGGGTAACGAGGCTCGCCACGGCGAAGGCAAGGCGGGGCCGACCGGGGACAACCACCGGCGCGGCGACGCGATACTGATCGCGGAGCAGCTCGAGCTCGCGTTGGGTGTTGGCCTCGATGCGAGCCCGGATGGCGGCCTCCTTGTGGGCGACCTGGTTCTCCCAGTCGTGACGAGCGGTCTGGGCGGCTGCCACCAGGCGGGTCTGCTCGACCTCGGCGATCCTGCGCTGCGCTTGCTCCAGGCGCGTGGTCTCGGCGCGCTCCCGCTCGGCTGTCTGTTGCGCCAGCTCCTCGTGCCGCTCCTGCTCTTTCTGGTGTTGCAGCTCGATGACCGACCCGATGGAAAACAGGACTGAGTTCTCGTTGTTTTTTCGCATGGCGCCTCTCTTTCCGCCGCGAGTGATTCGCGGTCGCGACGAGAGGAGGTCATTGCATCAGATGGGCCAATTTCGGGCGCCCTGCAAAGCCAATATTTTAATCTGTTGATATTAAAGTATAAAACCATTTGGACATGAGGAGATATGCGGAATTGTGTGTTGGTGACTTCTTAGATATACACATGTTGTTGTTAACAAATTGTGTGGCTTGTTGGTTGTTGACACTGATGGTGTGCCTGTCGGGCCTGAGGTCGGGTGGGGAATCAGGGCTGTGGCTCAGGGCTGTGGATCGTTGAGATAGGCGGAGACAGGGGTCAACCCGAGGTCTCGATCCGTTCGCATGAGGCAGCAGTAGTGGGAGGGGTAGAGGCCCGGCGGGTTGGCGCAGAAATAGCGGTAGCCCCGGCGATCCCAGCGGCGGCGCTCGGCGCGGCGCGGTCGGTACTCCCAGTCCTGCATGCGGACGAGGCCCGGATAGCACAGGATGTCCGGGTGCCTTCGAAGCACATAGGACAGGGGCGCGCGCTTCTGGTGACCGGGCCGGTGGTGCACGGCCTTGACGTGATGGGCCACGTACAGGTCAGACAGTCCGAAGGAGTCGATGGCCGGTAGGCCCGAGTGGTAGACAATGGCGCCGGCGCCGCCCACGGCCATGAGCGCTTTGGGGGGGACCCGCTGGCGGAGCCACTGTCCCACCAGCACGCGGTCTCGGGCGAAGCGCTTCATGAACGCCACGCTCTCCATGTTGTCGTAGGCGCCGTCGTACCCGGTGGAACGCACCTTGAGCGTGCGCAGGGTCCGTCGATCGAGGGTTGTGGACCGCGCGGCGAACAGCACCACCAGCAGCGCGGAGATGGGCACGAAGGTCCAAAATAGGATGCGTTTGGGCAACAGTCGTCGCAGGGGCAGATCCGTTAGACCCCGGCAGGTCAGGCCGATGAGTAGGGCGAGCAGAGGAATCATGGGCACGAAGAACCGGTGCATGGCCATGAAGTCGCCGCCGAAGCGGACGATGTGCCAGGTGTAGACGAGCAGCACCGGGATGATGAGCGTCCACAAATACACCACGCGTCTGGCGCCCCGGCGGCCCCAGAGTCCCATGGCCGACAGGGCCAGCACGGCCGCCGGCGCAAAGTACCAGAGCCGGTAGTCCCGGACGAAGCTCGACAGATACGCCAGGCCGAAGGCTCGGGTCTTCAAGGCGTCCGTGGTGGCGACCTTGATGTAGTAGGTGTTGGGGTACAGGTGGCCGTAGTACTCGTAGCGCCACAGGAAATAGCTGCCGTACAGCAACAGGAAGGAGATCACCCAGAGGCCGTCCCGAGCGAGCCCGTTGTCCAGGCGACGACTGAGGCCCGGCGCGCGGCGTAGGGCGTGAGCCGCGCCGCTGCCCAGGGTCCATAGGAGCCTGTGACTTCCCACGATGCCGAAGATGAGTGCGCCCTCGGGACGGGTCATGGCCGCCAGGGCAAAAAATAGCCCCGAGCTTCGTAGCCGGTCCCCCTGCCGCTCTTCGCGCACGTATTGCGTGATGCTCAACAGGAGCAAAAAGGTGAACAGTTGGGTCTCCAGGCCTCCGGACGCCCAGCACGCAAAAGCCCCCCACACCGCCACCAGGGCGGGGGGCAGCAGATCCCAACCCGCCAGCTCACCGCCGCCTCCCAGCAGCTCTCGATACCAGGGCGTGAGGCGTCCCACCTGGCGCGGATCCTCCCCGCCGGCCCCCGACAACACCCGCCCGAGCCAAAACAGCACCAGGACCGTGAGCACGGCGAATAGTGATCCCAGCACCCGCGACGAGGTCTCCGGGCCCACGCCGAACCCGATGCCCACGGCTAGCAGCACCGTCCACAGGAAGTTGGTGTAGCCCTCCACCCGACTTTCGCCGACGTTCCAGTTGAGCTCAGCGTGATTGGCGAGGTTCTCGGCGTAGCGGAACGAGATGTAGGCGTCGTCCGAGACGAAGTCGAATCGGTCGGCGTGCCAGAGCATCGCCACGCTCACAGCCGCGAGCCCGAGAATAAGGACAATTCGACGCACGGTGGCAGTGTAGAGGTCCGGACGCCGGTGGGCAAGGGCGGTGGTATGGCCTGTCAGGGCGGTCGCAAAGTTGGAATATTGGTGTCATCCCGACCGAAGCGGAGGGATCTCTCACCTACGCAAGTAGGAGAGATTCCTCAACTCGCCTTTGGCTCGCTCGGAATGACAACCGTCGGCAAGCGGGCCAACCACGACTTTGCGACTACCCTGTATGGTCTGTCAGGGCGGTGGTTTGGCCCCGGGGCGGTGGTGGGCCGAGGGAGTTGGTCTCGTGGTTGCCGAGGCACAGGCCTTTTGGTATATCCTTGGATTCGATCCATCCGGCCCCGTCTGAACGAAGGCGGGCCGTGCAGGAGGGTACTGAGACGTTGTCGAAGTCGAAGAAGCAACAACTGCCCGCCATGGTGGCCGACGCCACGGGGTGGGCCCTGGAGAAAAATGCGCTGGACCCGGTGCTGCTCGACGTACGGGGGTTGTGTTCCTACGCCGATTTTCTGCTCATCCTGGGGGGGCGCTCGGTCCGACAGGTGCGCGCCGTGGCGGAGTCTGTCCGTCGCGGTATGCGCGCTGACGGCCACCGGACCCTGGGGAGCGAAGGGTTGGACCAGGGGCGCTGGGTGTTGCTCGACTATGGCGAGGTGGTGGTGCACATTTTTTTAGACGAGCTACGGGATTTTTACGACCTGGAGAGTCTCTGGGTGGATGCTCCGCGAATCGGCTTGGACGTCCCGCCCAAGTCCGCGCTGTGAGCGCCCGTCGAGTCCGTTCCATTCATGCAGGTGACAATCCTCGCCGTGGGCAAGATGCGGGACCGTTCGGTGACGGCGCTGTGCGACGACTATCTCAAGCGGGCGCGTCGTCACCTGCCGGTGCAGATCGTCGAGTGTCGAAACGACGCTGAGCTCTTGCGGCGGCTCCCGACCAACGCCCGGGTGGTGTTGCTCGACGCGGACGGGCGCACCTACGACTCGCCCCGATTCGCGCGGTGGCTCGATCAGCAGATGATCCACGGGCGCTCCGCCCTGGTCTTCGTGCTGGGGGGCGCCGCCGGCTTCTCGGACGCAGTGCGAAAGCGCGGGAGTGAGTCGCTATCCCTGGGGCCCATGACCCTCCCGCATCGTCTCGCGCGGGTGGTGCTCGTAGAGCAGATCTATCGCGCCCTTTCGATCCTGCGCGGCGAGCCCTACCACAAGTAGTGATTCGCCGCTCCCAAGGCGAACCCCCAAAAGACCTACGCCCGCTCCGGTAAGAGCGGGCGCAAGCGAACAGGGAACCTCGATGGGCGTTGAGGAGACAGTTAAACCCCCCCTTATCAGGTGGGCTCCACGTGAACGCTTCTGGCTTCCCGGCGGGCGGGCATGCACTCTACGAGCAGCGGCGGATCCCGGGGGTTTAACTCATTGTAGGGATTAAACTGTTCTTCCCTGACGCACCTCAAAGTCAAACCTGTCTTCCAAAACTATGCGCGTTCAGTGCAGCAGCGTCAAGGTTCACGGTGTATTGTATTGGAGTCATGAACGACTCCACCATCGCTGGTGATCCCACTGAATTTCTGCGGGCGCCCTGGATCAAGCATTGGACCTTCGAGATTCGGAGGGGCCGGTATCAGATCCACATCTACGATCAGCCGGGACGCTGGATGTCCGACGGGGACCTGGCGCACCTCATTGCCCGACTCGCGGACATCGCCGCGCGCTCCATGGAAGAGGTGCCCACCTACGGTGTGTTCACCCGGTCGCGGGCGCCCTACTCGAATCGCATCATCGGTGTGATGGTGGACCGCCGGACCGCCGAGCCCGTGGCCTTTACGGCCATGGTCTACCTGCCCATTGGGCTAGACGGCGTGGTGGAGCTGGTGATCCACCTCGGTCTCACCATGATCGCCAGGACCCACCGGGGCCGGCGGCTCCAGGGGCCTCTCCTGGAGAGGATGTTCTTCCTGCCGGCCGCAAACCAGCTTCGGGTGCGGTGGATCACCACGAGCATCGCCGCGTCGCCGGCGGGCATCGGCTCGGTGTCAGACTACCTGGACGACGTCTTCCCCGCCTACCGGGGGGACGTAGCTCGCAAGGGGTACCACCTGGTGGTGGCCCAGAAGCTGCTGGCGAGGTACCGGCACGAGTTCGGCTGCTCGGAGCGGGCGGTGTTCGATCCGGAGACCTTCGTGGTGGCGGGCTCCAACGACCCGGACTCGGGCGGGGCCTACCAGTTCATCAGTGAAGATCCGGTGAGCAGACACTCAGACGAGGCGTGCAACCGGTTCTGCGCCCAGCGGCTCTGCTTCCAACGGGGGGACGAGCTCTTCCAGGTAGCGCGTCTGGACCTGATCCGGGGTGTCATGGAGATCCTGGGCCGCTCGTCCACCCGCCGGCACGCCGCCGCGGTCGGGCATGACGCCGCCGCGGTCGGGCACGTCGCCGCCGTGGCCCAGCACGCCTCCTCCTCCTCCTCCTCCCAGGTCCCGTCCGAGCCTACGTTTCCGCTGAAATAACCCCACGCCTCTCGTTGACGCTGCGGTAGTTTCCAAGGCATAGTGCGGACTTAGGCACAACTCCCGAAGGTGTACTCCATGGATACCCTATTCATCTTTATCGCGGTGGTCAGCGTCATGACGCTATACAGCGTTCTGTCGGGCAACCCCGCGGGTCACGACCGGACCTTCCGCATCCGACGGCTCATGAACTGGTTGCCCCTGGGGCTTGTCTACTCGTTCCTGTATATGGGGCGGTACAACCTCACGGTGTCCAAGAACGCCCTGGGCGGCATGATGTCCAAGGAGCAGTTCGGCATCATCTTCGCCGCCGGCACCGTTACCTACGCCTTCTCTTTTCTCATCAATGGTCCCATCACCGACAAGATCGGCGGTAAGAAGGCGATCCTCATCGGCGCCTTCGGCTCCATGGTCATGAACGGGGTCCTGGGCCTGTTGACCTACTTCATTCTCACCCGCCCAGACTTGGACCTGAACCTGACGCTGCTGTTCTCCATCGTTTATTCCATGAACATGTACTTCCAGAGCTATGGAGCGGTCTCCATCGTCAAGGTCAACTCCAACTGGTTCCATGTGCGCGAGCGCGGGTCCTTCGGCGGCCTCTTCGGGGTGCTCATCTCCCTGGGCATCTACTTCGCCTTCGACTGGGGTCAGGCCGTGGTGGAGGCCACCTCGGTGCACATTCCTGATCAGGTTGGCATGTTGTCCGCGGCCCTGGGCAGCCTCATGAGCGGCGAGCACACGAGTTTGCTGGCAGCCAACTACGGCCAGATCGTGGTGGAGAACATGGTGATCCGGCCCGTGGCGGAGCTCGGGTTCTTCCAGTCCATCTTGCACGCGATCATCATCGGCGACGGCGCGAAGATGAGCCAGACCTGGTGGGTCTTCTTTATCCCGTCCATCATCCTGTGCGTCTTTGGGACCATCGCCGCGTTCCTGGTAAAGGATACGCCCAGCCAGGCGGGCCTGAAGGACTTCGATCCCGGGGACGCCTCTTCGGGCGAAGAGGATGAGGAGTTCAATGTCTTCCGGCTGCTCAAGAAGATCCTGACCAACCCCATCATCATGACCATCGCCTTGATCGAGTTCTGTTCGGGCGTGCTCAGAAACGGGCTCATGCACTGGTACCCCTTCTACATCAAGGAGATGGGCGTAGCGCGGGACTTTTTCTTCCGGGAGCACTGGGGTCTGACACTGTGCGTGGCGGGGATCACCGGCGGCATGATCGCCGGGTTCCTGTCGGACAAGCTCTTCGGCTCGAGGCGGGGACCCGTGGCGGCGCTGCTGTACGCCACCATGCTGACGGTGGCCGTGTCGATGATCTTCCTTTTGACCAACCAATGGGGCCTCGGAATCGCGGTGGCGGTGGGGTCGTTGGCCATCATCGGTGTGCACGGGATGCTGTCGGGCACGGCCACCATGGACTTCGGTGGTCGCAAGTCGGCGGGCACCGCCGTGGGCATCATCGACGGGTTCGTGTATCTGGGCACCGGGCTGCAGGCTATCTCCCTGGGGTTCATCACGTCCTGGAATTGGCAGTACTGGCCCGTGTTCCTGGTGCCCTTCGCCGTCATCGGCCTGGTCCTCTCTATCCGCATTTGGGCAGCCTTCCCCGGCCCGGCCCAAAAGGGCGGCGGAGGGCACTAGCCTTTGGTTCGCTTGTGTGCCCATCGGTGCTCTGGGCCATTGTTGGGGCTTCACAGAGGCCGCCGCTTGCACTAGGATCCAATGTTCGGAGTAAATAATCGGACCGGTTTGGTCCGGGTGTGGTCGGTGACGACCGGGATCCGGGCGGTCCGCAACCAGTGGAGAAGTCATGAAACGTAATCAATTTAGCTATGTAGGACTGATGGCGGTGCTGCTTTTTGCGGTGGGCCTCGCGGGTTGTCCCAAAGATCCGAAGGCTGTGTGCGGCGACGGGATGATGGAGGGGGCCGAGGAGTGTGACGACGGCAACACCGTGGACGGTGACGGCTGCTCGGCGCAGTGTGAGGAGGAGAATGCTGGGACCTGCGGTGACAACACCCTGGATCCGGGCGAAGAGTGCGATGACGGCAACACCGTGAGCGGAGACGGCTGCAGCGCCACCTGCGTCAGCGAGGTCGCGCAGGAGTGTGGCAACAATATCTTGGAGCAGGGCGAGGAGTGTGACGACGGCAACACCGCCGACGGGGACGGCTGCTCGGCCACCTGCACCAACGAGGGGGACTGCGGCAACACCATCGTTGAGGTCGGCGAGGAGTGTGACGACGGCAACACGGTGGAGGGCGACGGGTGTGAGAACGACTGCACCATCACCCGGGAGATCACCTGCCAGACTCTAGCCCCTCTCGCCTCGGGGACTTGCGAGGTGGTGGCCGGAGACACCAATCGTCTCATCGTGGGCACCATCCTGGCGCCGAACACGATCTACCGCGGCGGCGAGGTGCTCGTGGACGCGAGCGGAGAGATCACGTGCGTGGGCTGCGACTGCGCTGCCCAGGCGCCGGGCGCCACGGTGATCCGCTGTCCCCAGGGCGTGGTCTCGCCGGGGCTGATCAACACCCATGACCACATTACTTTCGCGCACAACTTCCCGTACACCGACACGGGCGAGCGGTATGAGCACCGTCACGATTGGCGTAAAGGGATCAACGACCACACGAAGATCAGTGCCGCCGGCGGCGCCACGAGTAACGAGATCCGGTATGGCGAGCTTCGGTTCGTACTGGGCGGGGCCACCTCGGTCAACGGCTCGGGCAGTGCCACGGGGTTCTTGCGTAACCTCGACCGGAGCGCCCAGGAGGGCCTCGGCCAACCCCAGGTGAACTACTCGACCTTCCCGCTGGGGGACGGCAACGGTACGCAGCTCGCGACCGGGTGCAACTACCCGGACATTGAGACCGAAGGCTCCATCGCGGGGGACGACGCGTACACCCCCCATGTCTCCGAGGGCATCGACGCCTACGCCTTAAACGAGTTCATCTGTACCGCCTCGAGCGACGACGGCGGCCAGGATCTGCTCGAGCCCCAGTCGGCCTACATCCATGGAGTGGGCCTGCACCCGCTGCAGTACGCACAGATGGCCACCGAAGGCACGTCGCTCATCTGGTCGCCGCGGTCAAACATCACTCTCTACGGCGACACGGCGCAGATCACTGTGGCGGCCCGGGTGGGCGTGAAGATCGCCCTGGGTACGGACTGGATCCCCTCGGGATCCATGAACATGCAGCGGGAGCTAAAATGCGCCGACGAATTCAACAGCGTCTACCTGAACGGGTTCTTTGATGATCGAGAGCTCTGGCGTATGGCGACCCTCTACGCCGCCGAGGTGCTGGCCGTGGACGACGCCATCGGCTCGCTGACGGCCGGGTTGGTGGCGGACATCGCCATCTTCGACGGGTCCACAAATACTGACCACCGGGCGGTCATCGACGCCCAGCCCCAGGAGGTTACCCTGGTGATTCGGGGCGGCGACGTGCTGTACGGAGACGACGCCCTGGTCACCGAGCTGGCGGCGGGTTCCTGTGACGTCCTGGACGTGTGCTCGGTGGCGAAGCGGGTTTGCGTGGAATCTGAGATCGGGTTGACCCTGGCTGCCCTGCAGGCGGACGTGGGCACCCAGTATGGGCTCTTTTTCTGTGGCACGCCGGACAGCGAGCCGAGCTGTCACCCCGAACGCCCCACCTCGGTGAACGGCTCCACGGTGTATGACGGCATACCCACCGTCACCGACACCGACGGCGACGGCATCGAAGACGCCAACGACAACTGCCCGGACGTGTTCAACGCAATCCGGCCCATGGACGACGGCGCCCAGGCTGACTTCGACGGCGACGGCGTGGGCGACGTTTGCGACCCCTGTCCCATCGACGCGAACACCACCGTTTGCTCCACGCCGGACTCGGGCGATGTGGACGGCGACGGCGAGCCCAACGAAACGGATAACTGCCCCAACATCCCCAACGCCGATCAGGCTGACGTGGACAGCGACGGTCGGGGCGATGTGTGCGACGACTGCCCCACGGTTTCCAACCCGGCGCCTTCGGCCTGCCCGGCGACCATCTACGACATCAAGCAGGGCAACGTCAGCGGCGAGGTGGCGGTGCTCAACTCGCTGGTCACCGGCTGCGCTGACGGTCACGGCTTCTTCGTCCAGGTCAAGACCGGGGACACGGACTACGCGGGGGCGGACTACTCGGGCATATTCATCTATCACCCCTCCGCGTTGTGCGGCACGAACGTGACGGTGGGTGACCGGGTGGACATCAACCCGGCTACGGCGAGCGACTACTACGGCCAGATCCAGCTCAGCTTCGCCAGCGTCACCGTCACGTCCAGCGGCGAGGCGCTCCCCGCGCCGGAGGTGATTACGTCTGCCAACGCGGGCGGCTCGGTCGCCACGGAGCTGGAGTCGGTGTTGGTGCGGGTCGACAACGTCGTCGTCAGTGATCTGGATCCCTCTGTCGGCCCCGGGGACTACGCCCCCATCAACGAGTTCGTGGTCGATGGCGAGCTGCGGATCGACGACCTCATGGTCCTGACGACACCCGTGATAGGCCAGGTGTACACCTCCATTACGGGGATCTTGACCTACCGCAACGGGGACTCCAAGCTTGAGCCCCGAGACGCCGCGGACCTGTTGGAAGGGGCGCCCATGGTATACAGCCTCGACCCGAACCTGGTGTACGTGGAGGTCGGCGGAGCCACTCTGCCGAGCCCGCTCGTGCTCTCGCTCTCGGGCCCGGCCCAGGGCGCCACCGTGGTGGATCTGGTCTCGAGTGATGGTGCGCTTACCGTGCCGGCGACAGTTACCGTACCGGATGGGCAGACCACCGTCGTGGTGCCTCTCACCGGTAATACACCCCAGACGGCGCTGGTGACCGTGACGGCCTCCCTCGATGGCCATGACGTCCTGGCGGACGTCGTGGTGTATGATGATTCGTCCCAGCGTGATGTGGTCGATGTCTTGCCGGCGACGGTCACCATCGCCATCAGCACCACCACGGATCTCGAGGTCTTTTTGAACCTTCCCGCGCCCACGGGGGGCAGCACCGTGACGCTCGCGACCTCCGGGGCCATCGGCACCGTCCCGGCCACGGTGGACGTACCCGCGGGGCAGGTCTCGGCGCTGTTCACCTTCACCGCCGGCGCCACGGCGGGCGCCGGGACGGTGACCGCCACCCTCGGTACCAGTAATGATGCCGCCACGGTGGATGTGGTCGCCACCCTCGGTGGCCTCGTGATCAACGAGGTGGACTACGATCAGGTGGGTGGAGATACCCTCGAGTTCGTGGAGATCTACAACGGATCGTCGTCCCCCGTCGACATGGCGGGCCTCGCGCTGGTGCTGGTCAATGGCAGCAACAACACCGAGTACACCCGTGTGGACCTCGGCAGCGCCGGCATTCTTGGCTCCGGCGAGTACCTGGTCATTGGTACCACCACGCTGCTGGCCACCGTACCTGGAGGCGTGGCGACCATCGCCTTCGCCGCGGTGGAGCACAATGTGCAAAATGGCTCGCCGGACGCCGTGGGCCTCCTCGACATCGCGGGGGACCAGCTCCTGGACTCCCTGTCCTACGAAGGTTCGGTCACCGCCGGCATCGTGACGGGGGTCACCGGCACCTTGAGCTTCGTGGAGGGCACGCCTGCCACGGCCGAGGACAACAACGACTACGTGGGGTCCATGTGTCGCCTTCCCAACGGCGTCGACTCAGATGACGCCGACTCCGACTGGCTCTTCACCTCCACGCCCACTCCCGGCGCCCCCAACACCCCCTAACAAACCCCAACGCTCTCCCAACGCCCCCCAACGCCCCTAGCAACCCCCAACGCCCTGCGTCGTTCCCCCAACGCTCTGCGTCGTTCCCCCAACGCTCTGCGTCGTCCCCTCAACGCTCTGCGTTCCCCCCACGTCCGATCACTCTCTCGGCCCGGCTGACGCCGTGCAGTGGGGAGTTTCTTTTAACGACAAGAATCCGGAGAAGACCGTATGCCGGGGCACACGGCTCAGACGGTGGAGAGGAGTGACAAAACCCCACCCGGATGATTTATCTCACCCCACTTGTGGCACTGATTTCGGCCCCAGCGGGCTCATTAGTGACAGAACCCCACCCGGATGATTTATCTCACCCCACTTGTGGCACTGATTTCGGCCCCAGCGGGCTCATTAGTGACAGAACCCCACCTGGATGATTTATCTCGTCCCACTTATGGCACCAGCGACCCTATGCTCGATGCAATAACGGTTGTCAGTCCACAGTGGCTCCGCCGCAGAGCACCAGTACAGACTCCCTGTGTTGTCCGCGAACGACTGCGAAAAAGTACGCTCACTGGATGAGTGAGCGATCCTGGTGGGCCCTCAAGGTTTGAGGAGATTCTTAGGGCGGGAGGGGGTTCAGGGCAGGAGCCCTTTGGGGAGCTCGGTGTCGAGGCTTTTGGGGTGGTCCAGATCGGAGATATGGATGCGCTGGGCGCTGTCTTCGATGGACCAGGTCCAACCCAGGTCGCCGCTGTCTGTCTCCTGGGGGGGAGAGATGCGGACGGTTACCTCGCGGTCGGGGCTGACGGTGAAGGGCTCGGTGAGGGGGAACAGGATCTGGTTCCAGTGGGTCACGCGATCATCGGGACCGGTTCCGAGCACCACCTTGGGCGCGAGGAGGGCCTCGAACCACCCACAGAGCGCGTAGATGGTCGCCTCTTCACTGGGTACCACCCGCCCGACGAGCTCAGTAGGCGGCGCCTCGAGGGTGTACAGATCGAGGGTTCCCAGGTCCACGACGGAGTCCAGGATCTGGTTGGGCATCAGGTTCTCATGTTCGATCCGCCGCAGGGGTACATCGGCGATGTCCGTGAAGTCGATGTCGTAGGGGTGCTGGCGGAAAAAGGACAGGTCCTCGTGGAAGTACTCGTCACAGACCAGCCCGGCGTGGAGCGAAACCTGAGAGGGGACCATGAGCCCGCCCGCCGCGAGGAATCGGTCGCGGATCCGCAGCAAAGGCGCCAGCATCGCCTCATAAAAGAGGAAGTGGCCCATCCACTCCGAGACGATGAGGTCGACCTTGGTGTCGAGCTCGAGGCTCTCTTCGTCATTGTGATAGTAGTGAATGTTCTCAATGTTGTTTCTGCGGGCGATGTCGCGGGCGACCCCGATGAACGCCGAGCGGTCGATGGCGTAGACCTGGGCGGCCCCTGCGCGGGAGGCGAAGATGGACAGGACGCCGGTCCCGCAGCCAAAATCCAGGACCGTGGATCCGGGTTTGACGACCTGCTGCAGCGCCGTCTCGTAGGCCTCGGTGCGAACCACGTCCTGGAGCATCATCTTGTGGACGGTTACGTCGCGGTAGGAGTTGGGGAAATCCTTGAGTGTCATGGACGGCGGCCTCATGCGTTGTTGCCGACTGGATAGCACGTTTGGGATCCCAAGCCTATTGCGTATAGGCCTATACGCGTACCCCACAGGTAATAGTCCGCGTGTCCTGTCTATTCTGACGGTGCTGCAGGTGGTACAATGCCTGTGGGCTTCTATACTGCTGGAGAATTGTAATGAACCTGACGCACGAAACGACTTCCCGGGTGCGGTGTGGACTGGGGTCACTGGCCCTGATACTCGCCGTAATCATTGCTTCAGTGGGCCTGACGGCCTTCGCGCCGCGGGCGGAAGCTCAGTGCACTTCGTCGAATCCAGCGGATTGGCCGCCTCCGGCCCGGCCCTATTTCATGCTTTTGGTGGATACCTCCGGCAGCATGGTTGGGTGTACGAATCCGTCTACGTCTTCATATCTGTATTCGAATTCGTGCCCGTCGTGGGCGCCGACGAATAGCTGCGGCTATGAGCCCACCCGGATCAACGAGGCCAAGTGCGCTCTTCAGCAGACGGTCATGGCCTTCTCAGGGCTGGTGAACTTCGGTCTGGCGACCTTCCCGGTGATCCTATCCGGGTGTAACGCCGGCGCCTGTGTCGACTCTTGTACGGCGGCCAACGGGAGCTGTACCCTGCCGATTGCAGCTGGCACGAACGGTGAGTTCTACACGGGAAGTGGTTGCTCCGTGGTCGGCTTCGACGACTACCGGGATCACAATACTTGCGGTAACGAGCCGGACTGCAATGGCTCGCCAACGCCTCCCATCTGGCCCCAGAATTGGGAGAACGCCGCGAACATCGTTGTGCCCATGCTTCAGGATCCCACGCCCTGGAACGGTACCCCGCCCGCGTCGAACGTGGCCGAGCTGCTCGAGTGGTTCGATGGGCAGTGCGACAACAGCCGGGAGCTCTTTGCTCTCGGGTTAACACCCATTGCCGGAGGGCTGCAGGCCGTCCACGAGTACTACGCCTATGGTTGGCATTCGGCGTGGAACGACTCCAACTACTGCGCCTCGGGTCCCACCCCGGACAACCTCAGCCCGCTGGATGCCGCACAAGATGCCTCCTGTCGGTCGCTCAACGTCATCCTGCTCACTGACGGTGGTCAGTCCCCTACTTGCGAAGGCACGCCAGCGACGTCTGCGAGCAACCTATTCAACACGGGGGTGACGATCCAGGGGCAGTGGGTTCCCGTCCGGACGCACGTGATCGGCTTCGCCGGGGTGAGCGCCGCAGCCGTGGATCCCATCGCCGACGCCGGGGACGACGGCCTCTCCAACGGATCGACCACGGCGCTCACGGCGGCCAACGAGGTGGAGCTCGCCCAGGCCATGGCCGAAATTATCTTTTCGGCCATCCAGCCAGAGACCTGCGACAACCAGGACAACAACTGCAACGGCTGCGTGGACGAAGGGTATGTCCACTACTGCAACGTCAGCCAGACCTGCTGCAATTGGACCACGCCGGCCCAGCGGGACACCTGCTTGACGAGCTATGAGAACTCCATCTCCGCGAGCCTGCCGGAAGGGGACCTGACCCTGCTGCCCTGCACCACGACGGCTCAGCAGCAGCAGTCCGACACCTGGCTCTGCTACAACCCCCACGAGGTCTGCGACACGGTGGACAACAACTGTAACGGCACCGTGGACGAGGATGTGCTCACCTGCGGCAACCCGGCCCACTGTCCCTCCGCGGAGATCTGCGACGGACTGGACAACGACTGCAACGGCTTCATCGACGAGGGCGGCGTGTGCGGTAGCTGTGTGCCCTCGACGGAGGTGTGCAACGGCTGCGACGACGACTGTAACGGCTGGGTGGACGACGGCACTTTCGCGAGCATCGCCTGCGGCCTGACCAGCCCGGCCAACTGCGTCGGCACCATGACCTGCCAGGCGTCGGTGCCTGTGACAGCAGGTGGTTGCGTGGGCGGTGCGGGCTACGGCGCCTGCACCAATAATCCCCAGGGCGAGGTGTGCGACTGCGTGGACAACGACTGCAACGGCATCGTGGATGACGGGCTCACGACGCCCGCCTGCGTGCCGCCCACGCACGTGGGGATGGGGTACAGCTACGGCCCGCCGAGCCAGTGTGAGATGGGCGTCACCATGTGCGTGAGCTGCTCCGAGGAGTGCGTCGGCGGCATCGACCCGTCCCCCGAGGTCTGCGACGCCATCGACAACGACTGCAACGGCTTTGTGGATGACGGCACCATCTTCGGCGTGGGTCTGCCCTGCGGCACCAACAACCCGCCCTGCACGGCCGGCACGACCGTCTGTCTGAACGGGCAGCTCGTGTGCCAGGGCGGCTCCGGCGGCGACCCGGAGGTGTGCAATGGCATCGACGACGATTGCGACACTGTTGTAGACGACGCGCCCCTCACCGACGCTCCCGGCCCGGGCTTGACCGGCTGCTGGGACGAACCGGGCAGCTGCTGCAGCCACGAGGGCTACTCCTGGTGTCCGCCCGCGGGCGCGACCTGCACCGACGCCAGCGACCTCGCCCCACCCTGCGCGGCGGGGACCCTGGTCTGCGATGGCGCCAACGGCTGGATGTGCCAGGGCGCACGGGCCCCGGAGGCGGAGGTCTGCGACGGCCTGGACAACGACTGCAACGGCGAGGCCGACGACTTCGCCGTGTGCCCGCCCCAGGGCAACCTGGACTACTACTGTATCGAGGGCGCCTGCCGACCCGAGTGCGATACCACGAGTGAGTTCCCCTGTCCGCCCGGCTTCTCCTGTCAGGAGGTCGACCACGAAGGTGAGACTGTGCACATCTGCATGCCCGGCACGGGCGATTGTGGCGGCACCACCTGCCCGGACGGCTGGGTCTGCATCTCCGACGAGTGCGTTAACCCCTGTGACCCCAACCCCTGTGCCTGGTGGGAGGACTGCTGGCTTGGCGGCTGCAGCGACAACAGCTGCACCGGTGTCGGGCAGGAGTGCTTCGACGGCCAGTTCTGCGTGGATCACGAGTGCATCGACGACCCGTGCCCCGCCCTGGGCTGCGATCCCTCGACCCAGGCCTGTGTGCGCGACTGCGATGCACAGAGCTGCACGGCCACCTGTGAGGATGTATGCACCTGTCCCCAGGGGCAGTACTGCGACGAGACCGGCGGCTGCGTACAGGACCCGTGTTTCGAGGTCACCTGTGACCTGGGCGAGAAGTGTGATCCCTTCACGGGCGAGTGCGGCGCCGACGATTGCGCCGCGGTGGTCTGCGGCCAGTACGAGGTGTGTCAGGATGGTATTTGTATCGATGACCCGTGTCTGGTGGTGAGCTGTCCGTCCTTCTTTGAATGCGTGACCCGCGAGTCCGCCGACAGCTCCGCGCTGCGGACCGAGTGCGAGTTCGAGGATGGCTTCTGGGTGCCTGGCTCCGGAGGGGGAAGCGTCACGGTGGGTGGTGGAGGCTGTGCCTGCCAGAGCTCGAGCCCGCCCTGGGGCTCGGGGATACCCCTGGTGCTATTGCTGGGGTTGCTGTGGGGCTGGAGGCGGCGAGATGCGGCGAACCGGGCAGGAGGCGCACGATGACCATTCGCGCACTTCTCCTTTGGGGTGTGGGCCTGGTGGCGATTGCCGCCCTCGGTGCATGTGACATGCAAACCTATGATTTCGGATCCAACGGACATTGGGAGGTTCCGGACGCGGACTTGACGGACGCGGGGCCCACCTCGGACGCGAGCCCCTGTACCGTGACGGCCAACTCCTGCGACAACATCGACAATGACTGTGACGACCAGATCGACGAGCCCGACGAGATGGCCGACGATTCGCGCATCGGCGTGGAGTGTTTCGGCGGCGAGGAGGGGCTCTGTCGCGCCGCGGAGCACGCAGGTGTGGCCATCTGCGACGACGGAACGCCCATCTGCGACGGACCGGAGGTGATCTACCCCAACCAGCAACCCGAGCTGTGTAACGGCCTGGACGACGACTGTAACGGCAACATCGATGACAACCCGCACGACGCCGGGGACTCCTGCGGCACGAGCAATATCTACCCTTGTACCCTGGGTGTGACCCAGTGCCAAGACGCCACTCTGGTGTGCGTGGGAGCCATCGAGGCCGGCGTGGAGTACTGCAACGGTATCGATGACGACTGTGACGGGGATATCGATCTGGCGGGGGGGCTTCCCCCGGTGGACGCGAGCGGGGACTGCGATGCGCCGCCGCCGCCACCGACGGGCGTCACCCAGCCCTGCCTACCCGGTAGCTTGGCCTGCGTGGGCGGCACCATCCAGTGCCAGGGCGCCGTGGGCCCCACCCAGGCCACCGACGAGTGCGGAGACGACACCAACTGCAATGGCCTCCTGGAGAACCAGCCGGACCTGAACAGTGACGTCGAGAACTGCGGAAGCTGCGGCAACGACTGCACCTCGGGGGCGACGCACTCCATCTGGACCTGCAGCGGCGGCATCTGTCAGTTCCAGTCCTGCGAGCCGGGTTGGCACGACAACACCACTGTGGGCGTGTGTGACTACAGCTGCACGCCCATTGGGGTGGAGATTTGCAACGGCGTGGACGACGACTGCGACGGGGACGTGGACAACGGTGTGACGCCGCCGCCGCTGGCGAATATCTGCGGCATCTCCCCCACGGCCACCACGCCCGAGTGCACCACTGGCGTGTCGGTCACCTGTACGGGCGGCACCTGGCAGTGTGTCTTTCCCGCCGGGGTGTGCAGCCCCAACTGCGCGGGGGCCACGGAGGTGTGCGACTCCCTGGACAACGACTGCGATGGCATGCTCAACGAGAACGTGTCCAACTTCGGTCGGGCCTGCGCTAGCGACGAGGCTGATCCGGGCAGCCAGGGGGCTTGCCGCACCACGGGCACCTACGTGTGCAGTGGGCTGAGCGCCACTGTCTGCGATGCCGTAGCGGCGAGCTGCTCCTCCCTAGCCGGGGGCTGTACGGAGCATTGCGACGGCATCGACAACGACTGCGACGGCACGGTGGACGAGGACTATACGGACAAGGGATCCAACGCCAGCTACTTCGTCCAACCCGAAGTGGTGAAGATCGGGGCCTCCACCTGGATCTTCGCCAATGAGGCCAGCCGGCCCAACGCCAGCGACGTCAACCCCGGGAGCGGCAACGGCTACTTCTGCACCGGGACCTGCCCGGGATCGTTGGCCACCGCTCCTTCCGGGGTGCCGCTGGAGGGAACCCTTGCCTGTAGCGCCCGGGACCGTATTCCGTGGTTCAACGTGACTCCCGTCGAGGCCGAGCAGATCTGCTACTCCTTGGGCGGACATGTGTGTTCGCTCGCGGACTGGCAGACCGCGTGTCGCGCGGGCGCCAACTGCGACTGGGGCTACAACCCCAACAATGCGGCCTGCCAGAGCTCCTTCACATCCACGAAGTACTGCAACCTGGGCCCCTTCGACTACGATCAGTCCACGGCCGGAGACCAGGACGGGTTGCTGCCCACCGACACGTACTGTGGAACCCAGCCCTGCCTGCAGAACTGCTGGGCGGACTGGGGGGGCCTACAAGGCAACCCGTTGGGAACCGGCATCTTCGACATCACCGGCAACCTGCGAGAGATCACCAACGACGGCGGCACCTATGTGCTGATGGGAGGCTCTTTCGTGTCCGGGGCCGAGGAGGGGGCGTCTTGCGACAACGACTTCTACGCCGTGGACGACACCTTGCAGGCCTTCGATACCGGCTTCCGCTGCTGCTTCTCGTCTAATCCGACCCAGTAGTCCCCTAGTCGCCCCCGCGGGTGTGGGGGCGGAATCCTACCAGCTGCACGTGATCGGGGCGCGCCGGAGCCATTGCATTTGGAGCAGCCGGATGGTTGCCGATTGGATAACACGTTTGGGCGAAGGAGTGCAGGGGGTTCGAGACTTGACGGGGTGTCGGGACATAGCGTTGGGGATGCATTTGGGATTGTCCTACCATGGGGTCTTGGGATACCATGATAAATTGGAAAATAAGGCAACTATAGCTGCTGGAGATCACGATGAGCCGTGTACTTGTAGAGAGCCGAAATCTGAGGGGTTTATGTCGTGCGGGTCTGGGAGTGATGGCCGCGTTGGCGTTGTTTTTCTGGGCGCCGCCGTCTGCCCATGCGCAGAACTGCAGCTCCATGAATCCCACGGACTGGCCCTTACCTGCCAAGCCGTACTTCATGATCGCCTTCGACACGTCGGGTTCCATGAACGGCGACGTGGGGTCGGCCAGCTCCTGCGGATATGGTAATGAACGGCGGGATCACGGGCGATGCGCCATCTATAATATCGTGACGGCCTACGGTGGCCTGGTGAACTTTGGGTTGGCGCATTTTGCCACCTACCTCCGGCAGTGCTCCGCGGCCAATTGCTACACGGGGTGTGACGCCGAGCAGTTTTCTACTGACGATGGGCCCAACTGGGGATGTGGCGAAGAGAACAACCCCAACAGCGACTCGTCCACCCGACGGGGCGCGAACATCGTGGTTCCCCTTGCCCGTGACGACTTCTGGAGTAGTTCACCCGAGTTGAGCAACGTCACCGAGCTACTCGAGTGGGTGGACGACGACTGCACCAACAGCAAAGAGGTTTCGGACAACGGCTGGACGCCCCTGAACGGAATTCTGCGGGATATGTACCGGTACTTCCAGAACGCCTGGACCCGCCCGGACGGCGGCCCGACCTTCCAATCACCGCTGGGCACTCTGGCCGAGGGGGAGCGGGCCTGCCGCTCCATCAACGTGATCCTGATCACCGACGGAGACGAGTCCTGCGACACGGCCGCCAACGCCTACGACGCCGCGCGGGACCTGTACAATGGGTTCACCAAGGATGGCATCACTTGGAACGTCAAGGTCCACGTCATCGATTTCGGCGGCGGCGGTGGCACTACAGCCGATAATATCGCCGACGCCGGTGACGACGGAAACTGGACCAATGGTACCGCCCAGGCCCACTTCGCCGGGAACGAGGTGCAGCTGAGTCAGGCCATGGCCGACATCATCTTCTCGGCCATCCAGCCCGAGACCTGCGACAACGAGGACAACAACTGCAACGGTTGCGTGGACGAAGGGTATGTCCACTACTGCAACACCGGCCAGACCTGTTGCAATTGGACCACCCAGGCCCAGCGGGACACCTGTTTGAGCAACTACGAGGGATCCATCGCCAGCAACCCGCCGAACGGTGATCTGACCCTGTTGCCCTGTACCACGGTGGCGCAGCAGACACAGTCCGCCAACTGGCTTTGCTACAATCCCCACGAGACCTGCGACACGGTGGACAACAACTGTGACGGCACCGTGGACGAGGAGGTGCTCACCTGCGGCAACCCGGCCCACTGTCCCTCCGTTGAGATCTGCGACGGCCTGGACAACGACTGCAACGGCTTCATCGATGAGGGCGGCGTGTGCGGTAGCTGTGTGCCCTCGCCGGAGTCCTGCAACGGCTGCGACGACGACTGCAACGGCACCGTGGATGACGGCACCTTCGCAGACATCGCCTGTGGCCAGCCCAACCCGGCGAACTGCGACGGCCTCATGAGCTGCCAGGCGCCGGTCACCGGCGTGACCCCGGGGTCCTGTGTCGCCGGCAGGGGCTACGGCGCCTGCACCAACAACCCGCAGGCCGAGATCTGCGACTGCATAGACAACGACTGCAACGGCATCGTGGATGACGGGCTCACCTCGGCGGCGTGCTTGCCTCCCTCCCATGTGGGAATGGGGTACCACTACGGCGCGCCGAGCCAGTGCGAGATGGGTACGTCCATGTGTGTGAGCTGCGCCGACCAGTGTATCGGCGGCATCGATCCGTCCCCCGAGGTTTGCGATAACATCGACAACGACTGCAACGGCTTCGTGGATGACGGCACCATCTTCGGCGTGGGTCTTCCCTGTGGCACCAATAACCCGCCGTGCACGGCCGGCACCACCATCTGCCTCAACGGACAGCTCGTCTGCCAGGGTGGCTCCACCGGCGACCCTGAGACGTGCAACGGTCTGGACGACGACTGCGACACCATCGTGGACGACGCGCCCCTCACCGACGCCCCCGGGCCGGGCTTGACCGGTTGTTGGAACGAGCCGGGCAACTGCTGTACTCACGAGGGGTACTCCTGGTGTCCGCCCGTGGGCGCGAGCTGCCACGACGCCAGCGATCTCGCCCCGCCTTGTGGGGCGGGAACCCTGGTCTGCGATGGCACCAACGGTTGGATTTGCCAGGGCGCCCGGACCCCGGAGACGGAGGTCTGTGACGGCCTGGACAACGACTGCAACGGCGAGGTCGACGACTTCGCCGACTGCCCGCCCCAGGGCAACCTGGACTACTACTGCATCGAGGGCTCCTGCCGACCCGAGTGTGACACGACGAGCGAGTTCCCCTGTCCGCCCGGTTTCTCCTGCCAGGAGTACGACCACAACGGCGAGCTGGTGCACATCTGCATGCCCGGCACGGGGGAGTGTGGAGGAACCACCTGCCCCGACGGTTGGGTCTGCATCGACGAGGAGTGTATCGACCCCTGCGACCCCAACCCCTGTGCGTGGTATGAGGATTGCTGGCTGGGCGCCTGTAGCGACAACAGCTGCACCGGCGTCGGTCAAGAATGCTTCCAGGGCCAGTATTGCGTGGATCACGAGTGCGTCGACGACCCGTGCCCCGCGGCGGGTTGCGATCCCCAGACCCAGGCCTGCGTACGGGACTGCGACGAGGAGAGCTGTACGGCCTCCTGCGTCGAGGCCTGCGCCTGTCCCCAGGGCCAGTACTGCAACGCGACCGGTGGCTGCATCGAGGATCCGTGCTTCGAGGTGGAGTGTGAGTTGGGCGAGAAGTGTGATCCCTTCACGGGGGTGTGTGGCGCCGACGACTGCGCCGCGGTGGTCTGCGGCCAGTACGAGGTGTGTCACGATGCATCCTGCATCGATGACCCGTGTCTGGTGGTGAGCTGCCCGTCCTTCTTCGAGTGCGTGCTCCGCGAGTCCGCCGACAGCTCCGATTTGCAGACTCAGTGTGAGCCCGAGGATGGATTCTGGATACCCGGTGGCGATGGCGGCAGCATCACGGCCGGTGGTGGAGGCTGCGGCTGCCAGAGCTCCAGCCCGCCCCTGGGGGCTGGGATCCCCCTGGTGCTTCTGCTGGGTCTGTTGTGGGGCTGGCGACGGCGTAATGGGGTGACCCGGGAAGGAGGCGCGCGATGAATCTCCGCATATTTTTCCTGTTGGGGATCGGTCTGGTGGTGATCCCGGCGTTCGGCGCTTGTAACGTGCACACCTTTGATTTCGGCTCCAATGGGCACTGGGAGTTTCCCGACGCGGACTTGACGGACGCGGGGCCCACGGGGGACGCGAGCGCCTGCACCGTGTCGGCCAACGCCTGCGACAACATCGACAACGACTGTGACGAGCAGATCGACGAGCCAGACGAGATGGCCGACGACCCGCGAATCGGCGCGGACTGCTACGGCGGTACCCAGGGCGTCTGCGGTGCGGCGGAGCACGTCGGTGTGGCAACCTGTGACGACGGCACGCCCATTTGCGACGGTCCGGATGTACTCTACCCCAACCAGCTGCCCGAGCTGTGCAACGGTCTGGACGACGACTGCAACGGCAACATCGACGACAACCCGCACGACGCCGGGGAGGTCTGCGGCACGAGCAATATCTACCCCTGCATCATGGGTGTGACCCAGTGCCAAGACGCCTCCCTGGTGTGCGTGGGTGCCATCGAGCCCGCCGTGGAGTACTGCAACGGCATCGATGACGACTGTGACGGAGACATCGACTTGGCGGGGGGCCTGACCCCGGTGGACGCCAGCGGCCTGTGCGACGTACCGCCAACGCCGCCGGCGGGTGTCACCCAGCCCTGCCAACCCGGTAACCTGGCCTGCGTAGGCGGGACCATCCAGTGTCAGGGCGCCGTCGGTCCCACCCAGGGTAACGATGAGTGCGGAGACGACACCAACTGCAACGGTATCCTGGAGAACCAGCCGGACCTGAACAGTGATGTCCAGAATTGCGGTACCTGCGGTAACGACTGTACCGCCGGGTCGACGCATTCCATCTGGACCTGCACCGGCTCCTGTCAGTTCCAGTCCTGTGAGCCCAACTGGCACGACAACACCACCCCGGGGCTGTGTGACTACTACTGCGTCTCCACCGGGGCGGAGATTTGCAACGGCGTGGACGATGACTGTGACGGCGTCGTGGACAACAACGTAACGCCACCGCCGCTGACGAACATCTGCGGCGTCTCCCCCACGGCCACCACGCCCGAGTGCACCACCGGGGTGTCGGTCACCTGTTCGGGCGGCACCTGGCAGTGCTCCTTCCCCGCCGGGGTGTGCAGCCCCAACTGCGCGGGTGCCACGGAGGTGTGCGACTCCCTGGACAACGACTGCGACGGCATGCTCAACGAGAACGTGTCCAACTACGGTCGGGCCTGCGCCAGCGACGAGTCTGACCCGGGCAGCCAGGGAGCCTGCCGCACCACGGGCACCTACGTGTGCAGCGGCCCGAGCGCCACCACCTGCGATGCCGTAGCGGTGAGCTGCTCCTCCCTAGCTGGGGGCTGTACGGAGCTGTGCGACGGCATCGACAACGACTGCGACGGCACGGTGGACGAGGACTTTACGAACAAGGGCACCAACGCCACCTACTTCGTCAAGCCCGAGGTGGTGCGCATTGGAGCTTCTACCTGGATCTTCGCCAATGAGTCCAGCCGGCCCAACGCCAGCGACGTCACTGCTGGAACCGGTAACGGATACTTCTGCACCGGGACCTGCCCCGGGGGGCTGACCACCGCTCCTTCGGGGGTGCCGCTGGAGGGGACCCTGGCCTGCAGCGAGCCCAACCGCATCCCGTGGTTCAACGTGACCCCCATCGAGGCCGAGCAGATCTGCTACTCCATCGGTGGTCATGTGTGTTCCCTCGCCGACTGGCAGACTGCATGCCGCGCGGAGAGCAGCTGTGACTGGGGCTTCAACCCCAACAATGCCGCCTGCCAGAGCGAAGCCACGGCCACCAAGTACTGCAATCTGGGCGCCTTCGACTACGACCAGACCACGTCCGGGAACCAGGAAGCCTTGCTGCCCACGGGCACGGTGTGCGGCTCCCAGCCCTGCCTACAAAACTGTTGGGCGGATTGGGCCGGCCTCCAGGGCAACCCGGCGGGGGCCGGTGTCTTCGACATCACCGGAAACCTGCGGGAGATCACCAACGACGGCGGCACCTACGTACTCATGGGGGGCTCTTTCCAGACCCAATCCGAGGAGGGTGCGTCCTGTGACTACGACTTCTACGCCGTGGATGACGGCCTCCAGGCCTTCGACACAGGTTTCCGCTGCTGCTTCTCGTCTAATCCGACCCAGTAGTCCCCTCGTCGCCCCCGCGGGTGTGGGGGCGGAATCCTACCAGCTGCACGTGATCGGGGCGCGCTAGAGCAAGGAGCAGGACCTCGTAGCTCTTGTCGGCCTTGAGCAGGTAGCGGCTGGGAGCGGGGGGGACCTCGATGTCCACCGTGGGCCAGGGGTCCGCCGGTTGTAGCGCGATCTCCAGGCGATCCATGGAAGATGTGATCAGCGTCGCGTGCCCCATGACCTTTTGTGTCGTTCCGAGCAGTAGCCGTCCCTTCCTGAGGGCGCGGGTGGTGCGGAACAGGAAGGTCGCCATCATCAACCCCAGCAGGTGCCCAAAAATGATGATATTGAGGTCTCCTACGAGCACTCCCCACAGGATCACCGCGAAGGCGAAGAGCCAGACGAGCCCTGCGAAGGACCGGGCGTCGGCCCGAAGGCGGCGACCATAAGGGTAGGGCCGGGGAGGTTGAGGGTGGCGCTGGAGCAGATCGTAGTCGTCGGTGGCGGTGCGCTTGATGAACCAACCGTCGTGGTAGACCAAGCCCGCCCCGTCGCAGAGCCGCGTGAGCTCCAGGTCCGCTTGCGATGGGAGCGGGGGGGATTTGGATTGGTGATCCATGGCAGGCAGGGATTGTAGGGCCACTTTCGCGCACCGGCAAGCGTCGATACGCCCTATGCGCCCAGGCGCCATGCGCCATGCGCCCAGGCGATTGCATGGTTGACAGCGGTGCGATACGCTCCATATGTAGTTGGATTGCATCTTACGAAATTGGAGAAACATGTTGTTACAAAAGAGTATTTTGCCCATCGCAGTACTGTTTGTTGCGCTCATGGGTGCGTGCGTCGAGGACGCGAAGATTGAGATTTTGGACCCTCCCCGGGGCACCATGGTGGCTGCCGGCCAGGACGTGACGGTGCAGGTGAAGTTCGAGGGGAGCAGCGCGACGGTGAACGAGGAGACTCTCTCCGGAGGCGGCACGCATTCGGTCACCCTGCCCGAGGTGGACGGCCTGGGATTCGTCACCGCGATGATCCCCGGGGATCCGCTGTTTGACGTGCGCTCCTATCACCAGGGCGTGTATCGGGCCCCGACGGATTGGCACTCGTCGACCATCGGTATCACCGTAGGGGCCGAGCCCTTAGACACGGGCACGGTCTCCATCTCCGGGCTCGTGGCCGACCTGCTCACCGACGAGGATCTCGAGCCCTATGTGAACGACCCCTTTACGATCCTTTCCCTGTCGGTGAACGTGACCTCGGTGGTCAGCCCGGATGTGTCAGTGACCATGTCCTTCGTGGGGGCCGATCTTACTTTCGAAGCAACGCTATACGACGTGCTGATCCAGTACAGTGCGGGGGGGCTCATCAGCGGTACGGTGACCTACGACTACATCACCGTGTCCGGCGGTGTGAGCCTCACCCCAAGCGCGGTGACGCTGACGGATGTCGTGAGCGACTACGACCCGGACCCGACCATCACCGTGGGCGGCATGGCGCCCTCGGGGTTCGAGGGACTGCTGCAGTCGGCGTTGGACGGCGAGCTCCCCGCGGCCGTGGAGTCGGCGGCCCAGAACGCCGCCGAGGCGGTGTTCCCGGTCCTGGTGCAGAACCTGCGGCCCACGGTGGGCGTGGACTTCGACCAGCCCATTTCCCAGGAGACGTCGCCTGAAGACTTGACGGTGGAGGCGGGCGCGATTCAGCTCGGCTACGAGACGCTCATGACGGCCGTCTCGCCCGTGTTGGCTGACGCGGGGCATCAGGTGCTGGAGCGGCTGGCCACCGACGGGCCGGACAGCGGTGATGGGCTTACGGTGGTGGTGGGGAGCGCGTTGGTGAATCAGATGGCCTTCGCGGTGTGGGACGCGGGCAACCTCGACGGACTGGTGCTCACCGAGGCTGAGCTCGTGTCTCTGGGCATGCCCGCGCTCGACTTCCCCTACGATAAGCTCAACGAGGTGGAGATCGATCTGCTGCTGCCGCCGCTGCTGGAGTGGGGTGCGGACGGACCCTATCTGGACGTGGGGGGCATCGAGATCCGAATCGACGTGGCGTCCATTCCAGACTCCACCGCCTGGACCGCGGCTCAGGTGCCCGTACAGCTCGTGCAAGAGGGCAACGCGCTGCGGCTCGTGGTGGATCCCGCGCGAAGCGTGGTGGTGCGAGAGGTCGGGTTTGATCGCATGTCGGATCTGGCCGACCAGGACAAGGTGATGTCGCTCATGGAGCACGCAGTTCCGGGCGTCGTGGACCGGGTCTTCGGCGACCTGCCCATGATCCGGCTCGAGTCCGTGCCGCTCGCCCGCCTCGACGGATCCGCCGGTCCCACCATCCAGCCCGAGCTCCTGTCGGTCACCGAGCGCACCGACACCTGGCTCCTGGACGTCGAGCTCACCATTCCGTAGTCCGTTTCCTATCTAGTTGCCACCCCAGAAGTGGCTTCGAAGCGAAAGCGTGCCAGGTGCGTCGGATG
>JAOZUO010000322.1 GCA_029938605.1 Deltaproteobacteria bacterium | reverse complement strand
ATTATTGCTGGGATTTCTTCGCGATTGACCCGGGTGCCAACCCCCCGTATTCTTGTGTCTCTGCACAGTCGAGCACAGAACCATGCCACTCATTAGCGCCACAACCCGAACGCTTCAGATCAAGATTGTGTACTACGGCCCCGGCTTGTCCGGGAAGACCACCAATCTGGAGCAGCTCAGCCAGCTGCTGGATCCCAGGCGCATCGGCGAGCTGACCAGCCTGGACACCACAGGAGACCGGACACTCTTTTTCGATTGGATCCCTGTGGACCTGGGTCAGATCAAGGGCTTCGATGTCAAGGTTCAGTTGTTCACGGTGCCCGGCCAGGTACGGTACAACAACACGCGCAAAAAGGTCCTGCAGGGAGTGGATGCGCTTGTTTTCGTAGCGGATTGTCAGGCAGAGGCGCTGGACCAGAACCGGTACTCCTTCCAGAACCTTCGAGAGAACCTGGCGGGCGAGTCCATCGACCTGGAGGATCTCCCGGTGGTGATCCAGTGGAATAAGTCGGATCTCCCCACAGCCGTAAATGCTGGGGAGCTCGCCGCCCGCTTGAATTTGGAGCACTACCCTTCCATTACCGCCGTGGCCTACGAAGGAGAGGGCGTGCTGGCCACCCTGCGGCTGGTGACCAAGCTGGCCCTGAACTCCGTGCGGACCCAGCTGGATCCGGACGCTGTGCTTCCCGATGAGTCTGAGCAGATGCCCCTGGACGGTGACAGTCTCATGGAGCGTATCATGATGGGGGACGGCGACGACGAGGATGTTCCCGAGCCGCCTAACGACGCGGTAATGCCGGAGATCTTAGAGGATTTGTCCTCCTACGACCAGGACGTCATGGAGGAGGAGACCCCGGAAATTCTGGGCAGTGAGCCCCACCCGGACCAAACAAGTGGGCTGGCGGTTCGGCTTTCGGGCCTTGAGGCGGAGGTCCGGCAGGTCTACGATCAGGTGCGAAAGCTCAGTGATGGCCTGCCGGTGCGGGTGGCCGATTCGGTGGAGCGCGAGGTGGAGCCCACGGCCGAGAAGGTGGCGGATCTGGAGTCCCGCCTCGGGATCATTCAGCGCGTGGTGACCCGCCTTGGCGGCCGGGTGGATGTGCTGGAGCGGCGGGTGGCCCGGCTGGAGATCGCGGATCGGCCGCCCGAGCGGTCGGGGGAGATGCAGGAGATGGCCGGGCATGTACACGATCTGTCCCGCCTGATGGCTGCCTTTGCCCGGCGCCTGTCGGCTCCCTCGGGGCAATTGCCCCAGACGAGCTCCGTCTCCGAGGGGACCGATGAGGACGTCGAATAGAAGCCGGGAAGCTGATTCGATGGGGACGGGGATCTGAAGTCGAGACCAAGGCGAGGGTCTGGGTCAGGGCCTAGGTCAGGGCGGGGGCATGAACGTGTGAACAGTGTCTGGCTGGCTTTTACCTTGACAGGCCAGGCGGCTCCACTTTATACAGCGGGCTCCAACGACTCGCTGGGCCCGGGGAGGACCTGTGTCCAATGCCCTGGCCTGGCGTATAAGGAAGGTATTGACCATGTTCCGTAGAAACATCGCGACGATCACCTGTTTGGCGGCCGCCCTCAGCTTCGTACTGGTAGCAGGGTGCAAGAAGAAGCAAGCCGACAACGCCGGCAAGGGCGGCATGACCCCGGCCACCGACGGCATGAAGCAGGGCTCGGTGGCGGACATGGATCCCATGGACCCGGCGGCCATGCAGCCTGGCATGACCGCCCGGCCGGTCGCTCCCAACGCCGGTAAGGGCCGGGTGGGCGCCATGCCCATCCCCCATGACTTCCTCATCATCACCGCCTACCTCAAGGCCATGCGCGGCAGCGCCCTGTACAAGAAGCATGAGGCGAAGGTCAAGGCGATGCTCGCCGGTGCCATGGCTGAGCGGAAGATCCTCGCCGACATGCTTACCAAGTGCAAAGTCGACATCATCACGGGCGTGGACGGCGTGACAGTGGGCCACTCCACGACGAACCGCGATCCCGAGGCGGGGATGATAATCGCCACGGGCGGTTTCGATTCAGCCAAGCTCATGGCTTGCATCAAGCCCGAGCTCAAGACCGTCAAGATTGAGTTCAAGGATGTAACGGTCGGTGGCAAGAAGGGCATCGAGGCCACGATGAAGGGCAAGTCGGTTACCGTGCTGGCCCTGGGAGCCGCCACCCTGGCGATGATCGGTAAGCCCGTGCTGGCCAAGGCCAAGGCAGTGCTGGAGGGCAAGCTCCTGTCCATGGAGGACACGTCCAACTACAAAGCTGGCGCCAAGTTGATCAAGGCCAAGCCCGCCACGATCATGTCCATCATCATTCCGAAGATCCCCGCCGAGTACATGGCCAAGGTGCAGTTCCCCATCGCCAAGAAAATCCGCAGCGTGGTCGCCATGGTCGGCGTGCCCGCCGACGGGCTTGAGGTGCATTTGGGCGCCGACTTCGGCGAGGAGAAGACCGCCAAGACTCTCGCTCGGACCCTGCCGGCCCTGCTGGGCTTCGTCAAGGCCAAGCTCGGCGCCATGGGTGCAAAGCTGTTGAAGAATCTCAAGATCAAGGCGGACGGCACCTGGGTACGGTTGGCCATTACGGCCGACAAGGAGACCTTCGCGGCCCTGGAGGCCATGCTTATGAAGAAGCTTGGCGGGCTCATGGGTCCCGGCGGCGTCGCCAAGAAGCCCGCCCCGGAGCCCAAGAAGGGTAAGTAGTAGTCAAACCGATCTTGACGGGGCGCCTCTGGGCCGCTAATACCTCGTCCCTGAAGGTTTTTCGGATTGTAGGTTGCCGGACACCGGCACAGGAGAGAACGATGCGTTTCAATACCCCTCCCATGGAGGTCGTGAAAGAGAAGTTTGGCACCAAGGCGAAGCTCGTGGAGGCCGTGGTGGCCATGCTGTCGTCCGACAAGGACGAGCGGGATGACCTGGACCTGCAGCTTCGGGGGGCCGCCAACTCCAAGCTACTGCGGATCCATGCGAATATGACCCGCATCGATAGCGAATGGGGCAGCATCGAGAAGCTGGTGGACGATGTGCTCAAGCGCATGGGTCGCTCCAAGGACGCTGAGTATCGTAAAGGTCTGCTGAAGAAGTCTGCCGGTCGGCTGCTCGATATGTCGCGCCGTCTGGCCAAGAGCTCCAAGGTCGCGTAGTCCGAATTTTCTTTCGGCTTTCAGCCCAAAAATTGTGTCCACAGGGGATCGCCGTACAGGTGAATGGTTCTGGTAGCTCAAGCTACTGGATGTCTGGCTCTACTGGAGGTCCCGGGGGGCGGTTGCCTCCCGGAGAGCCGAGACGAGGGGGGCGATGTCTGGGACCGAATCGGTGGGGGCCACCGCGCCGATCAGGTGACGCGCCACGGGCACCGGCAGGAGCTGGGCCGTTTGAAGGAGCCACAGGGGGTGCGGGGTCATGATCGAGGCGAAGCGACCGGCGCCCAGGGAGAAGAGCACCTCCGTGGGATCGCCCGATTGAGTCAACCCGGTCAGGTCGAAAAGGGCCGTGTGTCCGGGGGACGCGTTGGTGGTTCGGGCCTGCCAGACCCGTCGGCGCCAGGCCGGGGGCAGCCGACCGCAGATGGTGGCCGCCGAGCGGTCCGGGGCGTGGGCGAGTAGGCCGCCCAGGTCGGCCAGGCCCGCGAGGCTAACCGCCCGGACCACGGTGTGGGGCGACAGCCGCGGCAGGGTTGCGGCGAGGGAGCCGTCGTGGCCGGTGGTCTGGGCCTCGTCCAAGAGGGATGGCTCGTGGTCGGCCGCTTCGGGCAGGTCCACCAGATGGGACCAACACCACCGGGCGCACACCTCACAGAGGTTGGGGGCCAGCCGGATCCGCAGGGCAGGATCGACGCCGCAGGCCGCTCGGGCCCGGGTGGCCAGGGCCGGGGGCAACCCCTCGAAGGCGGCCACCGGGACAGTGGGCGTGTCGAGTGTCGGATGATCGGCGAACCAGGTGTCGTCCAATCGCTCCAGCCCGGCGGGCAGCCACCCCGACGGCGCTGATCCCTGACGGTGGTCCACCCAGGCCAGGGCGCGCTGGTAGGAGGAGTGATTTGTGACGCTTTGCAGGTTCATGATCGCTTCTGCCACCGTACGCAATACCTGCGGGCAAGTCCATC
>JAOZUO010000196.1 GCA_029938605.1 Deltaproteobacteria bacterium | reverse complement strand
AAAACCCGAGAAGGACACGGGAAAATGCAGCGGGGCTTAGCTGATCACGAATGCGTAGATTCCCGATCAATGCCTATGATATCATAAGCAATCTTGGTCCACATTTGAGGATATCTGTGTTGTTTAGCACACCACGCTCCAATCATCTTCGATTCGTCTTCTGGCCGCTTATACCAATTGCGGTAGTAGTCGTTGGTTTTGGGGTCGGTTGTCCAGGAGTCGAGTCGGTACGCTGTTCCGGTGAGACGGAGGACTGGTATTGCCCGGCGGGCATGCTGTGTCACGACACGCGGCGCTGCGTGCATCCGAGTGACGTGGAGGCCTGCGATGGCTTGCATGACGGTGACAGCTGCACCTCGCCGAGCGTGGCCGGCGGAGTGTGTGCAGACGGGGTGTGTATCGTAATTGTGAATTGTGGCGACGGCGTTATCGACACCGATTTGGGAGAAGTCTGCGACGATGGCAACCAGATATCTGGGGACGGGTGCAGCGCCGATTGCCGATCCGATGAAAGCTGTGGGAATGGCTATCTGGACGTCCAGGAGGGCGAGCATTGCGACGCCAGCAACCTGGCCTCGGAGACCTGCGAGAGCCTGGGATACTCCGAGGGGGGGACGCTTGCGTGTGATGAGAGCTGCCGGTTTAATGAAGAGGATTGCCGCAGCCTCTGTGGCAACGATGTGCGGGAACCCGATGAGATCTGTGACGGAAGCGATCTGGTTGGGCAGACATGCGAGGGACTCGAGCGGGGCGGCGGCATCCTCGGCTGCCTGTCGAACTGTCAGCAGTTCGATACCTCTGGTTGTGACATCCAGGCCGTGTGTGGCAACGGGATCATCGAGGCACCAGAGGCCTGCGACGGCAGCAACCTGGGGTTACGGGATTGTCTTTCCGAGGGGTTTTACGCCGGTACTCTAGGCTGCGCCTCCAACTGCTCGAGCGTCGATACGTCGGGTTGCACCGGCACCTGCGGCGACCTGCAGATCAACGGACCGGAGCTGTGCGATGGGGGAGATCTTGGTGGCGAAACCTGTCTGTCTCTAGACTATTATGCCGGTTCCCTGGCCTGCGCCGTGGACTGCTCGAGCTTGGATGAGTCGGGGTGTCACGGCACCTGCGGCGACACCGTTTGCGAACCGAGCTCTGCAGAGACCCACCTCTCTTGCCCTGGCGATTGCCCGGGGACCTCGTCCATTGCGGGTGGAAGAAACCAAAGCTGTGCCGTGGAGAGTGACGGCACCGCCTGGTGTTGGGGTAAGGGTGAGTACGGCCGGTTGGGCAACGGCTCCACTACGACCTCCTTCATTCCGGTCCAGGTGTCGAACCTGACAAACGCCGTGACCATCTCGACCGGGGATTTTCACAGCTGCGCGGTGGCGGCCGACGGCACGGCCTGGTGTTGGGGACGAGGTGAATACGGCCGGCTGGGTAACAACGACACCACGGATGCGAGCGTTCCAGTGCAGGTGTCGGATCTTACGAGCGCGGTGCTCATCACGACCGGGGATAATTTTTCCTGTGCGGTGGAGAGTGACGGCTCGGCCTGGTGTTGGGGCGATGGACTGAATGGACAGTTGGGGGACGGCTCCCTGGCGAATTCAAGCGTTCCGCTTCAGGTGTCGGGCGTGACGGACGCTGTGGCCATCGCGGCCGGGCAAGCGCACTGCTGCGCGGTGATGACCGACGGTACAGCCCGGTGTTGGGGCGAAGGATGGGAGGGACAGCTGGGTAACGGTAGCCTTGTGCAGGCATCGACCCCGGTGAATGTGGCAATTCTCACGAATCTCGTAACCATATCGGCGGGCCATTTCCATAGCTGCGCGGTAGCCAGTGACGGCACAGCCTGGTGCTGGGGGGACGGCACTTATGGCCATCTTGGCGACGGCCTTAACTTGGATTCAAACATCCCAGTGCCGGTGACGGACATGACAAACGCCGTGTCCATCTCTTGCGGTGAGGACCACTCCTGCATCGCGGCGAGCGACGGGACGGCCTGGTGCTGGGGCGATGGACTCAGCGGTCAACTGGGAAACGGCTTCAACGTGAACGCCTCCATCCCGGTGCAGGTGACGGGCCTGACCAACATTGAGTCCATCTCGGCTGGGCATTGGCACAGTTGTGCCAGAACACTCGACGGAACGGGCTGGTGCTGGGGTGATGGTAGCGATGGCATGCTGGGCAACGGCTTCGACGTGAACACCAACGTGCCTGTACAGGTGATCGGGCTGGGTCCGCCATGAGGGGTTACGGACAATTCGTCCGGTTGAATGTGTAGCTGAGCTCACCACGTATACGCACCCTGGGGATCGGAGCCCTGGCCATTTCAATGGGCCTGCTGGCCTGCGAACCGGACAAGCCCCATGAGCTGCCCCCTTTATGCACGCGTCCTTTTGAGTGATGGCCACCGTAATCTGCGTCACCGCTCCCCCCACCGGCCGTAGGGTCTCGGGCGGCCTCGGCGACTACCTCATCGCAAGCGCCAGATAAAGTCTGGAGTCGGTGGGGGTAGGGGCGCTATGCTGACGGCTTCGCGCCTCTCGCGCGATAGTGGAGTTGTGGAGTTGAGGATGTCCCGGTTGCTCCCGTCCGTTGTTGTGGTCTCGGGATTGGTCCTGGGGGTCGCCCTGGGGATCACCCTGGGTGCCGGTGCGTCGGGGGCCGCGCCTCGTGCCGAGGTCCTCGACACCGAGCCCCAGAGGATCGACGGAAAGTTGATGCTCCCGGCTTGGGAGACGGCCTGGGAGAGACAGGCGGTGAGGCGAAAGGACAGCGCCGGGGACGTGGACGGTTTCCGGCTGAGCCGGGCGCCCTTGTACGGGGTGAACGAACCGCCGGTGCAGCCCGTACGACACTACGCCGAATACGACCTGGTGGACGCCATCTATCTCATCTGGGAGCCCGGCTTGTTCGACGCCTTCTTCGGCGGAATCATTACGGAGCTCCTCAACCGCACCACGGTCCAGATCTTCATCCTGCACCATGGCGACGCGGACCGCACCCTGGTTGAGTCCGCGATCACCGACCTCGGACACGATCTGGCGAAGGTGAGCTTCCTGGACGTCTCCACCCTTGGGGACTACTACGCATGGCAGACCGAGCCCCCCTACGACCGGTCCCTGGAGAGCTTTTGGATGGTGGACTTCGGGCCCTCCTTTGTGGAGGACGGATCCGGGCTGCTCTCCATCATTGATCCGCGCTACTACACCATGCGCGTCAATGACGACGCCGTGCCCACCAAGGTCGCCTCCGCCCTGGGGGTAAACGTCTTCCGGCCGGACCTGGGCATCGAGGGCGGCAATTTTTTCTCCGACGGACGCGGCACCTGCTTCACCACCGGCATGGCGCTGGCGGAGAACACCCCGCAGACCGAAGCGGAGCTGAATGAAATTCTGGGCGCCTACTACGGTTGTGACAAGACCATCTGGCTCTGGCCGCTGTACGGTGAGCCCACCGGGCACATCGACATGTTCTTCAAGAACGCCTCGACCACCACGCTCCTGGTGGGACAGTACGATCCCGCCCAGGATCCCGACAACGCGGCGCTGCTCGATCTGAACGTGCAGCTCCTGGAGGCCCAGACCAACGCCGACGGCAGCCCCTTCGAAATCCTGCGCGTCCCCATGCCCGACAACTCCGACGGGATCTGGCGCACCTACCTGAACGGCATCGTGGTCAACGACCTGGTGCTCGTCCCCACCTATCAGAACCACGCCACCGACGAGGCGTCCGCCTTGGCGATCCTGGGTCAGGCCTTCGGTGGCCGCACGGTGGTGAGCCTCGACAGCGAGGACATCATCACGTGGGGCGGCGCCATCCACTGCGTGACCCGGACGCGCCCCGTGGCCACGCACGACCAGATGCAGACACCGCCCGAAGATGCGTGCGGAGGGGACTTCGACTGCACCCGGGGCTGCGGTGAGGTCACCCACGTCGGGGAGTGCATCTACGGCGTGCCGACCTTCTGCGAGAGCGACGAGATCAACACCGGCCTGTGTGAACCGGACCAACGCTGCGGCTGGCTGTCGGCCGGGGGCTACTTCGACTGCGTCTCCGCCGGCTGTGGCGCCATCTCCGCCCAGGGTGAGTGCCACCGCCCCACGGGCTGGGACGAAGTCGTGGTGACCTGCTCGGCCGAGGGCTTCCCCGAGGGACGGCGGTGTGCGGCGGGCTCGGTGTGTGTCATCACCGTAAGCGGCGACGCGGACTGCGAGGACTGCGCCACCAACGAGTGCGTCGCCTCCGAGCGCGGTTGCGACGCCGACGGCAACGCCTGGCGCTGCGGCCTCGCCGTCGAAGGTGACAACTGCCTGAGCGTGCTCACCACCGAGTGTGGGGCCGATGCGTGGTGTGACGACGGCCAATGTCTGTGCACCGACCAGTGCGCGGCCGGGGAGATAGGCTGCGACCCCGATGGTGACCGGTGGTCCTGTGGCGAAGCCGACGACGGCGACACCTGCACCGATCGCGTCGGCGACCCCTGCCGCGAGGAGGAGACCTGCGTGGCCGGCCTGTGCGAGTGCGCGGACCAGTGCAGCCCCGGCGACCAGGGATGCGACGAAGACGGCTACGCCTGGGTCTGCGGAGAGGCCGTCGACGGAGACACCTGTCTGGATCGCATCGTGTGGGCCTGTGGCCTGGGCACCGAATGCCGAGACGCCACCTGCATTGTTACTGTACAGATCGACAATGGCTGCGGCTGCGCTAGTACCGGCGCTACCGCAAACGGAGGCGTAGGCTCTGGCCGATGGCCCGACTCATCCCAAGGGCCCATCGCGCTGGTGCTCGGCCTGATCTGGCTCACCTGGCGACGTCGATTGGCAGCCCCCGTTGACAAGAAATAGGAGATCCCCAATGACCGAAACCCTCGCCATCGCCGTATCCGGCGCGGCAGGCCGCATGGGCGCCGAGGTTCGCCGCCTCGTGGACGCGGCCCCGGACTTGACCCTGGCCGCCTCACTGGAGCGACCCGACCACCCCCAGATCGGCCAGCTCTACGAGAGCGACCTGGCCACCGGGCTCCGCGGCGCGGCCGTGCTCATCGACTTCACCCTGGCCTCGGCAGTCCCTCCCCTCTTTCGCGCCGCCGCCGAGGCGGGCGTGGCCATCGTGAGCGGTACCACAGGCTTGGACGACGAGGGCGAAGCCGCGCTTTCCGAAGCCAGCAAACGGGTGGGCGTGGTCCACTCCCCCAACATGTCCCTGGGCGTGAACCTGCTCTTCGCGCTGGTCGAGCGGGTGGCCGCTGCCCTGCCCGCCAGCTACGAGGCCGAGCTCGTGGAGATCCACCACCGCCACAAGCGAGACGCCCCCTCGGGCACCGCCCTGGGACTCCTGCGCGCCCTGAGGGCCGCTCGCCCGGCACCGGCCCAGGCCGACGTCTTCGGCCGCCAGGGAGAGACCGAGCCCCGCACCCCCGCCGAGGTGGGCGTGCACGCCGTACGCGGGGGCGAGGTCGTCGGCGAGCACCGCGTCTTCTTCCTCGGCGACTACGAACGAATCGAGCTGTGCCACATCGCCCAGAGCCGCACCGCCTTTGTCCAGGGCGCCATGCAGGCCGCCCGCTGGGTGGTCTCCCAACCCCCCGGCCGCTACGACATGCAGCGCGTGCTCGACCTGTAGCTCAGTCGATCAACCTGTAGCTCAGTCGATCAAGAAGAAGCAGAGGGATCGTCGGCGACTGCAGCGTTGTTGTGCTGGTTGTGGTGCTGTTGCTCCTGCAGCACCGCGCTGAGATCCTGCTCCGACAGAACGCCCCGCTCCACGAAATAGGCACCGAGTGGCCGCTGGGCTCGCTGCTGGTGGGACACGAGCCAGTCCCGCACCTGGGGGGTAAGCAGCCCCAGCCGGACGGCTGTGCGCCCGATACGTTCACCCATGCGCCGCGCGTCCAACACCGTGCCCAATTCCAGCGGATCGAGGAGCCCCAGATCCACCGCCAGGGAGCCGAAGGGAAGCCGCTGGGCTCGCTGCCAATGAAGGGCGTCGCTCAGGGCCTCCCGGGAGATCCGTCCCGTGTGGTACAGGAACCGCCCGAGCCGCAGGGGCTTGGTGGGGATCGGCCCAATCCAGTGGGCCCCGGACATGGACACCGCCGCAGAGCCCCAGTCGGCGTCGGCGGCAGCGGCTCTCACCCGGGCGCTCCAATTCTTGAGGTTGGGCGTAGGCTTGAGCTCAGACTCAGGCTCGGACTCAGGCTCGGGCTCAGGCTCAGGCTCAGGCTCGTGCCTGGATCCAGGTCCGGAATCCACGTAGGCCAGGAGGATCGAGTAGGCCGTCTGGAGCTGCTGAAACCTCCGCGTGAGAGAGGCTTCATTTTCGCCCACTGACCGCGCCAGATCAGGGTGGCAAAGGCGGGCGGAGCGCAGAAAGGCCCGACGGATCTCCTCGGGCTCCAACCGCGCCAACGCCCCGTCATCAGGGGCACCTTCAGCACCAAAAAGTGCGTGCCACGCCTGGTGAATCTCTGATATTTGACCAGCGTTCACGTTCCAACGCTCCTTCGATTGATCCCACAGCTTTACCCCGCCCCGGATCCAGGGCAAGTTTTTCGCCACCCAAACTACCTGGCTGGTGCGCCGAACCCGTCGGGCTCCGTTTGACCCGGCCCGGGGCCTTGGGCCATACTCCGCCCATGACCGGAAACTCAAAGACTACCTGCACCTGGCTGGGCACCGCTGGATGGCTCATCAAGCACGACGCCACCACTATTGTCTCCGACCCGTACCTCTCGCGCCCCCCTGGGGTTACGCCTTTTCCCTTGCCAACCGAGAGGCTGGCCGATGCCGACGCAGTGCTGTGCACCCACGGCCACTTTGATCACGCCTTCGATATGGAGCGGGTAGCCCGCCTCTCAGGGGCGCCCGTGTGGGCCCCGGGCGTGGTGTGCGAGCGGCTGAGGACCGGCGGCATCGACGCCGCTCGGCTCCACCCCAACGAGACGGCGGACGTCACCCGGATAGGGGACATAGGCCTGGAGGTGGTGGCCTCGGAGCACATCCGCTACGATCTGCCGCTGGCGGCCATAACGATCAAAGCGGCGGTGCTGGGCGGCACCTTCTGGGACCTGGTGGACCTCGGGATCGGCTGGCCCATGGGCTCGAACTCAGACTACCTGCTGTACGCAGGGGACCACACCATCTACCTGTCGGGCAGCCTCGGACAGTCACCGGCGCGCATGCGCGAGCACCGGCCGGACGTGGCCCTGCTGCCCTACAACGGCCGCACTGACATGGAGCGCGTCTCGGCCGTGGCCGCCGAGAATCTCCGCCCACGGCTCATGGTGTTCCACCACTGGGATGACTTCTACCCCCACTTTGCTCCTCCCCAGGCCCCGGACCTCGCTCTCGGGACGCTCCGCCGCCGCTTTGCCCACATCCGCTTCCACGTGGCCCAACTCGCCGATCCGATGGACGTAGACACACTCCTGGGGTAGAGGGAGGTCTCTCCAAAATCCTTCGCACCGGGGCAACAATGAGATCACAGTTGATGTGAAGCTCACTGTTGACCTATGCTCTGTGTCGAAACCACGAAAGGGAAACACAATGAGTCGCAGAGCGATGTTCCGGATTGGTGGCCTGTTGGGGCTGCTGGTGGCCTTTGGACTGGTGCTGGATGGAGAGGCGCAGGCCCAGTGGCCGCCCCCCGACGACGACCAGCTGGACCTGTCCGACTCGCAGTACTGGCCAAATGATCCGGGCTACGAATCTGTGTGGGAGCACTTCAGCTTCGTGCCCGCCGATGCAGTGGACCGGGTCACAGCCTACAGTCCCTACGAAATCGCCATGGGATCAGGCGTCCACGCGGACCGCGCCTGGCAGAAGACCATCGGCGACCGGCGGGTGATCATCGCCGTGGTGGACTCGGGCATCCGCTGGCGGGAGCGCGAGCTGGTGAACAAGTACTACCTCAACGAAGGGGAGCTGCCGCCTCCGGACGCGGGGTGCTCCGGCGACGGCACCACCTTCGACGTCAACGGCGACGGCTTCTTCAACGTCCAGGACTACACCAACAACACCGGCCCCGAGCAACCTGCGGACGTGTGCGACACGGCCCTGCTCGCCCACCCGGGCGGCTGGGACATCAACGAAAACGGGATGCTGGATCCCCAGGACCTCATCGCCATCCACTCCGACGGCATCGATGACGATCTCAACGGCTACATCGATGACATCTCCGGCTGGGACGTATACCAGATGGACAACGATCCCCACGACGACACGGACTACGGCCACGGCACGGGCGAGGCCAAGGACTCCGGCGCCGAGGGTGGCAACTCCATCGGCGACCTGGGCGTGTGCCCGGAGTGCACCATCCTCATGGTGCGCTCTGGCGAGTCCTACATGACCGACGTCAACGACTTTGCCATGTCTGTGATCTTCGCCGTGGACAGCGGCGCTTCGGTGCTCCAGTCCGCCCAGGGCTCCATCAACAACTCCAAGTTCAGCCAAGACGCCATCGACTACGCCTGGAACAACGACGTCACCCTGGTGGTCAGCGCCGCCGACGAGGACAGCTTCCACCAGAACTTCCCGGGCAGCGTGAACCACACGGTGTACGTCCACTCCATCCAGCACGACTCCTCGAGCTGGCGAGACGCCAAGACCTTCTTGAACTTCTGCAACTGCACCAACTACGGTGCCCAGCTCCTGCTCTCCACGCCCGGGTCGAGCTGCTCGTCCGAGGCCGTGGGCCGCACCTCCGGCATCGTGGGGCTCATCTACTCCATGGCCCTCAAGGAGGACGTCCCCTTCCCCACCGGTGCGGCCAAGGCGACGGATCTTTTCGGCGCCCGCCGACTGCGGTCCGACGAGGTGCGGCAGCTGCTGCTTTCCACGGTGGACGACATCCACGATCCGGCCACGCACAACGATCCCGAGCGCTACCCCACCAGAGAGGGCTGGGAGATGCGCTTCGGCTACGGCCGCACCAACGTGGGCCGCGCCGTGCGAGAGATCGAGGCGGGACGCATCCCGCCCGTGGTGGACATCATCACACCCACCTGGTTCCATGTACTCGTTCCCGAACAGGACTCTGATGTGGAGATCATCGGCGAGGTCTCCTTCCGGGACGGGATCTACGACTCGGTGGACTGGGTGCTGGAGTGGGCGCCAGGCATCGAGCCGGAGGACGGAGACTTTACCACCATCGCCTCGGGCAACGACGTCACCACCAACCAGAGCGGTGTTCTCGGCACCTGGGACATCGACGGGCTCGAAGTGAACAACCCCGATCAGCCTGAGCCGGATCTGCACGTGAACCGCCACATGGTGACCCTGCGCCTGAGAGCGACGACCAACTCCACCAACAGCGATCTCGACGGCGTCAAGGCCGAGCTGCGCAAGGCGGTGCAGGTCATCAGCGATCCCGACCTGCTGCCGGGCTTCCCCATCTTCATCGGGGCCTCCGGCGAGGCGCCGCCCAAGACCGCCGACATGGACGCAGACGGCGTGCGGGACATTGTCTACGCCGACGCAGACGGCTACGTACACGTGCTCAAGGGCGACGGTTCCTACGTGCCGGGCTGGCCCCAGGCGGTGAACCTCTACCCGGCCCTGGACCCGACCAACCCCGACAACCACCTCCTGTCGAATGCCTTCGACTCCGGCGAAATGGACTCGGACTTTTACTCGTCCATCGCCATGGCCGCCCCCGCCGTGGCCGACCTCGACGGAGACGGCGAGCTCGAGATCGTCGTGGTCAACCACGACGGCTGGGTCTACGTCTACGACTCGGCGGGTAACGTCACGCCCGGCTTCCCCGTGGAGCTCGATCGGTCTCTGACCACCGACATTCATGAAGATCACAACGTGGACAGCGGCATCATCGGCTCGCCCACCGTAGAGGACATGGACGGCGACGGTGACTACGAGATCATCGTGGGCGGCATGGACGGCTACCTCTACATGTGGCACCACGACGGCACCCTCGATCCAGGCTTCCCCGTGCAGCTCAAGCTCGAAGGGGACACGGACTTCGCCCGCACCATCAGCGCGCCGTCGGTGGGTGACGTCGACAACGACGGCTCCATGGACATCGTGCTGGGCTCCAACCAGTCCAGAAACGAACAGGGCTCCCTGTGGGTCGTGCACGGCGACGGCAACAACAACCCCGACGGACCCTTCCTCGACGGCTGGCCCATCTACGTGCTGTCCATCAACCTGCTGCCCGTAATCGGCACGGGACTCTCCGCCGCGCCGGCCCTGGCCGACGTGAACGGGGACGGACGGCTGGAGATCGCCGTCGCCGGCGTGGCCGGCCCCACGAAGATCTTCGACGCCGACGGGTTCCTGTACCGGGCCGTGCAGAACGGTACCCCCAATGACCCGATGCTCGCCTTCGGTCCCGGTTCCGACTCGTCTGACATGCCCATGCAGGTCTTTTTCACCAACCCGATCTTCGCCGACCTCAATAACGACGGCCGCATCAACGTGATGCAGGGCGGCGGCGGTATGTTGCTGGCCGCGGCCATGGCCGCCGGCGGCACCCGGATGACCTTCGACCACATGCTGGGCGCCTGGGACGTGCGCACCGGGCGGTTCCTGTACTCCTTCCCCCGGCGCATGGAGGACTATCAGTTCTTCCAAAGCCCGGCGGTGGCGGATCTGGACAACGACGGGCTCCCCGAGGCCATCAACGCATCGGCGGGCTACTACGTGCACGCCTTCAACCGCTACGGTGAAGAGCCCGAAGGGTGGCCCAAGTTCGCCGGCGGCTGGATAGCGGCTGCGCCCTGCGTAGGGGACGTGGACGGCGACGGAAACCTGGACGTGATCACCGGTACCCGCAACGGCTGGCTCTTCGCCTGGCGCACCAACGGCTCGGCCTCGGGGCGCATCGAATGGGAGAGCTACAAGCACGACAACCGGAACACCGGCAACTACCACACTCCGCTGGACCAGGGCCACAAGGAGCTGCCCGACATCTCCGACGTCGATGGGGATGGCATCCCCAACAACGAGGACGGCGACATCGACGGAGACGGCATCCCGAACCAGGATGACGACGACGTGGACGGCGACCTCATCCCCAATGACTTCGACTTCGACGACGACAGCGATCTGATCGGCGACGAGGACGACGACACCCCCATCGGCCCCGATGGCACCGGCGACGCCACACCCTCCTCCAAGAAGGGCTGCGGCTGCGCCACCGGTTCGGTCCCCGACGCCGGGCTCCCCCTGGTGCTGTTGCTCGGCCTGCTCGGGTTTGCGCTCCGCCGACGGAAATTCTGAATACACCCCATCTGAATACACCCCAAAGGATGCAGTCATGACCATGATGCCCTTGGAGCTGATCGAGCAGCTACCGCCGGAGATCGATCCCCAGGCGGTAGTGGACCATGTGTACGTGGGCCACGCACCGGGAGGGGGCTACGGGGAGACCCACCTGGTGAGCCACGGCGGACAACTGCATGTCTTTTCCCGCGCATCCATGCTCGGCAAGTTCTCCGAGCTCACCCTGAGCCCCAGCGCCTCACCCCGCCTCGAGCGCGGATCCTTCAACTCCACCCTGCACGTGGTCACTCCACAAGGTGACGAGCGAATCGTGCTGTCCATGTTCGAGGTGGACTCGGCCGCCTCCCTGGTGGGCGCCATCCACCCCGACGCAGTGGAGCCGGATCCCGACGCCCCCGCTGCAAGGTACTCGACGCCTACGCCTCCCAAAGCCAGCCCAACAAAACGCCCAAAGCCCCGCAAAGCCAAGGCCCAGGCCCAGCCCCCCCCACCGCCCCCACCACCGCCCCCCGCCCGCAAGTCCCAGCCCCCGCCTCTGCCCCCCAAACGCACGAGTGCCGGCCAAACGAAAGGTGACGTCGCGCACTACGAAAAGCTGTTGGCCGACCGGGCCGACGACGTGGTCGCCAGCCTCTCCCTGGAGGAGATCTATCGCGGCGAAGGCGACTACGCCAACCTGGCACGCATCCTCCTTGAGCGGGTGGACCATCTGGACTCGACCCTCGAGCAGGTGGAGACCCTACAGGAGGTCGCCGACATCTACAGCGCCATGGACAAGAATAACTCCGCCCTGGCGATCCTGCAGACGGCCTACCTGCTGGACTACACCAACCGCGACACAATGCAACAGCTAGAGCAGTTGGTCGACGAGCACAACCTCTGGAACAAGCTCCTCACGGCGCTCAACGAGGACGTGCAGCACCACGACGACATCTCGACCCGGGCTGGTGTCCTCGTTCAGATGAGCCGCTGGTACCGCAAAATATACAGCCGCTCGGACTACGCCGACGCCTGCCTCATGCACGCCAAACGCTTAGACCCCCAGCACCCAGAAGTACGCGCCGCCTTGAGAGAGCCGGTCTAGATAGATCCCACCCCACGTCGGGTGCCAGGTTGGCCAGGTTAGGCCGGTTGGCCTGCACCGCGTGACGTGATAGGCATGGGCCATGGATCGATTCTCCCGGAATGTTCTGGGTCTGATGCTTGGGTTGGCCCTGGCGACCACAGCCTGTGGGGACAACAACGGCATCCCATGCGCCGACCCCTGTGATGCGGTGGGCGCCATTCGATGCTACGGCCCGGTCATCCAGCGCTGTACCACCGCCCCTGACGGCTGTCGGGTCTGGGAACAGGAGCTGGACTGCTCTGCCCAGGGGCTCTTGTGCATGACGCCGGTCACCGGTCCCGAGTGCGGCATGATCTGCACGGACCCGTGCTCAGCGAACATGTCGCGCTGCTCCGACCACGTCTGGCAGACCTGCGAGGCCGACCAGTGGGGCTGCATGGACTGGGAGGACTTCCAGGACTGCGCCATCACCTCACTTTTGTGCGACGACACCAGCGGCGACGCCAGCTGCTTCGACCCCTAACCCAGTCCTCAGCCTGCGAAAAGGAGCGCGTTGGTCAGGACGGTCACGCTGTGGAAGGACCTGCCTTTGCGGTGCGATCGACGATTTCGTTTGGGACTGCGGTAACCGGAGGACCTTTGGAAAAGGTCACTGAGTTACCGCAGTGAAAAGCTCCAAATACTGCGGTAATCGGGGGGCCTTACGGAGAAGGTCACGACGTTACCGCAGTTTGTGCACTCAGATACTGCGGGTACCGGGGGACCTTTGGCAAAGGTCACGACGTTACCGCAGTCAGCGACCCGGCTCGAGAGCAGAGCACTCCACGCGAGTGGTCGGATGAGCACCTCAAAGGGCGACGTCGGGGGTGCTATCGACGGCCTACACGATTGGATGTACCAGGCCCGTTTCCGCCTACGTTCAAGTGGCCTCCTCGAGTCGTGATTCTGTCGATGTTGTGCCCGGCAGCGAACCACGATGGGTACGTCATGCGCTGGGGCGTGCCTGATTTTTCTTTGGAAGAGGGAAATCATCCCCACTGCAAGGTGGGAGCGAAGGCGATGCCAGTGGAGGGTCCGCAATGCTCCTGCGGAGCGCGTGGACGTCGCCCGGCACAAGCCATGGCGAGAAAGTGCTCAGGCTAAGGATCGCTACTAATGGAACGCGACAATGGCCCGATTCCGGACCGCCAGTTACTCCGCTTGACCCACCATCGGCCCATCCTCCATAATTCCATTAATGCTCAGAGGTTTGGGTGATCCTTTTTTCCGAACTTCCGTACGCCGGTGAGCCGGTGAGCCGGTGAGCCAATGGGCCGGTGAGCCGGCAGCCGTTGGGTCCAAGATTGGGCTTCACGGTGCTACTTGCTGACCGCCAATACGGAGTGGGTTGAAGATGACACGTAGACACCCCACGCTTGGATTCCTGGCCGTCGGCTGCTTCCTGCTTTCGGTGGGCTGCGGTGACGAGAGCACAGGCTCGAACGACAACGCCAACACCAACACCAACGAGCCGGTTTGCGGCAATGGGCAGGAGGAGCCCACCGAGGAGTGCGACGACTCAGAGGGCAACTCGGACACGGTGCCGAACGCCTGCCGGACGGACTGCCGGGATCCGTGGTGTGGTGACGGTGTCTGCGATACAGCTACCGAAGCCAGCCTCTGTCCGGATTGCGGGGGTGCCGTGGATGTGTCGGCCGGAGGTGGCCATACTTGCGCGCTGGACTCACATGGGAGGGTCTTGTGCTGGGGGGGGAACGCCGCAGGCCAACTTGGCAATGATTCCACCACCGGCTCAGCTACGCCGCTACAGGTGTCCGATCTCACAGACGCCGTGGCGGTCTCGGCTGGCGTTGGGTACACCTGCGCGATCGCGTCTGACGGCACGGCCTGGTGCTGGGGACTGAACTATGCCAGCCAGCTGGGCGATGGACAGAGTCACCAGATCTGCACCCTCAATGAAGTTGACTACGACTGCAGTCTCACCCCAGTGCAAGTGCCCGGTCTCACAGACGTCGTATCCATCTCAGCGAGTTTTTTGCACACATGTGCCGTTTTGTTCAACGGCACAGCTTGGTGCTGGGGACTGAACTATGCCGGCCAGCTGGGCGATGGGCAGAGTCACCAGACCTG
>JAOZUO010000063.1 GCA_029938605.1 Deltaproteobacteria bacterium | reverse complement strand
ATATCCCGAGAGGTGCCTACGCGGCTGCCGTTGTGATCGGAGCCCCCGGGTTTTTCGACGGCGGTGCCAGCCGCGACTGCAAAAAACGCATCCCAACGACCGCACGGCGCATGCTCGCCCCCGCCCCTCGCCTCGCTTGGATCCTGCAACCTCCTATCCGTTAGCAGCAGTGCTTGGATGACCCACTTGTGGGCGCTCTCGATCGCTTCTGAGCCGATGGTCATCCCGGTGTAGCGAACCGTCAGGTAGTGCATCCGCCCCGGCAATACGCACCCATGGTGCGGGCCCGAGCGCCGAATGGCACCGCCTACGGCCGGGCGTGCCGGATTTCTTCTTTCTTCAGAAGGTGAGTCCGGTAGACGCTCCGGCGTCATGTCCCGCTGCGGATCGGCACCCCTGGCGCCGTTGGTGATGGGCGGTGGACAGTCCAGAATGTAGGGGCATCGTCCACGACAGGGACCAAACCAAGAGGCTAGTATATTAGCCAGGCTGTTTGGTCCGATATAGGGACTATACCAAGTGGCTAATGCATTAGAGAGGCATTTTGGTCCGATATAGGGACCAAATCCAGAGGCTGATATAGTAGCCAAGCTGTTTGGTCCGCAACGCCGTTCCATGGGCCTCGAAGAGGGATATTGAAATATTCCCGGCTGGAAGTCGACAAACCGATCACGTCGTGATCCAGTCTGGCATAGGGAAATCCCCACCCAAGGAGCCGGGGGCTGGACTGCCCGTGCTGTGGTCGCCGTCGCAAGTGGTAAACGCGACCGAAGGCCCCACTGCGGATCACGGTGCTCGGAAACGTCTGTGATCAAATGGAGTACCACCGACCAGGTACCTCCACCCGGCGGAGTTTGCTATAACAGACGCGTGACGCAAGTAAGACCCGTGAAGAGGATCGTCGGCAAGGTCAAGGCGACCTTCGCCAAACACCACGACAAGCTGTGGTGGGCCCACTCCATCTACGCCCTGGCGCTGGGTGTGGGCGTGGTCATCCTGGCCCACCGTAAGTTCCATCTGGTGAAGTGGCTCCTGGTGGCGCTGGTGGGCATCTGGATTGGGCTCCTGGTCTTCCAGCGCTTCTTGTCCAAGGGATCGGATGAGGAGAGCCGCACCAAGAAGGGCGTCAAGATCGCCTTTAACTACATCATGAAGAACCTGTACCAGCAGATGTTCTTCTTCATGATCCCGTTCTACTACGGCGCCACCACCTTCGGCTCAGCGAACATGTGGTTCCTCACCGTCATCGTCATCTGCGCGTTCCTGTCCACCCAGGACATCATCTTCGACCGCTACATCATGGAGAACAAGTACCTGGCGTCCTTCTTCTACGCCTTCTGCCTCTTCGCCTCCTTCAACATCTTTTTGCCCCTGCTCGCGGGCGTGCGGAATATCGTCTCGCTCTATCTGAGCGGCATCTTCACTTTGGTCCTCTTCTCCACGCTGCACTTCCCGGCGAAGCAGCTGTTCAGCCGACAGGGGGCCTTGGCCCTGGCCATCTCCATTGGGCTCTTTTTGACAGTGCTCGAGTGGGGGCGGCGGACCATCCCGCCGGCGCCCATCCGCCAGGTATCTTCCACCATGGCCGTGGCCCGAGACACCAAAACCGGCAAACCCGTCGGTCAGTTCTACCGCATCCATGTGGACGATCTGAAGAACGCGACCCTATACTGCTTCACCAAGATCGAAACGCCGCTGAAGATCAAAGAGGACATCGTGCACGTGTGGCGAAAAATGGGCCGCCGCAAGCCGTGGTTCCGCAAAAAGTTCAAGACCGTGCACTCCAAAAGCGAGGCGGGGGTCGCCCTGGTATCCGCGGTGAGCGGCTTCCCGCCCGACCCCGTGGGCCGCTGGCTGGTGGAGGCCATGACTACCGGCGGCCAGCTCATCGGCCAGACAAGATTCCTCATCGTCAGATGAGATTCCGTAGGGGAACCCCACAGACCCGATACGGTATTTATTGCGCCACCACCGCAGCTCAGATAAAGTCGGCTTGGAGCACATGAAATGAAACGATTCGTCGGGATATTCCTGGCATTGGCCATGGTGATGCTGTCAGCCTCGGGTTGCGAGGAGGAAGCGGACTGCGCTAGCGCCTGTGAGCACCAGTGCGATGTCTGCGACACCGGATGCGACCCCGAAGACGTGGACGCCTGCATCAACTCCTGTGTAAACATGGACACCGCGCCCTCGCGCACCGACTGCATCATCGCCGCGCCCACCTGCGACGACATATGGAAGTGCTGAGCTTCGCCGGTGTCGCGCACCGATTTCGCTCCCCCACACCTTGCCCTGGCCCCCCTGAGAACTTAGGCTATAACCCGTAGAGACATTGAATATTGGACAGAGAGTCGATGTTCGGAAAACCTTTCAAAATTGGCACAATCCTCGGGTTCAGGATCGAAGTCAGCCTGACCTTCGTGCTCATCCTGGCCTATTTTGCATTTCAGATGGGCCTCATCAGTGGTCTCATCGCCGCGGTGGTGATCTCCTTCTCCGTGGTGGCCCACGAGCTGGGACACGCGGTGGTGGCCCGGCGGTTCGGCATTGAGATCCTGGGCATTGAGCTGCACCTGCTGGGCGGCGTGGCCAAGATGTCGCGTATGCCCAAGACGGCCAGGGACGAGATCCTCATCGCCGTGGCCGGACCGGCGGTCTCCTTTTTTCTGGCCGCCGCGGGCCTGGGCCTGGGCTATGGCTTGGACTTCAAGCCCCTGACCTACCTCGGCTTCTTGAACCTGATCCTGGGCGTGTTCAACCTGCTGCCCGCCCTGCCCATGGACGGCGGGCGGGTGCTCCGGGCGGCGCTCTCGGCACGCATGGGCCGGTACCGGGCGACCCTCATCGCGTCCACCGTGTCCCGGGTCTTCGCCGTGTTGTTCGTGGTGGTGGCCATCTCCGCCTGGATGCCCATGCTGTTCCTCATCGCGCTGCTTCTGTGGTTCATGGCCGGCCAGGAGCGACGCTCAGCCCACATGTGGCGCTACGAGGACGAGATGCAGACGGCCGAGGTGATGGATCAGTACGGCCGCGTCATCTCCAGCCAACAGGGCCCGGGCGCCGTGTACACCATCCCGACCCCCCAGTCCACCGCCCCCCCTGGAGCCCACGCCAACGTCCAGAACGGCCAGGACAGCCAGCACGGCCAGGCCAACGGCCGCGGTCCCGTAAAGAAAGTGATCCGCCTGCCCAACGGCATGGTCATGGTGGTGGAAGAGTACCGCTGGTAGGAGCTCCTGGGGCCCCGTAGTGGCTACGCGTCCAGTGGCTACGCGTCCTCGGACCCTGTGTTCCTCCGGACACACATGACCCCACATCCCCCCCCATCGACAAAAATCGTGCCCCGATAGTCTAGCCATCTTATGTTGTTAGAGACAAAGCGGAGTACCACGGTGGCGTCGGCACGCCCCCTGCATATGATCAGCATCATGATAGAACGACTTAGGATCCTTACCCTACCCGCCCTGGCCCTCCTGCTGGCGGTTGGCTGCGATACCGGGGCCAATGGAGCCTCCGGGCGCCGCCAACACCGGGAGCGCCAGACCAATATCAACACCTCGTCGACCAGCTCCACGACCGGCTCCACGGCCCGCCCGACGCCTCCGCCCAAGCGCGGCGAGCCCGTGCAATGGAACAGCGACACCCGCCTTCACCGACCCAAAGCCGACCGGATCTGGGTCTTCCACCAGGGCCGCCGCTTCACGCTCCCCATTGCCGAAGCCACCCGCCAGGGGTTCACCATCCTGGACCTGGGCGACGACTGGACGCCGGTGCTTTTGTCCGAGCAGTCTCCCGGCGACGCCCAGCCCAAACCGCTGCCCTATCGCAAGCGCTACCTGGACCTGGCCAATGACCGCGCCGACCGCCGCGGACACAAGCTGCGCCGGGGGAAGTCCAACTACCTCGAGCTCTACGGTATCCCGCCCACGCCGTCGGTCCTGAAGCGTCGCCTGGGCAACAAGCGCCTGCGAGCCTGCTACGCCACGGTGAACAGCGAGGCCCTCAAGGCCTTCAATAGCCGCATCTCGGCCTGGGGTTTCGGCTTCGCCATGCGCAAGTCCCGGGCCCTACGCAAGGTCGTTAACCGAAAGCTGCGCCGAAAAAAGTTGCAGCGCGACGAAGATCTGCGGCGGCGCAAGGGCGGCAAGCGGCTTTTAAAAAAACTGCGACGAGCCGAGATGCGCGGCAAAGCGGCCCAGGCGGCCCTCGAGGTGCTGCGCTGCGAGGGGCTGCTCACGTCCAGGCGGAGAAACAAGCCCAAGGGAGACGAGGTCTACAAGGCCCTGACGGCCTATGAGCGCAAGCACAAGATCGTCGGCCGGGGCGTGCTCACCCGGACCATGGCGCGGATCATGGCCCTGTCCCCTGACGAGTCAGACGCCCTGGCCCTGCGCCGGGTGATCCGCGAGCGCGTGATCCACACCGCCGGGATCCTCGAGGACGGCAGCGCGGCGCGCCTCGCCAAGACCTACATCGCCAACGGCCGGCGGGTGAAACTGCCCAACCTGGTGGAGACCTTCACCAACTCGGCCCTGGAAGGGCTCGGCCTGACCGACGCTCGCGCCGTGCGCGCCTTCCTGCTCGCGGTGCCCGCGCCCGTCCTCCGAGATCTGCGGGTGGCCCTTTTGCTGCCGGCCAAGCCCGCCTACTACTCGGACAACATGGACCTCGAGGTCGTCATCAACCGCGGGGACGTGTACTACGACCCGCCCATTCGCTCGGGCGGCGAGAAGGTCTCCCAGTACCGCGGCCGCACGCCCAGGCTCACGTTGTGGGTCAAGTACCGCGGCCAGCGCATCCCCCTGATCCGCTGGCGCACCACCGTGGGCGGCTGGAAGGACGAGATCCGGGACGGCCAGGTCTACCTCAAGTACAAGCCCTCGGACGTGGGCCGCCGGGTGTGGCGCGACATCATCGCCGCCCCCGTGTGGATCCCGCCGCCCTCCACGCCCCCCAAGGAGATCGTCCGGGGAAGGAAGATCAAGACCGACAACATGGGCCCCGGCTACCTGTCGGCCTATGGCCTGGTGGCCGCCCTGCACCTCATCCCCCGTAAGACCCGCAAGACCCCCAAGAACCCAGAAGGGATCAAGTTCTGGGACAAGGGCATCCGCACCCACGGCTCGTACAACTACCGCTCCGTCCGCGCCGGCTACTCCCACGGCTGTCACCGCCTGTACAACCACAAGGCCATCCGCATGTTCAGCTTCATCCTGAACCACCGCCCCCACGACCGCGTCGGCCTGGAGCCGTACCCCTACCTGCACCGCTTCGAATACAAGGGCCGGAAGTACAAAATCAAAGTGAGCAACCGGGGCTACGTCTACCGCCTCAAGGAGCTCCTCCCCGTCATCGTCACCCGCGGCCGTGTCCTGGGCAAACGAAAACGCCCCATCAAGCAGTACATCAAAAAACCCGGCGTAGAGTACCTCCCCGACGCCGGCACAGACCCCGCCCTCTCCCTGGACGGCGGCGTTCCCACGCCCACTCCGAACACCACGCCCACGCCCACACCCAACACTACGCCCACGCCCACGCCCAACACCACGCCCAGATCCGGCCCCAAGACCCAACCCCTACGCCCCACCGCCCCACCCACCGTACAGCCAGGCCCCCGCCCCACGAAGCGCCGATAATGTTTCACTTTCCCGCCAGATAAATCATCCCAACCGATTCTGAAACAAATCCCCGCTGACAGAGCTGCTAGACGCCGTTGAGCAGAAGTCGAGCGATGGGCGCTACTGGTTTCCGTCGACGTGGGGCCGCGAGCGTCGCGGGCTACAGGCCCTCAGGAGCAACACGATCAGTCGCTATTGGTCAGAGCACGCCGATGTTACGTGGGGAGTCGAAGACGCCAGGTCCCACGATCTGAGACGTTCCGCCGTGACAGCAATGGCCGAGCTTGGCGTACGACGCAAGGTGACCTCGGCTGTGCTTAATCACACGCACGGCGACGTCACAGCCGTGTACGTCCGCGCCGAGCTGATCGACCAGCAACGGGACGCGCTGCAGAAGTGGGCTGACTACCTGCGGGAGTTGGTTGAGGTATAGCAGACAACGCCACCTGCGAATCGGCGGTACTACCTGGCGCAGCGAAAACCGATATCCCCTAAGCCTCCACCCGGAAGATAATCTTCGCGCACTGCAGCTCTCAAGGCCGGTCCGCCGAAGTGGTAGTTTCCACCACGTATGACTCGCCGTGATCCAGCCGGAATCAACCACGGGCTGCCATCTACAGGCGCACCGATGTAATCGCTGTGATACCAATCCGCGACCCACTCGTGCACGTTACCAGCCATGTCGCACAATCCCTGGCTCGTGTTCCCCGCCGCCTTACTACACACTGGCCACGTGCGATCCATGCCGCATCCATAGCCAAAACCAAGTTCATGCATGACCGCATACGTGCACGTTGGCGCGGAATCCCCCCAGGGATAGTGGATGTCCAGCCCCCTTGAGCGCGCCGCGTACTCCCATTCGGACTCGCTCAGTAACCGTCCTCCCACCCACGCACAGAAGTCTACGGCCTGGTACCAGCTCACACAGTTCACAGGGTGATCCTCGTATCCGGGATCCGCCCAATTGCACCAGAAAGTCGAGGTACTCGGAACTGTGCAGGCACCTCCATCGTTCACGCAGGCGGCATACTGCGTTACCGTCACTTCCGTTTTGGTTAGCTCGAACGAGGCTACCGACACTGTGTGCACGGGCTGCTCGTCCACCTGTCCCGCCGCAGCACTACCCATTTCGAAGCTTCCGCCCGGTATGCTGATCCAGGTGATTGGGGTCGGATCGAAAGTACAGCTGCTCGTGCCCCACCAACAGTTTGTATTGCACGTGAGCACGCCTCCAGTGTACCCCTGCCCGATGCTCGTGCAGACAGCTCCGCCCGTGCCGCCCTCGCAGGTCTCCGGGCCGTTGATCACGCCATCACCGCAGAATTCGCTACAGCCCAAGTCGTCAATAACCTGGCAGTCGGTGGAGCAGCTCAGGCTTCCCGAATAGAAGCCGTGGTGCTGGCACGAGTCGCCGCGGAAGTCAGTCCCATCGCATGCTTCCGGAGAGTCCATAACGCCGTCGCCACACAGACCATCGCATCCAGAATCGTCGATGACCTGGCAGCTAGCTAGACAGCTCAGGCTTCCCGTGTAGAACCCACGCACCTGGCACGAATCACCATCGAAGTTCATGCCATCGCAGACCTCCGAGCCGTTGACTGCGCCGTCGCCGCAGTACCCAGCGCAGCTCGAAACGACGATGACCTGGCAGTCGGTGGAACAGCTCAGGTTTCCCGTGTAGAAGCCGTGAGACTGGCATGTGTCATCGCCGAAGTCCGTCCCGTCGCAGACCTCCGTCCCGTTGATCACGCCGTCGCCGCAGGTCCCAACGCAGCTCGCATCGTCGATGACCTGGCAGTCGGTAGAGCAGCTCAGGTTTCCCGAATAGAAGTCGTGAGACTGGCATGTGTCATCGCCGAAGTCTGTCCCGTCGCAGACCTCCGAGCCATTGATGACACCGTCACCGCAGTGCTCGGCACAGTCACTTGTGTCGAAGCCCGTGCAGTCAGTCAGACAAGCCAGGGTACCAGAGTAGAAGCCGAGCTCAGCGCAGGTCGTGTCCAATAGGCTGCTGCCGTCGCAGATCTCAGGAGGCTCGATCAAGTCATTGCCGCAGACGGCTTCGTGATTACATCCGGAGGTGTCGTACTGTTGGCAGCCGGGCTGGCAACTTAGGATTCCACCGCTCCACCCAAGGCTCTGGCAGGTGCCGCCAGCCAGGTCGGAACCGTCGCAGATCTCATCTGCCTCGACCAATCCGTTCCCGCAGACTGCACCTTGGTTTTGATTGTCGTTGGCGCCCGGGTTCTCTCCGGTGCAGGCAGTGGCAGGCAATCCGATGAAGACGATCACCGCTACGCGAAGTCTCCACAGTGCCCAGTACCTGCCACCCATAATACCAATCATCGCCCAAAACCGTTTCTCGTACAAGTAGCGGCGCCCCCATGCGGTGATCACCACAGCGCCATCGACTGCGCCTTCGGTTACGGTTCTCCATCGGGGGCATGCTTCCTGCACCCGACTGCGTCCTTTTAGCCCAAACCCGCTGGACCGTCCGACGCACACTCCGATTGGTCAGCGTGTGCCTGCCTAGTAGCTTTCGTCTCGGTGTGGATCTACCTACTGTTGGCCTTGGCCAGCCCGTACATCGATATACACACTGTCAAGCTGCTCTGGGTTGAAATGAGTGAAATCGTCGTCGGTCGTGAGCAACGTAGCGTCAGCCGCCTTGGCACATGCGGCGATCCATAGGTCGTTCTTGCCCATGTTCCTTGAGCCGCTAGGGTAGGCCTGCGAGTACAGGTCGATCTCGACGTACGCGTCAATCACAGCTGGATGGTTCACGTCGACCGTCACAAGGTTATTAAGTGCGTTCTGTAGGGCTTCGAGCTTCTTCACGCCCCAGTTGTTGCGACCGGCCAGCACGCGAACCTCGCCGTGAGTTACAACGCTGATCAGCGGCCGAACCTTGGATTCCCGCAGCCCGAAAGTGTCATCGATATAGTTGGCGAGGGCGTTCCCACGAACAAGGGTCACTACCACATTGGTGTCGAGCAGATAGAGCTCGTCGCTCATCCGATAACCTTGAGCGCTTTGAGGAGATCTTGTTCCGACTCATCTCCGGGCCACGTTCCGAAAAACGCGGATACGCCTGCGGTAGGGTCTTGACCAACCGGGGTCACCACTGGCAGGTGCCTCCGGCCGGTCGGCATTGTCTCGAACAACTGGTCGCTCTTGCTCGCTGCACAGATCGACTCTACGTCCAACAACAGAAGACGTCCGGAAGGTTTGAAGTGAGCCACTCCCAATGCAACGACGTCTGTACCGAACAGCTCCTTGAGTACGTCAGAGTCGTGGTCTTCCAGACGCGCTGGTACCTTTGTGCCGTCCTTGAGGGTGAGGATGACGTCGGCACGCGAGGCGGAGATGGTGTCCAGCGTACCAGACAGCCGCACCGCTTGAGGCTGCGGCGTCTCGTCTCGAAGAAGTTCAATTTGGGGCACATGATCTGGAGTAACCAACAACGGAGTCGATCTACCCTGGAGCCCTACCAGCTGCACACCAGTGAACGCGCCACTCGCGGTGCGGGCAAAACGAGCGCAAGTGTCAAGAAGTGCCCGGTCCGCTGACACGTCGTCGACGGGCCCTTCCACTACCGCAGCCAGTACCTTACCGAAGAGGTCGACGGCTGTCTGTCCGCCGAGCAGTCGTTCCTGGTCCTCGAAGAAGCTCCGCTGTCCACCGTCACCGAACTTCTCGGTATCTGCTTCTTGCAGGGTCGGCGCTTCTACAGCAACGTTTGCAGACCCCGCTGACAGCCCGGTGATGTCGATGGCGCATGCTGCATCGAGCCATGTGGGGCGAGGGCCATGGCGCACACTCTCTCCCTCCACGGCGAAGCGTGTGGCCTTTCGTGCGCCGTCTACAAGCGCACCTATTGCTTCTTGTAGAGTCGTTGCGGAGACCCGCAGCTCGTCGTGAGTGCCACCCATCAATACTACGCTGTGTTTGATCATGGTGGCCTCCTCGCCGTGCGATGGTTTACAATATCTGTCCCTCTAACTTGGAGCGGTCCAGAGGCAAACCACACGTGCGAAGCGAGTATGCCATGGCCGTGATCACAAGTCACGGGGCAGTGGCGCGATGGGACATCTCTGCATAGTCCTGCAGCCCGTGGTACGCGAGGCGGCACTACACGTGCTCGAAGACGGCGAGGACGCGTTTCGGAAGCGCCGCGTGAAGTACCGCGTTGCGACGTCATACCACTCTGGCGACAGGACTCCGCTAACTCTCCAGTACTCCGGAGCCGGGGGAAGGTGTGGCCTAACTGACTAACAGAGGAACCGGCACCACAGACACTGGCGACGAAGCCCTATGGCCCTGCGGGCCTCACGCCCACCCCGGGCTAGGGGGCTCCAAGGCACGTTCTGCGCGCCGAAATCGAAATCTGATTTTTCTCTAACCCCCCGACTTGACATTGATATATTGGCGCAACTTGACATCGAATGTTGCCCCATTGTTACCCCAGATGTGATCTTTCGCCTTTTGCGACGCATTCGCAGCTTGAACAAAAGTAAATATCCCCCGGCAAAGCCGGGGGCATTACAATTGTGAGCCGCTCAAAGCGGCTTGGGGAGGCCGGATCAGCTCTCGTGCCTTTCGGGGTGCGCTTACTTCATTGACGGCCCACACGCTCAAGTATCGGAGAGAGAGCGAAGCTCGCGTGGAGGAGTTCACGGCAGCCGCTCTCTCAGCGTCCTGCTGGAGCGGCAGAGTGAAGCTCCTTCGCGCGGGCGAAGCGAACGCATCAACGGCGGAAACGACTCCCGGAAATGTCAAACTGTGAAGGCCTCCCCGGCAAAGCCGGGGGGACTCCTATATTGAGCTAGTCGTCCAGATTGTACTTGGAGATCTTCGACAGGAGGGTGGTGCGGTGGATGCCCAGGAGCTTGGCCGCCCGGGACCGGTTGTTCTCGCACAGGGTCAGGATCTGTCGAATGTGCCCCGCCTCCACAGACTCCAGGGAGTAGTCCACTCCCTCGATGAATTGCCGGGTCCGGGCCTGGGTTCGCATGTTCTCCGGCAAATGCTTCGGCTCCACCGTTTCGCCGGTGCAAAGCAGCACCGCCCGCTCGAGTACATTGCGCAACTCGCGCACGTTGCCGGGCCAACCGTAGGCCTCGAGCATGGACTCCGTCTCCCGGGCACACCGTAGGTCGGGCTTGCTGAACTTGGCGCCGAACTCCTGCAAAAACAGGTTGCACAGGGGTACGATCTCCCCCTTTCGATTTCTCAGGGGGGGCAGCATGAGCGGCATGACACTCAGGCGATAGTACAGGTCGCTCCGGAAGGTTCCAGCCTTAACCGCCTTGTCGAGGTCCACGTGGGTGGCCGCCATGAGACGCACGTCCACGTCCACATACACCGTACTTCCCAAACGGCGAAAGCGTCGTTCCTCAATGACCTTGAGCAGCTTCGCCTGGACCTCAAGGGCCATGTCCCCCACCTCGTCCAGAAAGAGCGTGCCCCGGTGGGCGATCTCCAGTAGCCCCCGCTTGGCCTTCTTGGCGTCAGTGAAGGCGCCCTTCTCGTGGCCGAAGAGCTCGGACTCCAGCAGGTTGCCCGCCAAGCCGGCGCAGTTCAGGTCCACGAGCTGCTCGTCGCGCCTGGGACCAAGCTCGTGGATGGCGTTGGCCACCATGCCCTTGCCCGTACCGGTCTCTCCCAGGATCAGCACGTTGGTGGCGGGATTTTCGGCCAGCAGCCTCACGGTCTCCATGACGTCGGGCGGCAAGAGCAGCTGCTTGACCTGCTGGCCCCGGATCTCCGACTGGCGCCCACGCAAAAAGAGCACCTCTTGCTGGCTCTGGTAGGACTCCAGCACCCGCTCCACCACCGTCAGCAGGGTCTGGAGGTTCACGGGCTTGAGCACGAAGTTGTCGGCGCGCATCTGTATGGCGTTCACCGCCGTATCCACGTCCCCGTGACCCGTAATGATAATGACTCCCGTGCCGGGATATTCCCGTTTGATGGACCGCAGGACATCCAGACCGTTCTGGTCGGGCAACCGCAGATCCAGCAACACCACATCCACTTCCGTGGAGCGAACCACCTCGAGGGCCGAGGTCCCGTCGTAGCTGGTGTATACCTGAAACCCCTTCGCCTCGAAGAACCGCCGCAGCTGCTCACAGAGCTTCTGCTCGTCATCCACGATCAGGATCCGCTTCAACATCTCTGAGCCTCCAACCTACAACCTACAACCTACAACCTACAACCACCTACGAAACAGAGCATCCGTCTTCGGGGAGCTCCGGCTCCCACCGTACCATTTCCAACCATCCCAATGTGTCGGATTGTCCTACACGTATCAAACCGTAACCAGAACATCGCCGGTCTCCTAAGTCCCCGAGCCAGGGTCGCTCAGGGCCTGGTGTACTTTTCGGGCCAGCTTCCGCAGAGACACGGGCTTCTGAAGGAAATGCACGCCCTCCTCAAGCATGCCGTGGTCCACGATGGTGCTGTCGGTGTACCCCGACAGGTACACCACACGCATCTGGGGCCGCTGGGGGGCCAGCTCTCGATACAGCTCCGGGCCGGTCAAGCGGGGCATCAGCACATCCGACAGCAGCAGATGGATGGGACCCTGGTGATCCCTGGCCACCTCCAGGGCGTGAACCCCGTCATTTGCCGTGATCACCCGGTACCCGAGCTGATTCAGGGCACGGGCGGTGAGCTTGCGTGGCATCTCCTCGTCCTCGGCCAGCAGGATGGTCTCTCCGGAACCGTGGAGCGGCTTCTCCGTCGCCTCGTCAGATCCCCGGTCTCGGACCGCCGTCTCAGCCTCGACCACGGGCAGGTAGATCTTGAACACCGTGCCCTGGTCCGCGGCGCTGTGTACCTGAATATGGCCCCCGTGCTGCTGGACGAGGCCGTAGACCATGGAGAGCCCCAGACCCGATCCCCGCCCCCGATCCTTGGTGGAAAAGAAGGGCTCGAAGATGTGCTCCCGCACCTCCTCGCTCATGCCATCCCCCGTGTCGCTCACCGCCAGGAGCACATAGTGTCCGGGCGGCACCTCCGGGGCCTGCTCCACGTCGGCCGCGTCCAGGACCAGATCGGCAGTCTCCACGGTGATCTTGCCCCCGCCGGGCATGGCCTCCCGGGCGTTGAGCGCCAGATTGAGCAGGATCTGCTCCACCTGGCTGCGGTCCGCCTGGACCAGACCCAACCCAGTCGTCGTACGATAACGCAGCTCTATGTCCTCGCCGATGACCCGGCGGAGCATCTTGGCCAGCTCGCCGGCCACCGCGCCGAGATCCAGCAGCTCCATACGGAGCACCTGACGGCTGGAGAAGGCCAGCAACTGCGCCGTGAGAGCCGAGCCGCGATCCACCGCCTCGAGGATATCCCGCAGATCCTGGTGGAAGGGAAAGGACTCGTCGGCGGTCATCTCCATGAGCTCGGTGAGGCTGCTGATGGAAAAGAGCAGGTTGTTGAAGTCGTGGGCCACACCCCCGGCCAACCGCCCCACGGCCTCGAGCCGCTGGGCCTGCTGAAGCTGCTCCTGCAGGGCGAACCGCTCGGTGTGATCTCGCAGGGCGAAGACCTCACCCACGTGCGCACCCGCCAGGTCCCGCATGGGCGCCCGGGTGATCTCCACCCGTCGAATGACGTCGTCCGCTCCTTGAAGCAGCACGGCCTCCACCGGCGAGGCCCCCTCTCCCTGCAGCTCGGCGAGGGTGGTGGGCGCGCCGGAATCGGGATCCAGCAACCGCAAAACCCGGTCCAGGTGCAGACCCAGGACGTCGGGGGCAGCAACGCCCGCGAGATCGGCCGCCGTGGGATTCAGCTCGGCGATACGGCCGTCGGGATCCGTGGCGATGACCCCGTCCCCGATGGAGTCCAACGTAATGCGGAGCTGCTCCTCCCGGCTGGTCAACGCAGCCTCTGCCTCCCGGCGGGCCAGGGTCTGCCTCCGCCGATCCCCCCGTTGCTGCTCAGCCACACGCTCGCTGCGCCGGATCACCCAGTTATGGAACAGGATGAAAAATGAGGCTGCAAAGATAAAGAGGTCCAGCCCGGCCACCATGGACAGAGGGTGGCCCGTCGCGCGCACCATCACCACGGGGATCACCAGGTTCAGCGCCAGCACCAGGACCGAAACCCATCCGGGCAGCAGGAAGCTGGAGATACCGACGCCGATGATCAACCAGCACATGGCGATGGCAAACGTAGCGGGGTCCGGGATCATCAGAACTGCCGGGATCACCCCGGCGGGCACCCACGCCACCAGGAACAGCCCGGGCCAACGATAGTGACGGGTGCGAGCGACCAGGTACAGACCCGCGTTCGCGACGCCGATGGCACCAAAAAGCCCGAAGAACGCCGGTGCTATCCCGGTCAAAAAAATCGCTACTGCCACGGTGGCCAGAACGCTAGTCACCAGGTTCGCCAGCACCAGGGTGGCCACCACCCGCGCTCGAAAGGCGTCCGGAGCCGGAAGCCGGGACCAGGGATCCACCAGGAGCCGCGCCAGCCGCCGATACCCGGTGGGGCCGACCCCATCGACCCCGAAAACTTCGGGCTGGTTTTCGTCAGCGCGCTTCGTGTTGTTCTCCGTCCCCATGAACACTGAGAGTACCAAACGCTCGGGTGCGTGCAACGCCATGCTGCGCCGTCAACGCCCGGAGGGATCCACGGCCCTCCAGGCGGAGAAGGGCTGCGAGGGGGTCATGACCGGTCCGGAGTCCTCGGCCGCCTGGGTCAAGCTCATCGGACTTCCCTCCCGATGGTCCTGCTGAATCCGGACCACGTCATCCATCAGTGACTCCAGCAGATCGAACAGCTCCGTCTGGAAATGACTGCCGCGCCCTTCGCGCATGATCTCGAGGGACTCCTCATTCGAGAATGCTTTTTTGTACGGACGCCGACTGGTGAGGGCGTCGAACACATCGGCCACGGCCGTGATCCGCCCGGTCAGCGGGATCTCCTCGCCTACCAACCCATGGGGATAGCCGCTGCCGTCCCACCACTCATGGTGGGTGCGGGCGATCTCCTCGGCCGCCCGCAACACCTCGCTGCTCGACCCTCCCAGGATGCGGGCGCCGATCTCGGAGTGGCCCTGCATGACCTCTCGCTCCTCGGGAGTGAGTCGCCGGGGGGCCATGAGGATCTCATCGGGGATGCCGAGCTTGCCCACGTCGTGCAGGGGCGCGGCCAGACGGATCAGCTCCACCTCGGCCCGGGCGCAACCCCACCGCTGGGCCAGCAGCGCACACAGGGCGCCCACCCGGTGAATGTGGCTGGCCGTGTCCCGATCCTTGTACTCGGCGGCCAGGGCCAGCCGCTCCAGGGTCTCCAGATGGGCCAGACGGAGCTGATCCCGCTGGTGCTCCACCTCCTTCAAGGCGTGGTTCACCGCGGCGGACCGCTCGGCCACCACGGACTCGAGGCTGATGCGCTGTCGCTCCATGGTCTCCCGGGAGTGCTTGAGCGCGAGGAGGGTGTCGGTGCGCAGGCGCAGCTCCACCGTGTCGAAGGGCTTGGTCAAAAAGTCGCTGACCCCGGCCTCCAGGGCGCGGATGCGGGTGGAGCGATCCTTGTGGCCGGTGATCATGATGATGGGAACGGCCCGGTACTCGCGCTGCTCCCGGATGCGCCGAGTGATCTCGACGCCGTTCATCCCGGGCAGCTCGCAGTCCAGATAGATCAGGTCCACCTCGGGAGAGAGCTGGGCCAAAGCCCCTTCGCCGTCCTGGGCAATGAGGGGTACATGCCCCATCTTCTCCAAAAACTGCGACAGAACCCTCCGCACCACCTCCTCGTCATCCACCACCAGAACCCGGCTCCGCTTGGGCTGCATTAGCTGGTGTGAGTTTTCGTCCATGGTAAGCCAGGATCCCTTCAACAAATATGCCAAGTGGTGTGACGGTCACCAGCCCGCAGGGGAGCCCAGCGAATCACCTCCAGAAGACGGAGCTACAATACCTCCTGCGGGACGAAACCGAGAATTCGCCGCGCCGGGGGCCACCGAGAGACTGTCGAGTTTTCCAACAGTGTCGGATCTCGCAGCAATCTAAAACAGGCTCCAGCCGCGGCCCAGTGTCCACCGCATCCACACTGTTTTGGGGATCTCACGACAAATTCCCATGTCACAATACTTGGCACACCATCTGCAGCAGATACAGGAGGCGCTAGAATCGTATGGAGGAGCCATGTATACCCTGCTGCTGGTCGACGATGATCTCGCGATCCTGGAGCTGCTCACCATGGCGCTGGATCGACCGGGTGTACGCCTTCTCACCTCCCGAACGGTGACCCAGGCCGTGCATGCTGTTACACACCAACGTGTAGACGCCGCCATCCTGGACGTGCATCTCACCACCGCCAATGAGAGTGAGGGGCTCGACGTTCTCCGGCTTCTGCGACAGACGCAACCGAGCGCCGAGGCCATCGTCATGACCGGGTCGTCTGAGCCCCACCTGATGGACAACGCCATTGATGCCGGAGCCTGTTCATTTATGCGCAAACCCCTGGAGCTACCCGAGATCCAGCGCCAACTCATCGAGCTCGGGTACCCGGCAACGCGTAGAGGCCGTCCGGGCGACGGCAGGGCCAACGCCCGACGTAGGCAACAGCGCCCCCCCACGCTGTAGTCCCGCCGCACCTTCTATTGGGCGTCACGAAGACGGGTAAGCTCGGCCAGGAGACCGGGCAGATCCGGATAGCGATCTTTCGGATCCTTGGCGAGCATGCGCAGCACCGCCGCCTCGAGCTCCTCCGACAGTGCGGGGTGGTGCTGACGCAGGGGCGGGGGGGAGTGTTCCAGGTGCATCCAGAACAGCTTCACGAGCTGGGTGTGCTCGAAGGGAAGCACCCCCGTGAGCAGCTCGTAGGCCACCACTCCCAGGCTGTACTGGTCCGCCGCGGGGCCCACGGCGGAGAAGTCACTGATCTGCTCGGGGGACATGTACTCCGGAGTGCCCGCCGTGGTGCCCGCCAGGGTGACCCCTCGGACATGCGAGCACTTGGCGATGCCGAAGTCCATGACCTTCACCACGCCCTCGGTGGTAACAAAGAGGTTGTCGGGTTTGAGATCCCGATGGATCACCCCCTGGGAATGCGCCAGATGGACTCCTTCGCAGGCCTGCAAGAGCAAGCACAGGGCCAGGGCCGGATCCACGGGCGCACCGAGGAGGTCCTGAAGGCTCGTGCCATGGAGCAGCTCCATGGTGATGTAACGCCGGGCCTCGTGGACGCCGATGTCATAGACGCGGATCACGTTGGGGTGCACGAGCTGGCGCGACAGCTTCAGCTCCTGCCGGAAGCGACGCAGCCCTTCGCGATCCGCCTCGGAGCCGCCCATGGGCTGGACGAAGACCTTGATGGCCACGTCCTCCTCCAGCTCGAGATCCCGGGCGCGATAGACCGCCGCCATGCCCCCATGCCCGATCCGTGCCTCCAGCACAAAGCGATCCGCGATGCGCGTGCCGAGATCGAACGGATACATCGAGATCACGCCGCCCCGGCCATCCGTCGATGGTCTGGGGCTCAAGCTCCGAGCGGTCTGCAGGGACTGGAGCTCAAGCATGAGCTCCGGCGATATCGAGTACTTGCCCGTAGGTCGCCCAGCCCCCAAAGGCTCCAGGGGCAAAGCCAAGGGCTCACTCGACGGGCCGACAACACCGGAGCCGGCGATCACTGACGGAACCTTGGCCATCATAGTGGGCCCCACATCCATAGGACTGGGCCCCTCCTTGGGCGCCAACGTAGCGGACCGCTCGTCCCCGATGGGAACGGTCCCCCCCTGGCCCAAGGCGTCCCGGGCAGGCGTCTTTTCCAGATCGACGGTGGGGTGCGGGCTCGCCGGCCGCGAGGTCGGTGGCCTTATGGGCGATGGCTCCAGCGCATCCGACCTCCGGTCCAGCAGCTCCATCAGTCGCGCACCGGTTTCGGTTTCGCCCGCCTTGGTCAGGTAGGTCGCCGCGAGGGATGCTTGCCGCCGGTGCTCGGCCTCCTCGGATCCCGTACGGCTCAATGGCAGGGGCAGGTTGGCCAGCAGCAGCGCCGCAGCCTCGCGGTACTGTCCTCGCATGGCCAACAACAGGGCCCGCTGCCGATAGGTCACCGCGCCCCCCTTGGGACGCCTTCGCAGTCGCTCGAGCAGCGGCATTGTTCGCTCGCGTTCCATCATCTGCGCAAAACCCATCAAATTTCGTGCCAGCACCAAAGACCGCTGGACCGTTGGAAACCTGGGCCCCATGGGCGCCCAAAACCGGGATCCCCCCTGTAGTATTTTGCGACTGTCTGATTTTCCAACAGGCTCCGGCGACTCCGAAAAGGTCCCAAAACGGATCGCTCCTTACCAAAATCCCAGTAACGAAGGCCTCAAAGAGCCGATCTCGGGCTGGCACGCTTCTTGATGGTACTGAGTCGTGAAAGGGCTGTGAATCACATGTCCGCATCGGCCAAGGATTGGAGCCAGCACCTGCAGCAGATCTTCGATGACGGCAAGCGCGCCGCCGAAGAGATGCGAGAGGAGAACTCCCTGCTTCGAGAGCGCGTGGCCTATCTGGAGCACGAGCTGGACCAAGCGCCCCGCCGGCACCAGGAGACCCAGGTACGGCTCAAGACCCAGGTCCATTCGGTGACCGCCCAGCGGGACTCCCTCGCCGAGGAGCTGTCCAGCCTGAAGGAACGGCTCGACCTGGTACACGCGGACAACGATGAAATCGCCGAGCAGTTCGTGGAGATCGAGCGCCAGAACTCCAACTTCATCAGCCTCTACGTCGCCTCCTCCCAGCTACACGCCACCCTGGATCACGACACGGTGCTGCGAAACATCGCCGAAATCGTAATCAACCTCATCGGCGCCGAGAAGTTCGGCGTCTATCTCTATGATGGGAATACCCAGGAGTTCATCCGGTCCATCGACGAGGGTATGGAGGAGGACGAGCTCGTGGTGGTGCCCTTCGGCGACAACCTCCTGTCCCAGGTGGCGCGGTCCGGCGAGCTGTTTCTCGACCCCAACAACGCCACACACAAAGGGGATCTTCCCATCGCGGTGCTGCCCCTGGTGGTGGCTAACGAGCTCATGGGCCTCCTGGTAATCTTCGAGCTCCTACAGCAAAAGGATGGCTTCGAGGAGCTCGACCTGGAGCTCTTCGAGCTGCTGGCCTCCCACGCAGCCACGGCGCTCATGTCGAGCCAACTCTATACACGCACAGAGCGAAAGGCCGCCACGTTGGAGGGGCTGATCCGACTCTTCAAGGACCAGAGTTAGCCATGCGACTCCAAGGCAACCTCGAAGACGTGACCATCATCGACGTGCTCCAGATCCTGGGGCTCACCGGGAAAAGCGGGCTCCTGTGCATCGACCGCCCGGGTCATCAGGCTGAGATCGGCTTCGTGGACGGGCGTATCGCCACCGCCAGCCTCAAGCCCCACCGCACCTTCATGACCTCCATCCTGCTCGAGCGTGGGGAGCTGGACTTCGACTCCCTACACCACGCCCTGCAGCTTCAGAAACAGCCCGAAGGCGCGGGCAAGCCCATCGGCAGCCTGCTGCTGGATGCGGGCTCCGTCACCCGGGAGCAGCTCCAGCGGGCTCTCCACCTGTTCATCCAACGGGTCATCAACTCCATCGCCGCCTGGACCACCGGGGAGTTCAGCTTCACCCTCTGCGCACCCCCCGTGGGTGACGACCTCAGCCTGGTTCCCTCGGACCTCGCCTTGGACCTGGAGATCTCTCCCCAGGAGTTGCTGCTGGAAGCGACCCGAGTGCTCGATGAGGCTCGACACCGCCGCCGGGACCACCCGGACCACGAAACAGAGGCATCCCTGGAGCAACTCTGCGCACCGGGATCCGGCGGTCAGGCGATCCAGGCGCTGCTGTTGACCGACGACCTGATTGTGCAGCACGGCCTCACCGACGAGCATACCGGGCCCGGGCAGTCGGTGCGACCAGTGGCCTCCCTGGAGGAGGCCACCCTACTGCTGAGCAATGCGCCTACGAAGGGGCTGACCCTCCTGGTGGACACGGACCATCTGGCGAGCCAAAGCCAGGACTCCGCCGCCTTCGAACAGCAGATGGGGCCCCTGCACCAGGCCCATCCCGAGACGGCCATCGTGACCTTTGGCTGCCACAGCGACCCCCGCCTCTACCCGCTCATTGATGACCACACGGTCTCCTTTCACGTGCCGCGGCCGGAACCCACCTCCAGCGCGGCGGTCACCCGGCGGTTCCTCGGAACCCTGGGAACGTTGATCGAACGCGCGGCCGCCGCCGGGCTCGATCCGGCCACAGTGGATGCTCGGATCCAACAAAAGACCGACGCCGAGCATAAGCGGCTCTACGAGAGCGTCGTGAACCTACGGCGGAGCCATCACTCGGTGACGGTCTCCCTGGAGGTCCTGCGCTACGTTGCCGCCGACCTGGAACGCGCAGTGCTGCTGCTGGCCCACAAGCAGGCCCTGGTGGTACTCGGAGTCTTTGGGGTCCCCGACCAGCAGCGCGACGCCCCGGGGCGGCCGGTGTCCAAGCTACAGCTCCCCTTGTGTCCCAGCGAGGTGCTCGACAAGCTATTCGCCGAAAAACGGCTCCTGCGCTGGCAGACAGATGAAAACGACGCCACCCTGGGGGCCCTACTTTCGCAGATTGGCCCGCCGGTGCGTCCGAGCTCCTACCTCATCCCCCTCGTCGTCCAGGACAAGGTGTTCGCCGTCATCTACGCCGACAACGGCGACCGGGACGCTCCGCTGCCTCCCGGCGAACCCCTTGGAGTCCTGGTGGAGCACGGAAGTCAACTCTTGGAAAACCTCCTGCTCCGCCGCCGTGCATCAACACCAGCACCGGCATCAGCACCGGCACCAGCCAAGGCAGCAGCCAAGGCTGCGACGCCCGAACACACCGCCTAACCAGCGACCTACGCTCCCCGACGCCCACCCGGGCTGGACAAATCGGGCGCTGTCATGCAAATAGCCTGTCATGGACACCCCCCGGATCCCCCTGCCGAAGCTGCAGGGCTACTACTGCTTCGGCTGTGGCACGGAAAACCACCACGGCCTGAACATGACCTTCTATCGCCAGGGCGATGCGGTCTGCTCTGACATCACGATCCCCAGGGAGCTCGAGGGCTGGCAGAACATGGCCCACGGCGGTAGCCTCTCCACCGTGCTCGATGAGATCATGGCCTGGGCGGTCATCGCCTTCAAACGGGTCTTCTTCGTCACCGGCCGCATGGAGGTGGTCTACCGCCGTCCGGCGCTCGTAGGCGTGCCGCTCACGGCCCGGGGCAAAGTCTCGGACGAACCCTTTGCGAAGGGCTGCGTGGCCACCGGGGAGATCCTGGACGCCAGCGGCGAGGTCCTGACCCGCGCCCGGGCCCAGATGGTCTATCTGCCCGCACACCGACTCCCGCTCCTCTCCGACGGCCTCAAAGACGATATGGTGAAGCTGTTCGCCCAGATGGAGACCCTGTGTAGCTGATTCTCTCAGGCGCTGTCAGGCGATGCCAGGTGCTGCCTGGCGCTTGACAGACCACGCAACACGCCCGATAGTTCTGCGGTTCGCAGCACAACAATAGTGCGAAAAACAACACGGGGATCGTGTGCTGACACAATTGGGGGAACCATGACCGACACACAGAAGCAGGAAATCCAGTCTCTCCTCATGGAGATTCCGCTGTTTCAGAAGTTCCGGGCCGATTCGCTGGAGCGCCTGATCCAGTACAGCACGGTCCAGGAGTTCGGCCCCGGTGAACGCATCATCGGCTATGGCCGTCCCGGTGAGGTCTTCGGCGTCATATTGACGGGTTCGGCGGAGGTCTTTCCGGGCGAAGGCGACACCCAACAGAAGCTGGCGACCTTCGTGGCCGGCAGCTACTTCGGCGAGATGAGCCTGCTCACGGGCGAGCCCACCACGGCCAACGTCAAGGCCGCCGAGGCCTGCCGCTGCCTGCTGATCCCTCAGGAGTCCATGGCCCGGGAGATCCCCACCAACGTGAAGGCACTCACCGAGCTGGCCCGAACCCTCTCCGAGCGCCTCACCAAACGGGAGGAGAATGAGGACGAACAAGCCGTGGTTGAGTCCGCCCGCCGGAACGCGCGGTCCAAGCGCGAGTTTCGGCCTACGTCAATGCTGTCTGTCTCCCGCATCCTGGTGCTGAACCTGGGCAGCTCTTCCCTCAAGTACGACTTCATGGACTCCAGCCGGCCCGAGGCCGCCTTTCGCGGCCTGGTGGAGCGCATCGGCGGCGACGCCGTACACCGCGCCGAGCGCAGCGACGGTGACACCAAGACCACCGTGGCGGCTCCGGACCACGAGGCGGCCCTGCGACTGGTCCTCGACGACCTGACGCACCCCGACCACGGCGCCGTGGCGGCCCTGGACAAGGTCACCGGCGTGGGCCACCGGGTGGTGCACGGCGGGGATCGCTACAGCGCCTCGGTGCTCATCGACGATGACGTCATCACCGAGATCAAAAAAGCCGGGGCCCTGGCTCCCCTGCACAACCCGGTGAACCTCAAGGGCATCGAGCTGTGCGCCGAGCTGCTGCCCAACGTGCCCCAGGTGGCGGTCTTCGACACGGCCTTCCACCAGTCCATGCCCAAGCACGCCTTCCTATACGCGCTGCCCTACGAGCTGTACGAGAAGCACCAGATACGTCGCTACGGCTTCCACGGCACCTCTCACAAGTACGTCTCCATGAAGGCGGCGGCGCACCTGCAGCGGTCACACAGAAAACTCAAGCTGATCACCTGTCACCTGGGCAACGGCGCCTCCATCGCCGCCATTGACCACGGCCGGGTCATCGACACCACCATGGGGCTCACGCCGCTCGAGGGGTTGGTCATGGGCACGCGGTCGGGGGACGTGGACCCGGGGCTGGTACTACACCTTTGCAACTCCCTGGGCATGACCACCATCGAGGTGGACCGACTGCTCAACAAGGAGTCCGGCCTCAAGGGGTTGTCGGGTCTCTCCAACGACATGCGAGAGCTGGTGGATGCTGCCGATGAGGGCCACCCCCGAGCCCTACTGGCCATCAGCGTGTTTTGCTACCGCATCAAAAAGTACATCGGCTCCTACATGGCTGCCCTGGGCGGGCTGGACGCCCTGGTGTTCACCGGAGGCATCGGCGAGCACTCCGCCTGGATCCGCTCACGCGCCTGCCAGGGGATGGTCCACATGGGCCTCATCGTAGACGAGTCCAAGAACCAGGAGGCGACCGTGGCCCCCGGCGCCGCCGAAGACGTCTCGGACCCCGACTCCCCGGTGCGGATCCTGGTGGTTCCCACCGACGAGGAGGGAATGATCGCCCGGGACACCGAGTCCGTGCTGCGCCACCAGCACGTAACCGAGTCGGTCAACCCCGCCGAGGTCCACATCCCCATCGGCATCTCCGCCCACCACATACACCTACAGCCCGATCATGTGGAGGCGCTTTTTGGCAAGGGCCACACCCTGACCGAGCGCAGTCCCCTGGCCCAGCCCGGGCAGTTCGCCTGCGAGGAGCGGGTAAACCTCATCGGCCCCAAGGGGCGCGTAGAGCGGGTACGCATCCTGGGCCCGGCGCGCAAGCAGACCCAGGTGGAGATCAGCCGCACCGAGGAGTTCAAGCTGGGTATCGACGCCCCCATCCGGGCCTCCGGGGACCTGGCCGGCTCTCCGGGGCTGGTACTCGAGGGGTCCGAGGGCACCATCGACATCGATGAGGGCGTCATCTGCGCCATGCGTCACATCCACGTGCATCCCGCCGACGCCTTGCGCCTGGCCGTGCGGGACAAGGACATCGTGCGCGTGCGCGTGGAGGGCGAACGCTCCCTGATCTTCGGCGACGTCCTCGTACGCATCAGCCCCAAGTACAAGCTGGAGATGCACGTGGACACGGACGAAGCCAACGCCGCCGAGCTCGGTCGCGACGCCACCGGCGCTATCGACTCCCTGCAGTCTCGCCGCCTCTAAGCCGCCTAGCGTCCCCATGGGCGCGCTTGCGCTCGGCACGCTTGCGCTCGGCGCGCTTGCGACGCCAACTCAAAAGCACCCGCACCGAAAAAAACACCAGCACCACCACGATCAGGAACGCCAGAACCGGGACCACGATGGCAAGCACCGCCAACACGGTGCTCGTGACGGTCTCCCCCGTGGAAACCAGCGGGTTGGCGATCCCTCCGGTGGTGGCCGTGGAGGCGCCTCGGATCACGGTGGTAATCCCCTGGATGGTGACGGCGCTGCCGCCGCCGACGATGAACGCCATCGACCAGGTCATCAGGGGGGGCAGGTCCCCCGCGGCCGCGGCCATGCAAACAGTACCGGCGATCACCGAAGCCGGAAAAGCGATGGTGTCCAACAGATTGTCTACCCAGGGCAGGTAGTAGCCCGCGATCTCCACAAGGGTGGCCACGCCAAAGGCCAACAACGCAGGGTACGTCCCCACCCAGGCGAACCCCTCAGCCGGAGTGTAGGCCCCGGAAATCGCCGCGATGCTCATGACGAGCATGGGCATGAACACCCGAAAGCCACAAGCAGCGCTCAACCCCACGCCAATCAAAATGCTGACCACGAGATCCAAGACAACCTCCGGGCTCAACCTCCGACCTCACCTAACACCAAACCGCGCTCCGGGCCGATCTATTCCGGGGGCTCACAGGGAACCTCCACTTTGACACGTAGAGCCATCGTGCGCGGATCCCACCCCAACCGCAAGATCTCCGGCAACCACCACAGTCTCCCGGGAAATCTCCCGGGTTGACGGCTCGGCTACGGGCGGGCAGGATGGGCCTCCCAACTCGTACGGAGAAGCCATGCCCAAGCACATTGACACTCTTTTACTGCTGGCGCTGCCTGCCTCGGGCAAGTCCGAGGCGCGCCGATTTTTGCTCAACTTCCCACTGGAGAAACGGCTCGAGTTGTTTCACGTGGCCGACACCACCCAGCTGGACGACTTCCCCTACGTACATTATATGCGCTGCGTAGATGACGCCTTGGCCGAACAGGGCCAGGACCGCGTGTTCTTCAAGGGCCCCAACAGCGGCTTTTTGCACCCGCTGGACTGGGGAACCCTGCTGCACCTGGTGGGAGACGACTACGCGGTGATGAAGGACCCGAAGGCGCCCGCGCCCTCGAAGGATCCCGCCACGCTCCTGGCACGATTGGACGCCGCTCGACAGGCCGTGGGCGCACCCACGGCCTTTGAGTCCATGACCCCGGCCCTCCTGAAGGACCTGGCCGTGGCGCTGCAGGGCGAGACGGACCGTTTGGTGAACGAGCTGTTCGGAGCACGCCCCGACACCATCGACGACAAGACCCTGGTGATCGAGTTCGCCCGGGGCGGCCCCGAGGGAGCGGACATGCCCATCGCGCCTCCCCACGGCTACCAGTGGAACCTGGCCCAGCTCCCCGCGACCCTGCTCGAAAAGGCCGCCGTCCTGTACATCTGGGTTACACCGGAGGAGTCTCGCAGAAAGAACGTCGAGCGCGAGGATCCCAACGATCCGGGCAGCATCCTGGCCCACAGCGCCCCCGAAGAGGTCATGCGCGGGGACTATGGCTGCGACGATATCGAGTATCTCATCGCGCAGTCCCCCGAGCCCGACACCATTCAGATCGAGGCCCACGGCCGCACCTTCACCCTGCCCATCTGCCGCTTCGACAACCGGCAGGACCTGACCACCTTCCTCCGCGGCGACCCCTCCTCCTGGCCCGCAGACCAGGTCAAGTCCCTCCACGAAGGCCTTGAAGGTCCCATGCGCAAGCTCTGGGCCGCCCACGAAAAGCTCCACCCCTAGACTCGTTCCCAACCCTTGTCCGGGATCACCGCCGGGAAACCCGTTGACGCATAAGCGCCAATGGTTACACTGCGCCCATGCGATACGGAATCCTGCTACTTGGGTGCATGGTACTGCTACTGAGCAGCCCTGCTTGTAACGACAAATACACCGGAACGGGCATAGACGCGGCCACAGGCGTAGATGCCGCCACAGGCGTAGACTCCGCCACAGGCGTAGACTCCGCCACCGGCGCTGACGCCGCCACCGGCGCTGACGCCGCCACCGGCACCGACGCCGCCACCGGCACCGACGCCGCCACCGGCGCTGACGCCACCACGGGCGCTGACGCCGCCACGGACGCCGGCGGGACCATTGTGCTCGGCCCCGTGGACTGCCGCACCGATGCCGACTGTCCGGGTTCCATGGCCACCTGCAACCGCACCGCCCCCGGGGGCATCTGCATCGGATGTGGGACCATCAGCGACTGCCCGACCGGCACCGACTGCATGGGCGGGGTCGGAGCCTGCGTCCGCGACTGTAATGACAACACCGATTGCAGCCTGGGTAAGTGGTGTACCGGCCAGGGACGCTGCGGACTGCTCAGCTGCTCCACCGCCGACCCCTGCCCAGCGCCCTACGTGTGCAGCGCCACCAACTACTGCGAACGACCGAGCTGCGCCGGCCCCACGCCCTGCCCCACCCCCCTGGTCTGCAACGCCGACATCTGCGTAGAGCCCTAAGCCTCCGTTTCACACACGCCCCAAAGATTTGGTTGGGGTCGAAAACGAGGTCTTGGTAGGGAGGCTCATGGGGCGCCTGGTTCCCAGGTTCCTTGCTGCTTGATTTCCGTCGCAAATCTCTCCTATGCTATTTGGCTGGAGGACAACATGTTCAGTACAAATCACGATTTCGGTGGGAGGATCGTGGCCCTGCTGCTGGGGGTGATGCTGGTTCAGGCGAGCTGTGACAACCACAGCCCGGGGGGAGCGGATCCCGACGCCGCGATAGGGCAGGACGCCGCCGCGCAACCCGACGCCGTGGCGCAGCAGGACACAGCCGTGGCGTTGGACGCCGCACCGGTTGATGCGGGGGGGGATCCCGACAGCGCCGTGATCGAGGACGGCTCGACGCCCGACACCGGCACGTTGGACGCCGGACCGGTCGGCATGACGGTGAGCTTGTCGACGGTGACGACCTTTTTTCTCAATTGTGGCCTGCCTACGCCCCCCGACCCGTTGCACGTCAACTTCGATCTGACCTACGACAACACCGCCGGAACCACGCCCGCCAACGCGACGATCGTCTCGTCGCGCATGAACCTGCAGGGCGCGTGCAATGTAATCTGGTCTTTCACTGTCGCGCCCCTTTCAGTTGGCCCCGTCGGCGCCGGCGCAAGTCTGCCCCAGAGTCACACCAAAGTCGCGAACTCCGGCACCGGCTCTGCGCCCCTATGCTCCTGTTGCGGCAGCAGCAGCACCGGCGTACTCGAGCTCACGATAGACATCGATGGCCAGCAGGTCCAGCTCACCTCCGCCGCGATGTCCTTCCTCTGCGCCATGTGATCCCCCTGGGTCACGGTCCGTGAATTCGACGAATAAGGGTCAGCTCAGGTTGCGGCGGAGGGCGTAGGCGGCCGAGGCGTAGACGGCGAGGCCCATGCCGGCCAGGGCGGCGAGCTGGGGGGACAGCTCCCAGAAGCCGGCGTCCTTGAGCAGCACGCCGCGCATGACCTCGACGAAGTGGCGCACGGGGGTGAAGCCGGACAGGGGCTGGAGCCACTGGGGCATATTCTCCACGGGGGTCATGAAGCCAGACAGGAGGATGGCGGGCATGATGAAAAACATGCCGCCCATGAAGGCCTGCTGCTGAGTGCGGGCCAACGCCGAAACGAGCAGGCCTACGCCCAGGGTGTTGAGCATGTACAGGCAGCCGGCAAAGAAGATGAGCGCGACCGAGCCCTGGATGGGCACATTGAAGATCCAGGCCCCTAAGGCGATCACCAAACCCAGGTCGATGAGGCCGATGATGCCGTAGGGCAGCGTCTTGCCCAGGATGAGCACCTCCACCCGGATGGGCGTGACCATCACCTGCTCCAGGGTACCCATCTCCTTTTCCCGCGCCAGGCCCATGGAGGTGGTGACCATGGTGATCATGAGCAGCAGAGTCGCCGCCACCCCGGGCACGAAATAGACCTGACTGTCGAGGGTCGGGTTGTACAGAATGCGCGGCTTCACGGTCACCCGGGGAATGGCCAGACGCTGTCCCCGAGCGGCGGCCACCTGCTGGACGCGCTTCTGGGCGTCGTCGGCGGCGCGTTTCATGACGAAGGCCGCCACGGCATTCTGCGCCACGATGGCCCGGTTGGAGTCGCCCCCGTCCACCAGGACCTGCACCACCGCGGGCTTGGATCGGGTGATCTTCCGGTGGAAACCCCGAGGGATGATCACCGCCAGGGGCACCTCTCCCCGGGCCACCATGTTCTCGGCCTCCCGGCTGCTGGCCACCACACCGGCCCGATCAAAGGCGTCGCCGGCGGTGAGCCCGTCGGCGAAGCGTCGAGACTCGGGGGTGCGATCCTCGTCGGCGATGACCGTGGGCACGTGCTCCACCTCCAGGTTCACCGCGAAGCCCAGGATCAGTAGCTGGATGACCGGCGCCACCAACAACAGCGACACCATGCGCTTGTCCCGGAAGGTCTGGCGATACTCCTTGGCGATGACAGTCAGCAGCGTCGTCCACATGATCGTACCTCAGGCCACGGTTCGCTTGAATCGCAGTAGCGCGATGATCAGCATCAATACAAAGAAGCCCGTCAGGGCCAGCAGATCCACCCAGATCACCTCCAGCCCGTTGCCCCGCAACAGCACCGCCCGCAGAGACCGCACGTAGTACTGGGCCGGCATGGCCGCGGCGATTCCTCGCAACAGCAGCGGCATGTTCTCTACCGGGAAGATGAAGCCCGACATGAGCAGGGCAGGAAGGAAAGTAGAGATGGCCGCCACCTGGGAAGCCACCATCTGGTTCCGGGTGATCACGCTGATGACCAGCCCCTGCATGAGCATGGCCAACAGAAACAGCGACGACAGGCCGAACAGCAGAAACACACTCCCCTGCACGGGCACGTCGAAGAAGGTGACCCCCAGGGAAAGGACCAAAAGCACCTGCAGCAAACCGATAAGGAAGTAGGGCACGAGCTTGCCCAGGATCACCTCCAGCCGCCCCACGGGGGTGGCGAAGAGCTGCTCCATGGAACCCCGCTCATACTCCCGGGCGATGGTGAGGGCCGTGAGCATCACCGCCACCATGACCAGGATCACCACCATGAGCCCGGGCACAATGAACACCGCGCTCTTGAGCCGCGGGTTGAAAAAGGTCCGCACCCGAACCTCCAGGGGCATGTCGATCTCGCCGATCACCTTCTCCATCTGCTCCCGGGAGGCGGCCAGGGAAACCGCCGTGGCGTACCCCAGGGCGATGGAAGCGGTGGTGTTATCCGCTCCGTCGAGCAGGAGCTGGGCCTCGGCGTTCTCCCCCCTCCGGAGCTGCCTGCCGTAGCCCGGCGGAATCACCAGGGCCGCCTTGGCCGAGCTGGAGCGAAAGAGGGTCTCCACCCGCTTTGGATCCTGTCGGCGAGCCACCACCCGGAAAGTGTCCGAGGCCGTGAACTTCTCCACCAGCGCCCGGGACTCGGCGGAGTGGTCCTGATCCACCACCACCAGGGGAATGCGCTCAATATCGAAGGAGACCGCGTAGCCGAACAGGAAGATCAGCACCACGGGCATGCCCAGGGCGAAGACCAGCATCTGCGGATCCCGCTGGATGTGCATCACCTCCTTGTGGGCCATGGCGTAGGTGCGCAGCAACACGCGTCTCATGGGCTCGTCTCCGCGTCTGGATCGGAGGAGGCGGCCGGGACCGACGTGGCGGCCGGGACCGATGGTGTGGCTGAGGCGCCGCTGCCCTCTACGATCTCCAGGAAGACGTCCTCGAGAGTCGCCTCTCCGGGATCCACGCTGACTTGGTCGAAGCCGACCTCGCGAAGGAGCGCAGAAAAGCGGTCGGAGTCTGCCAGGTTGTCCCCCACCCGCACGTGCAGAGTCCGGCCAAAGGGCTTGACGGCCAGCACGTCGGGGTGCGCGGCCAACAGCTCGTTCAGCGCTCGGCTGGTCACCTCGCCGGTGACCGCGTGGATGGTGCCCGGCACGTGCTCGGCCTTGAGCCGCTGGGGGGTGTCCAAGGCCACCAGGGCGCCGTCCACCATGAGCCCCACCCGGGCGCAGTACTCGGCCTCGTCCAGGTGGTGGGTGGTCACAAACAAGGTGGTGCCGGCACCGGAGAGGCGCCGGATGATCTTCCAGAACTCCCGGCGACTCACCGGGTCCACTCCGGCGGTGGGCTCATCCAGGTACAGCACCTGGGGCTCGTGCAGCATGGCCGAGGCCAGCGCCAACCGTTGGCGGATGCCGCCGGGCAAGGTACTGGTCAGCTCGTCCCGTCGGGCCACGAGGTCCGCCATGTCCAGGGCCGCCGCGATGCGTTGTCGTCGCGTCCGGCGGTCGAGCTGGTAGGCCCCGGCGAAGAAGCTCAGGTTCTCCTCCACCGTGAGATCCAGATACAGGGAGAACTTCTGGGACATGTAGCCGATGTTGCGTTTGATCTGCCGGGACTGGCTGCGCACGTCGTATCCGGCCACCCGGGCGTCGCCGTCTGTGGGTGCCAAGAGCCCACAGAGCATACGGATGGTGGTGGACTTGCCTGCACCGTTGGCCCCCAGGAAGCCGAAGATCTCGCCGGGCTCCACATGGAAGCTGACCCGATCCACGGCGGTGAAGTCGCCGAAGCGCTTGGTGAGATCAGACACCTCGATGATGGGCGCGTCGCTCACTGTGCTCACTGTGCTCACTGTGCCTCCGAGGTGGAGGCCAGCAGCCCCAGGAAGACGTCCTCGAAGTCCGGCTTCACCGTCACGGGGGGATCCGCCAAGCCGGAATCGGCGAGCCAGGTCAAGAAGGTCTTCTCCCGCTGCCCGTCCACCACCACGCGCAAGGAGCTGCCGTGGGGCGTGAGGGCCAACACCTCGGATCGCGCCTCCACGGCCGCCTCGAGCGCCTGCCGGTCCGACGCGGCCAACAGTAGCGTTCGGTGCTCAAACTGCCGCGTCAGAGCCACCGGCTCGCCCTCGGTGAGCAGCCGCCCCTGGTGGATGAGCCCCACCCGGTGACACCGCTCAGCCTCGTCCATGTAGGGCGTGGCCAACAGCACCGCCATGCCTTCGTCCACGAACTCGTACAGCAGATCCCACAGCTCCCGACGACTCACGGGGTCCACGCCGTTGGTGGGCTCGTCGAGCACCAGCACCCGGGGTCGGTGTAAAAGTGCGCAGGCCAGGGCCAGCTTTTTGTACATGCCTCCGGACAGGGCGTCCGCGCGCCGATCCCCAAAACGCTCGAGCCGGGTGATGCGCAGCAGCCGGGCCGCCCGCTCGACATAGTCCGCGCGCTTCAGACCAAAGAGCCGCCCGTAAAAACGCAGATTCTCGTCGATGGAAAGATCCCCATAGAGGCTGTATTGCTGCGGCATGTAGCCTACGGCCTCCCGCTCACTCTCATGCGCCGAGCGGCCGAGCACCCGGGCGTCGCCACCGCTGGGTAGAATGAGCCCGGTGAGCATGCGGATGGTCGTGGTCTTGCCCGCGCCATCGGGGCCCACCAACCCGTAGAGCTCCCCGGCGTGCACCGCCAGGGAGAGGTCGTCCACGGCGACGTTGTCGGCGAAGACGCGCCGGAGCCCGATCCCCTCCAGGACCGCGTCGCCTTGCTCCACCTCCGTAGCTAAAGACGCCTCGCTCAAGGGGACCCCTTGCCCGTACCGGGGATGGTGATCTCCACCGGCATGCCCGGTCGTAGCAGCCCCTTGGGGTTGGGGATAGCCACCTCCACCGCGTACACCAGCCGGTCTCGATCCTGGCGGGTCTGCACGTTGCGCGGCGTAAACTCCGCCTCCACGCCCACCCGCCGGACCCGGCCGTCAAAGGTCTTTCCTTTATATGCGTCAGCCGTAACCTTCACCGCCCGACCGGGCTTGGCCGCGCCCAGCTCGGCGTTGGGCAGATAGAAGGTGGCCTTCACCTCTCGGATGTCCACCAGGGTGAGCACCCGGCTGCCGGGCAGCACCACCTCCCCGGGCTCGAAGTTCCGCGACAGCACGTAGCCCGGCCGGGGCGCCCGCAAGGTACACTCCCTCACGGCGATGCTGGCGCGCTGGCGCTGGGCCTCGGCGGCCTTGATCTTCTGCAGGGCTCCCTGGATCCCGATGAGCGCGAGCTGGGTACGGATGTGGGCCGCGCGCTTGCCGCTGGTGGCCGCCAGGGCCCGGGCGTTGGCCGCGTTGATGTTTGCTCCCAGGGCGCGGAGCTGCTGATCCAGGCCGACCACGGCGGACTTGGTGCGATCAAACTGCTGATCGGACGCAGCCCCCGCCTCGTGGATCTTCTTGAGGCGCTTCTGGCTTCGGTAGGCCACTCCCCGTTGCACCGCCACCGCCCGCTTCTGGGCCCTGGCCGCCTGGGTCGCGGCGTAGGCCATCCACACCTGGCTTCGGGCAGACTTCTCGCCCTGTTTGGTCAACCCCTGCTGGGTTTTGGACGCATTCAGGGCGATCCTCGCCCCAGCCAGGGCGGCGTCGGCCTGGGCCAACAGGGCCCGCTCGTTCTCGCAGTCCAGCTCCACGAGCACCTGGCCCTTCTTCACGCGATCACCAGCCTGCACCTTGATACTCAAAATGCGCGACGGCAGCCGCGCCACCACGTCCACCTCGGTGCCCTCCACCGTGGCGCTGCCCCCCGACGGGCGCTCGGCCGCCAGTCGCTGCTTGCGCAGGCGGAGATAGAGCAACACCGACAGGGCGGCCACCAACACGACGAAGATGGGAATTGCACGTTTCATAGCGGTCTCCAGAATCCGACGGTTGCTCTCCTATCGCAACCACCTTCTCGCGGGGTACCAACGAACCGGTTGGGTGCACTCATTGCCTGGTCGCGCTCTTGCCCTGGGCGAGCAACTGGGCCGCCCGGGCCAGGGCTCCGTCGAAGTACGCCTTGATCTCGCCGAGGCTCGCCTGGTCCACCTTCTCCTCGGCCTTGCGTACCTCCAGGGCAGTGGTCATCCCGGCCTTCTTGGAGATCTTCGCCGCCCGCAGATACACCCGGGCGGCCTTGAGCATCCGCTGGGCCGAGCTTGCCGACGAGGCTGCGATGCGCACCTTGGCGCCGGCATCGGACAACTTGCGGGAGATCTCCTCACCCGTGGCCCGCGCCAACGCCTTGACCTGGCTCTCCTTGAACCGAGCCTGACGCCGCTGCCGGCGAATCAAGTCCCCATCGAAGATGTTCCAGGACAGCTTCACACCCACCGAGTAAAAGAGGCCGGCCGTGTCACTCTCGAAGTAGTTCTTCGGGTACTGGTACTTGACCTGCCCCACCACATCGATGGTGGGCCACCAGTTCCGCCCGAGGCGCTTGACCTCCAGCCGGGAGGCCCGCTCGAGGGCCCGCAACCGGAGCCGGCTCGGGTGGAGCCGCGGCTTGGTGCGGGACTGCACCGTGGCGGTGCCGAGCTGCTTGAGGTTGTCGGTCAGACGCAGAGTCGCGCCCGGCTTGAGCCCCAGCAGAATGCGAAGGGTGACCAGGGCCCGGGCGCTCTCTTGTCGGGACCGCGAGAGGTTCGACTTGAGCTCGGCCACCCGGATGTCCGACCGGGCGATGTCCAGGTCATTGCCTACGCCCGCCTTCTTGCGTATCCGGTGCTCACGACGCTCAGCCAACGCGAGCTTCAGGGACCTGGCGTTCACCCCGGCCATCTCCTGAAAAAAGAGCACCGCCAGGTAGGCCGCTCGGGTGGCGTAGGCGATCTGAGCAGCGCGCTCTGCGGTCTCGGCCTTGCTCGCGGCCACCAGAGCCCGAGCCGCGGCGGTGCGCACATCCCGGGCGCCGAAATCGAAGGCCCGCCAGGCCACGGTCAGCCCCACCGAGGCGTTGTGCAGCGAGCCCAGGTCGTTCTCCATCACGATGGGGTCCACCCCCGGAATACCCGGGTCCACCGCTAGACGCATCTGCTGGACAGGGCCCATGAGCATGTAGCCCCCCTCGAGCCGCACCCGGGGCAGCCAGCCGGACTTGGCCATGGAGACCCGGGCTTGGGCCGCCCGGGCAGCCATCTTGCCGGCGTCCACGGCCGGGTGACGACCCACGGCGCGCTTCACGGCTTGGTCTTGGGAGAGGGAGTGGGAGGTCGATTGGGCCCTGGCCGTCGGGGAAAACCCTAGCCCCAGCAGCGCGATCACAGTGAAAAGTGCCAGTCGTTGTGTCATTCGAATCCTCGAACGCCAAGCGGCGCGATAGCGCAGCAGTGCAACCAACATGCCACGTCAGTTCAGCCCGAAACTTGGCACAAGGTTGGCAGTAAACAGAGCCACGAATCGCCCCGGAGGCGCCACCGTGATCACGACAAGATACGAAAATAATTGCACTTGCGACCATTCTCGCACCTCAGGGGGAGCCCACGGAGCGCACCCAACCGCGTCCAGGCCTGTAAACACAATCGACAGCCCTGTCGGGTTTCCATACAATGGAGCTGGTTATGACTACCAGTGAACCCAACGAGTCGGCCCCCATCGAGCGACTGACCGACAAGGACATCGAGTCCCTCACCTGGAAAGAGATTGGCACCATGGCGCGATTCATCGCCCGCGCCCGGTCCTTCATCTTTCCGGTGCTGTTCGGACTGGGCCTGGTGTTGGTCCTCATGCAACCCGATCCCTGGCGGGTGTGGCTCTTCGTGGGTTCCGGTCTGAGCGTCAGCGCCATCGTCGTGCGCGACTACTTCTGGCTCAAGAGCCGCTCCCTCCTCGCGTCCGACATCCTATATGTGCTGGGTGTGGTGGTCGCCTTTCAGGCCGTGCTCATCGCGGTGACCGGCGGCGTGGAGAGCCCCTTTTTCGTGATCTTCGTCCCCATGGGGATCCTGCCCTCCCTGGTCATCGGCCGACGGCGCCCCTGGCTTCTGTTCGCGCTGCTGCCCATGTCCGTGGTCTGGTTCTTCACCTTGGGCGGAGTCACCGGGTTTTTGCCCCGGTTGACGCCGGACTACTGGGGCGGCGGGGCCCAGTTCGGTCCGAACGGTATCTACTCATTGACCCGCGCCACGGTCTACACCATGGCGATCTTGCTCGGCGGGACCGTGGGATTGGCCCTGCGACAGGCCCTGGAGCGATCAGTGCGCGGCGCCATCGCGACCCGTCAGGTGCTGGTACAGACCATGCGTGAGCGCAACCGCGAGCTGCTCAGCCTCTCGGGGGAGCTGGCCCATGAGCTGAAGAACCCGCTGGCGTCCATCCAGGGGCTCTCGTCGCTCATGCTCAAGAAGCTGCCGGAATCCACCAAGGAGGCCGAGCAGATGGGGGTGCTCATCGGGGAGGTCAAGCGTATGGGGATCACCTTGGACGAGTTCCTCAACTTCTCCCGGCCGGTGACGGGGCTCGCCGTACGGGAGGTCCACCCGGCGGCTCTGCTCGCCGATGTCTGCCTCATTCATGAAGGCATCGCCCACCACCAGAAGGTAACCTTGAAGGTGGACCCCGGAGACGCCACCCCGATCCAATGTGATCCCCGCAAGGTCACCCAGGTGCTGGTGAACCTGCTTCAGAACGCCTTGGAGGCCACCCCCCCGGGTGGACGGGTACTGCTCAGCACGGCCCACCTGCAAGACGGTTCGGCTCGAATCACCATCGAGGACTCAGGGGCGGGTCTATCGTCGGAGATCGGTAATCGACTCTTCTCGCCGGGCACCACCACCAAGCCCGAGGGCACCGGCCTCGGGCTCACCATCGCCCGGGCCATCGCCGAGCAGCACGGCGGCACGCTGACCCTGACGAACCGGGATGGCGGCGGCTGCCGGGCCGAGCTCACCCTGCCATCTGAGCCCACCGACCAGCCCCCCCGAACCAACGGAGAGAGTCCATGACAAAACCCTGCGTCTTGATCGTCGACGACGAGGCAGCCCTGCGCTACACCCTGCGCGCCATCCTCGAGGAGGAAGATGACGTACAGGTGCAGGAGGCCGAAGACGGCGCCCAGGCCTTAGAGCGCATCGACGCCGGCGGCGTGGACCTGGTGCTCACGGATCTGCGCATGCCCCGCATGGACGGCATGGAGCTGCTCGGCGAACTCGCGCGGCGCCCCGGCGCGCCCCGGGCGATCATGATCACCGCCCACGGCTCCGAGCGCATGGCCGTGGAGGCCATGAAGCTCGGCGCGGTGGACTACTTCGCCAAGCCCTTCGACGGCGACGAGATCGTCCGGGTAGTGAACCGCAACCTGGAGACCGTACGCCTAAACGCCGAGAACCGCACCCTGCGCGCGGCCCTCGCCCTGCGACAGACCATGGTGTTCAGCTCGCCGCAAATGAACCGGGTGGCCGAGCTGGTGGAGCGCGCCGCCCCGCGAGACGTGACCGTGCTCATCACCGGCGACACCGGCACGGGCAAGGAGCTCGTGGCCAAGGCCCTGGTCCGGGCCTCGGGCCGGGCGGACAAACCCTACGTACGCTTCAACTGCGCGGCCCTGCCCCGGGAGCTGGCCGAGGCGGAGCTCTTCGGCCACAGCAAAGGCGCCTTCACCGGCGCCTCCCACGCACGCACGGGCCTGTTTCGAGAGGCCGACGGAGGCACCCTGCTGCTCGACGAAATCGGCGAGCTGGATCTGCTCACCCAGGGCAAGCTCCTACGGGTGATCCAGGAACGCGAGCTGCGCCCCCTGGGCGAGGACGCCACCGTGAAGGTCAACGTGCGCATCCTGACCGCCACCAACCGCAACCTGGCCGAGGCCGTACGCGAGGGGACCTTCCGAGAGGACCTCTTCTACCGCCTGAACGTGGTGGTGATCAAGGTGCCGCCCCTGCGGGAACGCCCCGAGGACGTGGTGCCCCTGGCCGAGCACTTCACGGCTCGCTTCGCCGACCGCTATGGACTCGAGGGAGTACACCTCTCGGATCGCGTCCTGGCGCAGCTACAGCAGTTCCACTGGCCGGGTAATGTGCGGGAGCTGGAGAACGTCGTGGAGCGGTTGGTCGCCCTGGCTGACACCCCCCTAATTGACGACAACCCCTTCGACGCCAGCACCAGCGCCGAGCCCCTGGAGGGACGACTCGGCCTCAAAGCTCGCATGGCCAACTTCGAGCGGGGCCTCATCACCGCCGAGATGAACCGCTGCCAGGCCAACCAGTCCGAGACCGCCCGCCAGCTTGGGATCAGCCGACCGGCCCTCATCGACAAGCTCAAAAAGTACGGCCTGAAATAGAAGAAGCCCGAAGCGGGGGTACCTGTCATTGAACCATGGCAAAGCACAACTTCGTGCCGCGGCCACACGCTACAGCAGCGACGCTATTATCCATGAAATAATGATGGCTGTCGTCCGTATTTCAATGTAAAATCAACCAATGATCCCCAGAGAAGCGCACGTACGGACGCTCCAGGCACGTCTCGATGACAATCCAATCGTCGCCATAATCGGCGCCAGGCAAGTTGGAAAAACCACGCTCGCAAAGCTCCTGGCCGACAGGAGCCAGGGGCCGGTCACCTTCTTTGATCTCGAACACCCCAGGGACCAAGCCCGTCTGGAGGACCCACTGCTAACCCTCGAACCGCTGCGAGGACTGGTGGTCATCGACGAAGTGCAGTACGCCCCGGACCTGTTTCGCGTGCTTCGGGTGTTGGCAGATCAGAATGTGGAGCGGACCTTTTTGCTCCTGGGCAGCGCGTCGCCCGAGCTGCTGGCTCAGTCCGAATCACTGGCTGGCCGCATTTCCTATCACCCACTGGGCGGTTTTGACCTCAGCGAAATTTCGGCGGGGAAGACTGAGTCGCTCTGGCTGCGCGGCTCGTTTCCGCGGTCATTTCTCGCCGACAATGATCGCGCCAGCTCCGCCTGGCGGCGGGATTTCGTAGACACCTACCTGCAACGAGACCTCCCCCAACTCGGTAGCCGCATCGGCGCTCGGACCATGCGCCGCTTCTGGACGATGCTGGCCCACTACCACGGGCAAATCTGGAACGGCGCCGAGCTGGCGCGAGCCTTCGGCGTGAGTAGTGCGGCCGTGCGGCGGTACCTGGATCTACTCTGCGCCACCTATGTGGCTCGCGCGCTACAGCCCTGGCACGAGAACCTGGGCAAGCGGCAGGTCAAATCCCCAAAGGTGTACATCACCGACAGCGGCCTACTGCATACCCTGCTGGGGCTCGAATCCGCCCCCGACCTCGCGGGTCATCCCAAGGTAGGCGCCTCCTTCGAGGGCTTTGCCTTGGGTGAAGTGGTCACCCGTCTGGGCGCTCGTCCCAATGAGTGTTTCTTTTGGGCCACGCACGCCGGCGCAGAGCTGGATCTGCTGGTCGTGCGAGGCACGCGCAGATTCGGCTTCGAGTTCAAGCGCAACAGCGCTCCACGGACGACCCGCTCAATGCACACGGCCCTGGCTGACCTGAAGCTCGATCACCTGGATGTGATTCACCCCGGCGATCAAACCTATCCGCTCACCGATCATATCCGGGCGGTGGGCCTCTCCCGGATTCTCAACGATCTGCAGCCTCTGGACGCCGAACAGTAACGCTATCAAGTGGGGCCAGCGATAGCTGCGCAGTGAACGCCGCCGCCCCCCCCCGCTTTCGCTATGAAATCATGATATCCTATCAATATGATGTCGACTGATGATGTGGTCGGAACCACGGTCAAGGCTGTGGCCAGAGCTACGGTCAGAGCTGTGGCCAGAGTACTGGCCGGGCTGACATTACTCGTGGTGCTGGGCCTGCCGACAGCGGCCCTGGCAGGCTACGATGCGCGGTGCGATGTCACTGTCGAGGACTACCCCGCTGACGGCGCGGTGAATGTGCCGCTGAACACCCTGCTGATGTACGACCGCATCGCTCCGGACAATCCGTTCTGGGGGAACTCGCCGGAGCTCCACCTTGAGGACGCTTCCGGCATAGTTTCAGACGTGTGGATTCTTGACAGCATCCCCGAGGGGGAATACGGCTGCGCCTTCGTCTCCAAGCCCATCCCGTCGCTTTCTCCCCTTACGGAATACACGGTACGGGAGGGGAGTGCCACGGGGGCCGTTCTGGCCTCATTTACCACCGGAACCGAGGAAGACAACACTGCTCCGGAGCTGTCGATTGTGACGCCGCCAGGGGCCTGGCCGAGCGTCATCGAGTACACCGGTAGCGACGATATTGTCGCGTTCACTTTGGAATACAGCGATGGATATCTGCACACCTTCGTGGTCCACACGCCCCCGGTGGACGGTCAGCTCACGCTCGATTGGCTCACGACGCAGCTAAACAGCGACAATAACCGGACCCTGACAGCGTACGACCGCGCGGGCAACAGCACGGAGGTGTTCCTACCGGGCTATGATGACGGCGGTTGCTCCGCGGCCGGCGGTCGAGTCCCTGGTCTGTGGTTCGGACTGCTACTGCTCGCGATGGCCTGGTGCAGGATTGGAGTTCATTAGGCCGGAAACGGCCATATTCTCAACGCTTCATTTTCGGCGGACTACCCCTGCTCCCCTGCTCCCCTGCTCCCTATCCGGCTTGCCGCAGACCCTCTCTTCATGCCATGATTGATGTGGAAAATACCATCGAGGTGGATCTTGCGAAGAATCACGATTGTTCTTGCCGCGTGCCTGCTGAGTCTGGGCTGCGGCGATAGCTATTCGGTCTGGGGCGACGACGCGACAACGGACCAGGACGCGGCAACCGACCAGGATGCGGCAACCGACCTGGACGCGGCAACGGACCAGGACGCGGCAACCGACCAGGACGCGGCAACCAACCCTGACGGCGCCGTCAACCCTGACGCCAACGTCAACAACGACGCCGCAAGCTCCGTCGACGGCGCCGTGGGTCCGGATGCGGGTACCACCTGTATCCCCGTGGGGCATGACGAAGATGGAGACGGAGACGACGACGCCTGCGACAACTGCCCCACCTGGCCCAACGGAGGCCAGGCGGACAGTGACGCCGACGGGGTGGGGGATGTCTGCGAGGCCCCCGGAGCACCGGGGATGCTAGATGACATCAGCCACTTCGAATCCTGGGCCGGTACCTCCGCGGTCTCGGGCTGGAACGTGGGCGGCGGCTACGTGTGGGCGAGCGATGAGCTGGGCTGCGATGTGGGAGGGAGCCAGTCCAACGCCACCTACACCACGAGCTTGTCGCCCCCCTTTGGCACCGAGGCGGTCTTCTCCTACGGGAGCCAGTGGGACGCGGGCTGGGCCGGCGTACGCTTCGGCGTGACCTCCGCCGTGGGTCCCTGGTGGGCCTGCCTACTCAAACGGGAGCCCGTCATGGGCGGGTCCAACACCCACCTGCAGCTGTGGAACTACAACGGCGGCGGCGGAAACGTAACCTTCATCGACAGCATCAACGACGTGGAGCCCAGCGGCTCGGACCCCACGCTCCGCCGCTGGGTGCGCGCCCTGTGGAACGGCAGCACCATCCGATGCCAGTTCGTCAACGAAAACGGCGACACCCAGATCCTGGATCACCAGCCCGATCCCAGCCTCTCCAGTCCCGTCGGCCAATCCGGCTACCGCGTCTACGACGACCACGCCATCTTCTACAGCTTCGTTACGTACCAGTAGGTGGTTCAAACATTCCGTCCACTGAAACGTTCAGGGCGCAGTGCTGAAGGTCCAGGTGGGTGTCGTGCGCTCCGCGCCGCAGCGGCGAGCAGTGGCTGACCACTGGTAGGTGGCGCCACCCGAAAGACCGGTCCAGGGGTAGGAGACCTGGGTGGAGGGGAGCACTGTCGTGGCTTGACCCAGCTGCGCCATGGGCGGTAACGACGTTTGGTAGGATAGTAGGAAGTCGCTGTCGGCGTCGGTCTCCCACTGGTCGAGCACCGTGGAGTAGGTGCGGATGTGCAGCTGTTGTCTGCCCGGGGAAAAGATCATGATCCGGAGCCAGCCGCTGCCGCCGTCGTCACGGAACTGGTAGTCGGCGAGCAAGGTGGTGAGCTCGTGGCCCGCGAAGGTGTCCGTACGACGGCCCTCTCCGCCGATGTGGCCGCAGATCATGAGGTCGAGGTTGGGCTGGTCCTTGAGCGCGTCGTAGGTCGCCGCGCCCTGGGCGCCCCAGGGGCCCGGATCGCCGGTGCGGATGAGGTAGTGGGACGTGAGAATCACCACGTGGTCGGGGTGGGCCCCGATGACCCCGTGGGCCCAATCCAACACCAACGGATCCGCATCCTCGTCGTACTCCAAAAAGATCGCCAAAAAAGCGGCGGAACCCGCGTCGAACAGGATGAAGTGATTGTGGTTGTCATCGCCGTAGTGGCCCCCGTAATAGCCCCGCCCGGCGAAGCGGTTCACACCGAAGGTTGCGTCTAGCTGAACCGTGGTCCCATCTGGATCTCCGTGGGGTAGCTGATCGTGATTGCCCACGGTGAAGCCCCAGGGGATGCCGTCGGGCAGGCCCGGCTGGGGCACCTCCAGCAGGGACATGGCGGCATCGGCCACCATCCATTCGTCTGGGGCCGCGTCCCCGTTGTCGGTGATGTCCCCGGCGTGAAGCACGGCCCGGATGTTGAGGTCTTGCCGGTGATCCGCAATCCACTGCGTCTGGTCGAGGAAGATCCATGGGTAGTCCTCGGCGTAGTACTGCGTGTCCGGAAGCACCACGATGGCAAAGTCCGGGTCCACCTCCCGACCCCAGAAGGTCACCTCCACCGGGTCGGTGGCCACACCACCGACCCACACCGAGAGTGCGGCGCTATCGGTCCCGGCGAGGACGCCGTCAGCGGGCGAGATGAGCGTCGGCTCATCCAGGGGAAGGACCAGCGCAAAGGGAGCCCCGGGCTCCACCCACGTCCCACCTGAAACCTGCCCGGTGAAGCCGCTCACGTCGTCGGATGCTGTGGTGCCGGCGGTCTCGTCCAGACCCCATCGGGCCACCAACCCGCTACCGGTGGTGACCTCCGCGGACAGCCCCGCGAGGATCTCCTGGGGGTCCAGAGCGCGATCCCAGATACGAACCTCGTCCAGGGTGCCGTCCAAAGCGCCCACGGGTGTTCCGGCGGAGTCCAGCGCCGTGCCGAGCCCGAAGTGCTGGATGGAGTCGGACCGGGGAATGGCGTTCACCGCGAGTTGACCGTCCAGGGCGCCGTTGACGTACAGCCGCCAGGTGGCTCCGTCGTAGGAGGCGGCCACATGGTACCAGGTGTCCGGAGCGAGGGGGGTCTGGCCGACGACGGGGTGGTTGGCGCCCGTGGCCATGTCCTCGAAGTCCGCGGTCAAGGTGTGGGTCTGACTATGAATGGCGAAGAAGTAGTTGCAGTCCACGTCGCTGCCGTCGGACTCCCCACGTCCCTTGGTGATGATGGGGATCCCTGTCACGCCCCCCGCGCCGGACCCGGCCGTCTCCCCAGACCCCGACCAACGGAGCCACGCCTCCAGGGTAAAGGTCACCAGGCCGAGCCCCGGGGCGCCCCCCATGGCCACGTGATCGTCGACGCCGTCCAGCTCCAGTCCACGCCCGCTGGGCTCCGGACAGTCGAGCCCGCTGCACTCGGCGATGTCCCCCAACGCTTCGCAGGTCTGCCCCACCGCGCCGCAGTCCGTCACGTCCTGCCAGTCGAGGCACCCGTCCCCACCCGCCCCACAGGTCTGGACCACCGGGCCGGTGCACCGTACGGCGCCCTCGTTGGAGCAGCCATCGACACACCCACCGTCACCGTCGCCGCTGTCAAGGCCGCCACCATCAACCGCACCGTCGCCCGCGCCCGTCCCGGTGTCCTTGCCACAGGACACCGACATCCCCAGGCCCAGACAAACCAACAGCGCCACCGAAACCCGTATCGACCGCATGCGTACCTCCGAACGGAAACATACCACAGCGCAACCAGGGACAGAGCGTCCTGGGCTGACGCCCCAGGATCACTGATCCGCTGAGCTGACTTTTTCGCAGTTGTCCCGCCCTCCGTCGAGCCTCCAGCACCTGACACTTTTGTGGGGGGTGGCGAGCACGTCCCCCGAAAGTGTCGGTCTCACGGCCCCATCACTGACACTTTCGTGAGGGGTGGCGGAGCACGTCCCCCGAAAGTGTCGGTCTCACGGCCCCATCACTGACACTTTCATGGGAGGTGGCGAGCACGTCCCCCGAAAGTGTCGGTCTCACGGCCCCATCACTGACACTT